>CAZDXW010000005.1:31539-55501 GCA_964509485.1 uncultured Christensenella sp.
AGCGTAAAGCTGGTGGTGTCGTGCGCGCCTTCGGCGTCCGTCGCGGTGACGGTAATGGTAACGGAGCCGCTGCTATCTGCAACCGGCGTGAGCGACAACGAGTATTCCCCGCCGCCAAGGCTCGTCACCGTAACATGGCTTGCGTCTACCACGAGCTTGCTCGTGTCGCTGGAGGCAACGGAGATGGTAAACGTGTCCCCTACGTCCTCATCCGTAACGGAGAACCCAATGCCGCTGATCGTCTTGTCTTCGCTCACATACTGGCTGTTGATCGGCGAGATCACCGGATCATGCAGCACGCTCTCAACGTGCATCGTAACCGTCGCGGTGGACTCGTTCGTGCCGTCCGAAACAGTATAGGTAAACGTCGGGTCGTCGTTCTCGCCAATCGCGGGCGAATAGGTAAACTGCTGCGTCGTTTCGTTAAACGTCAGCGTGCCCAACAGTCCGGTTGCAGTATGGCCGGAAACATGCAGCACGTCGCCGTCCACGTCGTGGTCGTTGTCCAGCACGCCAAAGGAATGCGCACCGGAGTAGAGCACATATACCTCGTCGTCCTCGCCAATCGGCGCGTCCGCCGCCGGATCGACGGTCAACGCAACGGTATCGCTGCTCTGCGCCTCGCCGTCGCTGACGGTCAGCGTAATGGTCACCGTTCCGTTTGCGTCCGCCTGCGGCAGAATGCGCAGCGTGCCCGTGCCGTCGCCGTTGTTCGTAATGGTAACGTCGTCCGGCGAGACCAGTCCGGTGTTCGCGCTGCTCGCAATTAAGATCAGGCTCGAAGCGGTCGTCTCCTGATCCGTAATGGTAAAAGGAATGCCTGCGGAGAGCGTGTCCTCGGTGGTCGTCGCGGTGTCGTAGGTAAAGGCGATGGTCGGCGCGTCGTTGGAACCCGTCGCGACAAGTTTGCAGGTTGCCGTCGACAAATCGGATCCGTCGCTCACGGAGTAGGTAAAGCTCGTTTCGCCGTCAAAGTTCGCAACGGGGAAATAGCGCAGCGTGGTAGCACTCAGCTTAACCACTTCGCCAGAACCGGGCTGTGTCAGCAGGTTGCCAAAGGTGAGCGCGTCCCCTTCCACGTCCGAGTCGTTGGAAAGCAGGTTTGCAATGCTGATGTCCACATACGCCGCGTCCTCGGCAAAGGGTACGGTATCGGTTACCACGCGTGGTGCATCGTTGACATTTTGAATCTGAATCGTAATCGTCCGGGTTACGGTCGTAAAGCCGTCGCCGAGCGAAAGCAGAATCTTTGCTTCGCCGTATTGGTTGGCAAGCGGCGTGATGAGCAGCTTGACCGCGTCGGTACTATCGCCCAGGCCCGAAATCGAAATGCCGCTTTGTTCAACCTTCGTCGTCGTGAGCGAAGCCGCCTGCAGCATCAGGCTGTCGGCTGGCGTCTCCACGTCTTTGATCGAAAAAGTGATTTCGTTCGCGTTCGAATCCTCATTGATTGAGTAGGTATCATTCAGACCTACGAACACGGGATCATCCGCTTCCGGCGCAACGGTAACGGTTACCGTCGCCGTGTCGGAGCTCCCGACGAGATCCGAAATGGTGTAGGTGAAGGTGTCCGTGCCAAAGAAGTTCGCGCTGGGCGTGTAGACGACCGCATTTCCTTCCAGCCGTGTCGAGCCGTTTGCGCCGGACTGCAGGTCGGAGATGGTCATCGTCTCATCCGGATTGATGTCCAAATCAATGTCGGAGTCATTGTCGAGCACCGCTATGGTGACCGATCCGTCCTCCGAAGCGGTCGCGGTGTCGTCCACGGCGACCGGCGCGTCGTTTACGTTCAATACCGTTACGGAGACCGTTGCCGTCGCGGTTCCGCCGTTGCCGTCGGAAACCGTATAGGTAAAGCTGTCGTCGCCAACATAGTTAGCGTTAGGCGTGTAGCGAATTTTACCGAGAACGACAATTGCGGTTCCGTGTTGTGGATCGCCGCAGGATTGAATGCTCAGCGTGTCGGAATCCGCCGCGTCCGCGTCGTTTGCCAGCACGTCGATGGTAACGTTGGAATCTTCGTTGAGCGTAATGCCGCTGTCGTCGGTTGCGCTCGGCGGGTCGTTGACCGAACGAACGGTGAGTGCGAACGTGTCACTAACTTTTTCACCCTGCGGATCCTCGACAACGACCGTAACCGTAGCCGGTCCGCCGTTGCGATTTGCGCCCGGGGTAATGTCCAGCGTTGCGCCGCTTTCGCCAACGTTGATCACGAGGCTTGGCAGCAAGGTCGTATTATCCGTCGTCGCGGTGATGCTCAGCGACGCAAGCTCGCTCTCTGCGTCGGACACATTGAGCGGAATGCTCACGGACGTGTCTTCGTCGATCGCGACATCCGAGATGTTGCCCAGTACCGGCGCGGTGCTCAGGGTAACGGTCTGCAGCACTGTGTTGCCCGCGTTATCCTGTACGCAGATCGTGTAGTCCCCGCCGACGCTAACGGTGAACGTTCCGCTGGAAATGACGTTACCACCCGTGGTAAAGTAGTCTGCGCTCTGCGTGCCCGCAGCGTAGAGGGCGTTCTTGAGTCCGCTCTGACCTTCTTCGTGGTAGGTGAGGTTCACGCGACAGCTTCCGCTGGAGACAACGCTGTCGAGCGAGTCAATCACGGGGGCGAGCTTGTCGATCTTGGCGGTTGCCTGCAGCGAAGAGGAGCGGTTGCCCGCCTCGTCCTGCACGGCCACGGAGATTGTCGTCGACCCGTTGTCCGTCAGGACAAAACCATCCGGAACAAGCGTCCACGCACCGGTCCCGATTTTGTAGACGTAATGATCCGGCGCTCCGGTCGAGGCGGCGAGCGTCGGCAGAACCAAAGAAACGTCCGCATTGGTCCAGCCCGTCGCGCTGAGACTCAGCGAAGCGGGGGCCGCGGGCGTTGCGGTGTCGATGTTGTTGATGGTGATGGTTTGCACGTCGGACTTCTTGCCGGCGTTGTCCATGCTGTAGGCCGTCAGGGTGGTGCCGTTGGTGGAGACGACCAGATCATAGGGCGATGTGCTGGCGACCTTCGATCCGTTGAGGTAAATCCCCTCCAGACCGCTGTCGCTGTCCGCCGCGTTGATGCGTACGCTGACGGGCTGATTCGTCCAGGCCGAGTTGTATTCAAACGCGCAGGTCGGCGCGGCCGATTCGTGAATCACAAGGCTGGGATCGCTGAATACGACGGTGTTGCTACCGGAGTTGCTTGCGCCATAGAGATGAATGTAGATTTCGCGCGTTCCCGCGGGAATGGATGCGCCGGACGAGAGCGTCTCGCTGCCCGCCTCCGCCGGATTTGACTTGGCAAGCGACACAGTCTTGAGCGTATTGTCCGAGTCGCCCACAAAACGGATCGCGATGGACGCAACGTCCACCTCTGAATTGTTCTCCGTTTCCAGCGTGGTGGCCGCGATGGCCGAGAAGTCAATCTCGAGTCCGCCGAGGTCAATTGCGGTCGAGATATCCGAGCCTTCTTCGCTCAGCGTGATCAGGCCGACCGCTTCGCCGGTGCCCGTAGCGGAGAAGTTTACCGTCGTTCCGCTGACGGAAGCGCCGTTTGTGCTGAAGGTAAACGTGCTGTCCGTGACGTTCTCGTTGTTGTACCCCCGGAACGCAAAGGCGCTCGCAGCGTGCGCAACCGTCGGGAACGCAATGGTCTGAAGCAACAGCATGACGCAGAGTAATATATGAAAGAACCGCTTTCCGAGACGCTTCAATCCCCTTTGTTCGGCAACTCGCATCCGTCGCTTCCTCCGTCATGTTACATTTCAATTTATTATTGTTATTCTGTATGGAGTTCTCTGTGGGTTAGTCCATTAATATTGTTACAGCGCAATTCATAAAAGTACAAAAACATATAAGAGCCGTTAAATCACCAGATAAGGCGATTTTTCTCGTCTTTTCGGCAATCAAGCGGTTTTTAACAACTTTGTTGGCGCTTGCACGAATAGAACAGCCGAAACGGGGTTGTATTTCAATCGAGTATAAATTGTATATTCGCATTACATATTCGTTGCAAGAATTCTTCTTATTTATTAGTATAACGCCACTTAATTTCCAAAGTAAAGAATTTTTCGTGAATTATCTCGAATTTATAACAAAAAATTACCGGCGAATATGCGAAATCCGCCGGACAAAATTGTATATTATCAATGAATTGTTCATTTATGTTACAGGTTTGTTTCATGTTTATTCAGATTTTATTAAGAATCGCAAGGTTTGGTGCTCGTATTGCCACTGAGCGCAATTTCTTGTGGTGATTCGTTCAGCAGCGGTTCGATTCTCAATTGTTGCACGCATCGATCTGTTACATTGATATTATTGCTTTATCCCGTTTCTTCTCGGTCAATCAACCGAGAATAGCAAAAAACACACGGAAAACCGTGTGTTTTATTACGTTGCAACCTTTATTCCTGCGGTTCTCCTCGCTCGATGTAGCTGATTCTGTTTTTACCTTCGCGCTTTCCGCTGTACATCAGCTCGTCCGCTTCGCGCAGCAAGGACTGAAACGTGCTCTCCTCGCCCATTTCGACCACGCCATAACTGCAGGTCACCTTCACGCCGACGCCAAAGTCCGTCTTGAGCACGCTGGCCTTCAGTCGCTCCAACAGCGAAATCGCGTTCTTGAGCGAAACGTTCGGAAGCAGCAGAACGAACTCGTCCCCGCCCCAGCGCGAGATCGTATCCGAATTGCGCAATTGCTTTTGCATGAGCGTCGAGAGCATCACCAGAACGGAGTCCCCCGCGACATGCCCGTAGGTGTCGTTGATCTGCTTGAGATTGTCCACGTCCACAAACACAAGACAGAGCGGCAGCTTCTGGCGGCGGCAAAAGTTCATCCAGCGGTCGGCCTCCTCTTCAAGGCGAAACCGGTTGGCGGTGTTCGTTAGGAAGTCCGTTGTGCTGAGCTGCTCCAGCCGCGTTTTCGAAATGAACTCGCCCAGCTGGTTCTTCTCGTTATGAAACGAAGAAATCGTGCAGAGCGTAATCGCAACCATCGTATATACGACGGACGCCAGCATTTCGTTTGTCGTCGCAGGCACCACGCGTAAAAATGCTAAGCCGTAGAAACTCAACGCCGCAAGAATGGACAGCGCAAGCTGAAAGCCTTTTCGGTTTGGAACGAGAAATAGAATCAGAACGGTCGCGACCAGACCCATGGATTGAATCAGAAAATTGGGGGAATTGTATCGATCGAGCACATACAGGCTGATGAAAATCGACATCAGCTCCAGCACGGATACAATGTACGTATACGTACGAAACGACTTCAAACGAGTCAGCAAGCCGCCGACAAAGATCAGCAGCACCGCGTATGAATAGCGCACCACGGCAATGATGAGGCGCGCCGTTTGATCCGATATGTTCTTTAGATCAAAGACAATCAGAAGAACGCTAAAAACGCTGGCGAATATTGCCAGAACATAGATATAGTTCTGTGCTATTCGCAGCTTATAAGCTCCGTATGCCGCATGAAGATCTTCACTTGCTACGGTCGTTGTATCGCTGTGCATCCTCGGCAAAGTTCGCCACCTATTGAATTCTGAAATCCGGTTTGGATGAAATCTGCTTTGAATCTTGCCATTCATCAGCAGCGAGTCCTGCGCAACCACGTGACCGAGCGGGTTTTAACCCTCTGGAGTCGGGCGCGAAACGCCCATTGTTGCAAGCCGTAATGCGGACGAAATACGAACAAAAATAACCGCAATCCTGTCGACGCGGAAAGCAGCTCGTATATTCAGGTTGCTTCCTTCATTTTACACAATAATATAGTAATTTCAACCGTAATTTGAAAAAATCGATCTCACAGGAAAAATTTAAGTTCATTTTCCCGATGACAGCGCTTTCATCCTTCGCCTTTGAGAACGGAGTGAATGCTGTTTGTTCGGTGTTCGATTCGGTCATGCTTGTTTTGTGGATGAGGGTTCTTTTCGTTGAGAAGAACGCGTCAGCTGAATGCAGAGAATCAGCACGCCGACGCAGAGAAACAAATCGCCGACGCTGGCAAACCCAAGTGGCGTCCCTTCGGGGCCGATGCGGAGAATGTCCCCCAGAAACGGCAGAAGCGTCCGCCCGTCCGCCAGACAATAGGCGTAGATTTGATTCATTTGTAATTGTTCGAGCCGTTGCGGTAAGGAGCCAATCAAAGACGCGGAGACCGGCATACGCCCGCCGTTGAGCAGAATGACGAAGAAGTTACTCAGCGTGCCGAGAGACACAAAAATCGGCCAGACCGGCCGACGAATGTTGAGCGCAAGAAAGGCAAACAGCAAGCCGTACTGCACCAGGCAAACCAGCACCGCCCCTTGCTGCGGTTGAAGTATATAGGCGGCGCCTGCTTTCAAGAGCCACGCAAGAATGGGAAGCAGCAGCCCTCTGAGCGGGTATGAAAGCATGTTTTTGAGCGAACCGCCGGAAAGCAGCCCAATCGCCAGTCCCAGAACCGCGGCAAGCAGCAGAATCATATGGTGTATAGGAGGAGCTTGTCTGCCTCCTCCGGGCAGAGCCTTGGTTCAATCGCCAGAAACGCCTGCACCACCTTTGGATCCAGCTGGGAGCCGGAGACCTCGCGGAGGATCTCCCGCGCGCGCTCCTTGCTCAACCCCGCCCGATACGGACGGTCGGAGATGATTGCGTCGTAGGTATCCGCAACCGCCAGAATGGCGGCGGAAAGCGGCAGCTCGCCCGGCGCCGGACCTTCGTCCGGATAGCCCGCGCCGTCATAGCGATGGTGGTGGTAGAGCACCGCGTCGTTGACCACGTTGGAGAGATTGATGCTCTCAATGATTCGCCGTCCGACGACGGGATGCTGCTTGATGATGTCATACTCTTCCGGCGTCAAGGGGCCGGGTTTGCGTAAAACCGCGTCCTCCACGCCGATCTTACCCGTATCGTGCAGCAGCGCCGCCATCTTTACCTGATCGGTAAACGAATGCGAGCAGCCCATGGCCTTGCAGATTTCGGTGCTGATATAGGCGACACGCTGCGAGTGCCCGCGCGTATACGGGTCCTTCGCCTCAATTGCCTCAACGAGCGAATTGATCGTTCGCAGCAGTATCATGTGGCTATCGAGATAGATTTTAAACGAGTAGCGCGCCAACAGCAGCGGCCCCATGAACAGTATGATCCAGAGGTAGGCGTTCTCCTGCATCAGTAGATAGCCAATCACAAGTCCCAGCGGGACCGTTGCCAGAATGTTTGGAATAATCCCGCCAATGTTGTCGCGTAGCAGCGCAAAGAACTTTCCCTGCGCGCTTAACTTATAATAGAGAATAAAGAAGACGAGATTTCCGAAGATTGCTACAAACGAAAACGCGACCGCGCCGAGCACGACGTTCCAGGTAAAGACGGAACCATTCGCGTCAACCGCGATCAGCTTGTAAAGATAGCCGCCAATCCAGTTGACGATCAGCACGTTGGAAACGTTAAACAGCTCCGTCAGCGGCGCGCGCAGCCAGGGCGAATAGTATTTTCGCGTCTTGGCATCCTGCAGTAGCGTCAGCATCGTCGAGAGTGCAAACAGCACGTTGGCCAGCGCGACGCTCCTTGTCACCACGCAGGCCACCACCGGCACAAAGCTGATCTCCATTGTCTTATCTGCCGTAATATAGATTGGCAGCATATGGCAAAGGAGCATCAAAACCAGCACGATGACGCAGTACAGAAGGGTTGAGAAGCGTGTCTGGGGGTCTGCAAAGAGCGCGACTGTTTGAACAACACTGGTCGCAAACACCGCTAGACCGAGCAGGCCCATCAAAACCATGTAGAGTTTTTGCTTCTTCATTCCAACTGTCCTCATGCGCATCGCCACCGTGCGATAAACCTTAACAGGTCCAGCCGTGAACTCATACTCAGTAGTCTCTTACGATCTCCTTGTCTTATCTGACAAAGAAATACGCGCCGCTGGAAAGGACCAATGCAGCCAGAGAAGCAAGCGCCATGAGAACCTTCTTCATTTGGATATAGCCTCCTTTTTATAGGCTCTGTTCTCCGCTATTTCGAACAGGCTATATCCGCTTCGCTTTTGCCGGACCTGTTAAGTTTTCAAATAACACCGTTTCTCAGAATTGTATGTCAGCCGACGGATCGGATTATGCTTCCTGTGAATAGAGCGAGAGTTTGCGGTTTATCGCGTCCAAAACGCTCTGCGCAACCGCCGCGTCCGGATCCGGCTCCGCAAACACGCTGCCGACCAGCGGTGTCATCTCCGGCAGGCAGAACACCTGCGAAATCACGATTGCGCGGCCATTGGAGTGAACCGTTTCCGTGCTTGCGAGTTCAAAGACCGACGTGCCACCGGTGCAGGCTTTCACCGCGTCGAGCGTTGCCTGCGCGATGCAGCGCATCCGCGAAAACGGCACCGAGCTGCCAACCGCTGTTCCGACAAACTGCTCCGTTTCCCGCGTGAGCGTAACGGAGACTTCAACCTCTTTTCCGGTCGTATGCATACGGATGCCGGAGTAGTTCAGCCGATAATTCGCGTTTGCCAGCATATCCGGCGTAACCTGCGCCACGCTGATGATATGGTAGTCCACCTCAACGTTGTATCGCGCCGCAATTGCGGACTGTACATCCCGAACGATGGATTTAACGTTTCTGCGGTTGCTGGCGAGTACATGAATTTCGGTTGGCTCCTGCGCCTCGGAAAACACAACGTGAGCGGAAAAAACACCGCCGAGCTTTGAGATCAGAGCCTGCCAATCGTTCGCGGTTGCGTGCTTCTCTTCCATTCGGTTCTCCTTGTATCGGTTCAGTTCGTTGGATGTGTTTTTATGTAAGTTTTGATCATTTCCATTCATTATATCTCTTCAACTATGCAGGCGCAAGGAAAACGAACGCCGTTTCTTTTTGCGGAACAGATGGTTCGTTTTGAGCGAAACACCGTTGCCGCATCGACCAAAGGCTGACTCCCGAATCAACAGGTTCGCTGAGCGATTGCGTACACTTTGCTCCATAGTGCCCACATGGCTGGGCGAACTTCCGTCATTTACCCGAATAGCCGTTGTTTATCAATCGTTTTCAGGGTTATTGTCTTTAAAATAGTATCTGCCACGCACATTCGTTCCGGTTCCGTACTGAATCGCCAGCTTTGGGCAGCGGTTGATGCAGGACATGCACTGCGCGCAGTTCTTCCGCACCCAAACGGGTTTTCCCTGTTTCAGCACAATCGCTTTCGTCGGGCAGCCGCTCTCGCAAAGCCCGCAGCCGTTACAGTCATTTGTTGCATAAAATGGCGCAGTACGTCTTGCAAACGTATTGAACATCGGGCGAATAAACGCCGTTTTCAGCCACGCTCCGTTGCCTGCGTGAACGTCGAACTCCTTCTTTCCCGTAAGAATGCTCTCGCTCACATGGCGCAGCCGCTCGTGTGCGGCAGCGATCTTTTGTTGCTCCAGCTCCTTTGGGTCCACATCGAATCCGAGAATATAGTTGTTCGGCATGGAAAACGACCAGGCGCTCTGATACGGAAAGAACCGTTTCAGCCGTTGAATCGCCATTCCGGCGTCGTCTCCGCAGGTGCAAGCCACAAAGGCATATGCGCCGTTTGCAATCTGAATCGAGCGGCAGAACCGCTCCACCAACAGCGGCGCACCCCAGGCGTAAATCGGGAACACGAGTCCAATGCGAGCGTCCGCTCCGATATAAACAGCGGTCGGTCCGTCGTTCGTCAACTCCGGAATGCTCTGCGCCTGATCCCCCGTTTGGGCGGCGATCTGTTCGGCAATCCATTGGGAATTACCCGTGCCAGAGAAGTAATAAATCATACCATTTACCCCTTTCCCACTTTGCCCTATGAAAATGAGTATAGCATATTGAGCGCATATTTTTACGGTTTCATTTTGAAATTTTTTGCGACCAAACCGATTTTTCCGCCACCGTTGGCATATCCCCAAAAACGTCGTGTACAGCAAAACCGCCGGGCCAGACCGGCGGTTTTGCGTTAGAGGAAGGAGGGAATCAAACACGGATGAAGAAGGTTTTGAAGTACTTTATTTGAAATAAGTTTCTCTGAAGTTCATCTTCTTCCGCAGAAGAACGGCTGAAGAAAGCGTCCGTTAAACGTCCTCGCGTTTGCGCTTACGGCCGAAGCAGTCGAGCCAGATGATCGCGACGATCACGACGCCCTGGCAAACCTGCTGTAGATACGGCGCAATGCCGAGCATGTTCATGCAGTTCGTCAACAGCTGCAGCACCATCAAACCGATGAAGCTCTGCCAGACGCCGCCGACGCCGCCGGCAAAGCTCGTGCCGCCGACCACGACGCCGCAGTTGACCATCAGCGCGGTGTCGTCGCCATAGATGCTCGAGCCCGTGTTGAGCTTGCTGGAAAGCAGCACGCCCGCAACCGCCGCCAGCGCGCCGCTGAGCACAAACGCAACCCACTTGGTGGTTACGACGTTGATGCCGGAGTATTTGGCAACGTCGTAGTCGCCGCCGAGCGCGTAGAGGTTTCGCCCGTAGCTCGTGTAGCGTAACAGCGCGTAGACCAGCAGCCCGATAACGATCATGTACAGCGCGAGGTTCGGAATCACGTCGCCAACCTTGCCGTTGGCAAGCTTCATGAACTCCATGTTCGTGCAGGAAACCGGGTGCGCGTCGGTGAGCTGCTGGTTGATGCCCTTGATCAGCATGCCCGTGCCGAGCGTAATAATGAACGCCTCCGTCTTCTGCTGCACCACGAGGAACCCGTTGATGAACCCGACCACCGCGCCGCTGAGCACCGCAATCGTTATGGAAAGCGGCATGCTCACGCCATTGTTCATGAGCTGAATCGCCACAATGCCGCTCATGCACATCACCGCGCCAACGGAGAGGTCGCAGCCCGCGGCGATGACCGTCAGCGTCACGCCAAAGGCGATGATCTCGTTGACCGCCGCGTCCTTGAGAACGCTGAGCAGGTTGTAGGACGTGTAGAAGTTCGTCTTAAAAAACAGCATCAGGATCAGCAGAGCGAGAATCGCAATAACCGCCTTTTGCTTCGTCAGGGTGCGCAGTGCGCGCCGGCTGAAAACCGCGATCGATGTTTGCATATTCGCTCCTCCCCTACAGCTCTTTCCGGTTGTCCAGCCAGATGGCCAGCACCAGAATGGCACCTTTGAGCACGATCTGCAGATAGGCCGAAACGCCGAGCAGGTTCATGCAGTTGGACATCAGCGTGATCAGGAGCACGCCGAGAACGGTACGAAGCACGCTGCCCTTGCCGCCCTTGAGCGTCGTGCCGCCGACAACGACCGAGAGAATTGCGTTCGTCTCGTAGTTTTTGCCGATGATCGGCGCCGCCGTCGTGATCCGCGAAAACAGCACGACCGCGCCGACCGCGGACATCAGTCCGCAGATCGTGTAGATCAGAATCACGCTGCGTTTGATCGGAATGCCACTCAGCTCCGCCGCAACCTTGTTGCCGCCGGTGTAGCTGATCGACCGCCCGCTGTAGGTTTTGTTGTGAAACACCCAGAGCGCCGCGAGCGAAACGAGGAAGATCAGGAACGAAACGGAGAGAATGCCCACCGTTCCGGAGCCGATGGCCGTAAACACGGTCTGCGGCGTCTGCAGCCAGCTCATGTGCTGGGTTGCGCCATCCGTGTAGATCAGCGCAATCGCGCTGTAGACGGCGCTCATGCCGTAGGTGATGAACAGCGCCTCCGCCTGCGTCAGCGCGCCCGCGCTGATGAGCACCATGCTGTTGAGAAAGCCGAGGAACGCGCCGAGCCCGATGCCGAGAATCAGCGCGGGCACCTGCCCGAGCGGATCGATCAGCGACACGGTGACCACCGCGACGAGCGAGATCAGCCCCGCCACCGACAGGTCGATGAACCCGCCGATGATCACGAACGTCATGCCCAGCGACACGAAGCTCAGCGGCCCAAACTGGCGCATGATGTTGGTCAGGTTCTCGCCGGAGAGGAACTTCGGCTCCACCAGGATCGTAATGATTACGAGCAGCACGATGGCAACGAGAACCAGGTAGTTCAATAGAAAATTCTTCAGACTGAATCGTTTTGTCATACCGTTCTCCTCCGTCAACCGATCGCGCTGTCCATGATCGCCTGCGCGGACACCGTTTCGGGATTGAATTCTCCCGTAATGCGTCCTTCGCAGATGGTCAACACGCGATTGCTCATGTTCAGCACCTCCGGCAATTCGGAGGAAATCATGATGATCGACCCGCCGTTCTCCACGACCTGCTTCATGAGCACGTAGATTTCGTACTTCGCGCCAACGTCGATGCCGCGGGTCGGTTCGTCCATGATCAGGATCTGCGGGTTGATCTCCAGCCAGCGTCCGACGACGCACTTCTGCTGGTTGCCGCCGGAGAGGCTGAGCACCGTCGTCGCCGCGGACGGCGTTTTGATGCTGAGGTTCTTGATCTGCCGCTCGGCAATCTCCTTTTCACGGGAGGAGTCGACAAACCCGAACTTCGTCATGTTTTCGAGGCTCGCCATGACGATGTTGCTCAGCACCGAGAAGCGCAGCACGAGGCCTTGCAGCTTGCGATCCTCCGGCAACAGCCCGATGCCGAGCTTCTTGGCGTCCGCCGGTTTTTTAATTCTCACGGGTTTGCCGTTGATGAGCACGTGGTGCCCCTTCGCCTTATCCGCGCCGCAGATCGCGCGGACAATCTCCGTGCGCCCCGCGCCGACCAAACCAACCAAACCCAGTATCTCGCCTTTTTTCAGTTCAAAGGAAATGTCGTGCAGCTTCTTCGTGTTGATTGAGCGCACCTCCAGCAGCGTTTCCCCCGCGCAGTGCGGACGCTCCGGGTATTCGTGCTCAATCGAGCGGCCGACCATTTTGGTGATCATGTCCGCGCGCGTGAGTTCCTGCACCGGCTTTGTGTCGATCACGTGCCCGTCGCGCATGACAGTAACGATGTCGCAAAGCTCGAAAATTTCGTCCAGCTTGTGGCTGATGTAGATGATCGAAACGCCCCTGCGCTTGAGATCGCCAATGATCGTGAAGAGCTGCTTGAGCTCGTCGCTGGTCAGCGAACTGCTCGGCTCGTCCATGATGATCAGCTTGCTCGAAAACGACAGCGCTTTCGTGATTTCGACCATCTGCTTTTCCGCGGCGGAGAGCTCACCAACGAGCTTGCGCGTGTCAATCGTGCAGCCGATGCTGTCGAGCAGGCGCCGCGCCTCGGCGTGCGTGCCGCGCATGCCGTGCATTTCGCCAAAGCGCCCGAGAAAAATGTTCTCGCCGACGCTCATGGTGTTGACCAGGTTGAATTCCTGATAGATGATGCTTAAGCCCCGATTGAGCGATTCAATCGGCGTTGTGTGCTCAATGACTTCCCCGTCGAAGATCACCCTTCCGGCATCCTTCGTGTATACACCGGACAGAATCTTCATGAGCGTGGACTTTCCCGCTCCGTTTTCCCCTACGATTCCGTGCACGGTTCCCCGCGCAATCTCAATTGACACGTTGTCCAGCGCCTTCACGCCGGGGAACGATTTGCTTACGTCCTCAATGGAAAGGATGATTCCCGTATCCTTCGCTTCCACCGCGTCTTTTCCCCTTTCGAATAGTTTGCCTGCCTGCGCTTTGTGTTCCCTCCGCAATCCACCGGAAGGAGGCGCCGTTCTGCAGGCGATCGATCCTTGCGAAACAGCGCGGACTGCCCGGCTCCCAAAGAGAGGGCCGGGCAGACCCGCTTTGCTTGTTTACAAGCTAGAGCTTACCACTCCGGATACGGGAGGGTCTCAACGTTGTCCTTGGTGACGACATCGAGCGGAATGAAGTTGACCGCTTCAAACGTCTTGCCTTCCAGCTTGGCTTTCGCGCACTCGAGGCTCTTAATCGCCATGTTCGTGAAGCTCTGGCCAATGCTGACCGCCTGCGTGCCGGCCTTAACCTGGTCGTAACCAGCGCGGCAGCCGTCGACTGCAACCACGTAGACATCGTTCATACCAGCGTTCTTGAGGGCTTCGATGACGCCCGTTGCGCCGTTGTCCCAATGGCAGAACACGCCCTGAATCTGATCGCCGTACTTCACGATGAAGTCTTCCATGATCGCCATCGCGTCCGCGGTGACCCAGCCGGAGCAGTTCTGGCTGTCGAGCAGCTTGATCTTGGAGCCGTCGATGACCTGACGGAAACCGTCCGCGCGCTTGATCTGCGCGTCGTGACCGGCCTGGCCGCCGACTTCAACGATGGTTGCGCCATCCGGGAAATGATCGACAAACGCCTGACCGGCAGTCTGGCCAGCCATGGTGTCGTCCACGCCGCAGAAGAAATCACGATACTGCTGCGATTCCTTCGGGAGGTCCGAGGAGAACATGCCGATGACGATGCCGGCATCCTTCGCTTCCATCAGACTCGGAACGATTGCGTTGATGTCGCTCGGGTTGATGAAGATGGCGTCGTAGCCCTGCGCGATGCAGGTGCTGACGGCTTTCGCTTCGTTCTGAACGTCGTTCTGTCCTTCAAACACGTCCACGGTGAAGCCGTACTCCGGAGCATACTGCTGCAGTTGCTTGTAGGAGTATGCCTGCGACTCGTTGGAGAGCGCCTGCGTGATGAACGCGGCTTTGTAGGTGGTGGCTGCCGGTTCGGCGGCGGGTGCTTCGGTGGCTTCCGTCGTCGCAGCTTCTGCTGCGGGTGCTTCGGTGGCTTCCGTCGCGGGGGCGGTTACCGGGGCGCAGGCGAAAACGCCAACGACCATCATGAGAGCCATTGCCAATACGAGAATCTTCTTGGACATTCGATTTTTTCCTCCTTTTTATTTAAGCGCTCCGCAAACCAAGTCAGGGTGTTCTTTTGCCCGCGGGGTCGCTTATTCCGTAGTCAGTGCTTTTTTAGCAAGTTTGGGTAAGGTTGCGTCGGTTAGCTCAGTGCCTCCTGAAGCGCTTTGAGCATGACGGCTTTGTCCGGTTTGAGCCCTGTCCACAGCTCAATGTTGATCGCCGCCTGGTTGATCAGCATGCCGGTGCCGGTGTTCCAGCGTGCCCCGCGCGCCTCTGCGGCGCGAAGGAACGGGGTAATCGCCGGATTTGGAATTACGTCCTGCACGAACATGCTCGGCAGAATCGTGTCGAGGTTGATGTTCGGGATTTCGTCCACATTCGGGTATAGGCCAATCGGCGTGGCATTCACGAGAATGTCCGTGTCCGCTGGCACCGAGTAGGTGTGATCCCAGGTGACGAAGTCGCTCTTCTTCGCGATTTTGTTCAGCAGTTCCATCAGGCTCTTGGCCAGTACCGCGTCCTCCGGACGATTTACAATCGTAATGCTGCCCGCGCCCGCCAGAGAGAGCTCCACGCTGACCGCGCGCGCCGCGCCGCCCGCGCCGAGAATCACAATCTTTTTCCCCTTCGGGTCGACGTTGTTCTCCTGCAGGGACTCCATAAAGCCCTTACCGTCCGTGTTTTCGCCGAAGAGATGACCGTTGGTGTTGACAATCGTGTTGACCGCGCCGATGAGCTTTGCGCTCTCGGAGAGCTCGTCGAGATACTGAATCACGTTGAGCTTATGCGGAATCGTGCAGTTGATGCCGCGCATCTTAAACGCTTTTAAGCCTTTGATCGCATCCTCCAGCTTGTCCGGATCAACGTCAATCGTCAGAAACCGCCAGAGGTTCAGACCGAGCGCACGAAACGCCGCTTCCTGAATCACCACGCCGGGGTTCTCCGCCGCGGGATGTCCAAACACGCCAACGAGGCAATCCAGATAATTCTGTTCCTTCATATAAATACCCTCCGAGTTTCGTTTCAGAGATCGGATCGCTTAGAGCTGCGATGCCGCGAAATAGGCCGCGCCAACCGCCTGACCAAACTGCGCCACCGTGTGCACGGGATCCTGCTTGAGATCGAGCATCAGCGGCGTATACGCGAGGTTGCCGTCCCCCGCCACAAATCGAACGGGGTTTCTCTCGTTTGCGCCTTCCTGCAGAAGTTCGGCGCAGCGCTTATGTTTCACAAACCGTCCAAATAATATGCGTTGCTTACTCTTTGGCGCGAGCATCCACTCCGTCTCCTCAAACGTAACGGCGAGGTACTCGCCAATCTGTCGAAAGATCGCTTCTGCCGTCGGGTCGCCTTCCGCCGCCAGCCGCATCAGGTATTCCAGTAGGGGCTTTCGCATGTCCGCCGGGGACAGCGCAACGAATACTCCGTTTTCGCGCTGTTGCAAAAAACCGTGGTCAAAGAGTTCCGCGTAGCGCTCCGGCGCTTGCTGTTCAAACAGGCGCAGCGCGAGTCGGTAGGCGCCGCTCTGGCTGCAATACTTTTGCAATGTTCCGGCCAGTCCGGTGTTAAAGTTATTCACGCTGCGCACGTCCTGTTCGTGATAGGCGCGCGCGGGATGGTTGCCAAGGTCGATGATGCAGTTGTACACCTCAAGCGGAATCGGCGGAATTTCGCCGGTTTCGTCGATCCAACCCGTGCCGAGCTCCGTGCCCAGCGTATGCGCAAACACGCCGTTTGCCACGCTGCCCGCCTGCTCCGAATGCGCCAGCTCCACCGCCGCTGTATAGGCTGCGAGCGCGCCGTCGTTGGCCATGTGCACCTTCCCATCGGAGCGGCACTGTTCGAGCAGCAGTTCCTTGAGCTTGGAGAGTTTTATAAACTCCGTCTCGTAGTCCGGCGACGTTGCGCGGATTCCCCTCGTCTTATAGGTTTCTCCGCCGACGATCCGGTCATCGATGACCACGTCCGGAAAGCAAACGCCAACTCCGTCCAGCAGCGGCGCTTCGCCAAATGCCTCGCGGCAAGCGTCCACGGCGCTCTGCATCGCTTCGTTCGATGCTCCCTTTTGGAGCATCCGTTCGCGCAGTTCGTTTGCCTCCGCGGTATCGGGCAGCGACATCGCCGCGCGGGCAATCCGCGCCATGAGTAGAATGGGTTCGAGAATCTGCTCTGCGTTTACCATCTCTGCGGGGTTCCAGTCGTATTCCTTGACCGCGACGATTCTGCCGTCGCGAATTCCAACCACCTTGATGTCCGTTCCGCCAATGTCAATGCCGCAGAGCGTCGATGTTCGCGCCTTGTCTACCGTGGAACGGAGGGTCGCCAGCGCGTCAGCCGTCGGCTGGGGTGGATTCGTTCCCGCGTAAAAACCCAGCACGGTTTGAAACGAAAAAGGTTTCTCGCCCATCGCGGCGTTGATTCGATCCGTCACGTTCAGGCACTTTCCGTAGCCGCGCCGTTCCCGCTTGGGTCGATGCACCTGAAACACGTCGTCGAGCGTTGTGCAGAGTTCCGCCGAAAAGGAATCCATCGGGGAAACGTACAGCCGCATGCGCTTGCCGCCGAACGTGGAGATCAGGTTATAAAAACTCGCGTAGCAATACTCCTTGACGAACGCCGCCTCTGCCGCGTTCCTCGCGGCGGGAACCCGAATCTCCCAGTGTCGCTCGCCGCCGATGACGAGCTCCAGCACGCATTGAATCCGGCTGGTTCCGGCGGAAAATGCCGCCCGCACATCGGGTAAGAAAACATGTTCGCCGCGCTCGGCCCGGTTCAGAAACTCCTGCATCATGGCGCTCTTCCATCCTGTTATGACATCAGGCCGAAGCCCGAAAAATTCCTACTTTATAACTGTTAAACCGTGGGATTCCAGTGTTTGATTGAGTTTTTGTACCCGCTGCTCTGAAATCTCACGCTGATCGGGCGAGAACGCGTATTCCTCGCGCATCGCATCGTACTTGTCCCGGCACATCGGGTTAAAGTTCAGCAGTTCCACCGGAATCTGCCGATCCAGCGACGCGACAAACCGCGCAATTCCCGCTATGTTCTCGTCGTCGTCCGTATACCCCGGAATCAGCGGAACGCGGAGCAAGAGGTTCGCGCCGCCGCTGGCAAGACGCTCGATGTTGCTCAGGATCAACGCGTTGTCGACGCCGGTTGCGGCCTTGTGCCGCGCGGGATCGATCAGCTTGATGTCCGCGATGATCTGATCCGCCGCTTCTGCGAACGCATCCACCGTTTCCGGTTTTGCGTACAGGCTCGTTTCTATGCTGGTGCCAATGCCGCGCGCGCGGCAACCGCGCAGAATTTCGAGGGAAAACGCGGGGCTGGCCATGCATTCGCCGCCGGAGAGGGTAACGCCGCCGTCCTTGCCGTAAAACGGAACATCCTTCTCAATCTCAAAGAGAACGTCCTGCGTGCTCATCTCCCGCGCGTCGAACCGGATCGCCCCGGTGGGGCAGGCGGTAACGCAGGCGCCGCAGCGCGTGCAGGCGGATTGGTCAATCGCGACGCCTCGCTCGTCCCAATTGAGCGCGTGTGCCTCGCAGGCTGCGATGCAGCTCTTGCAGGAAACGCAGAGGGTCTTTGCGTACCAGAGCTGGATTTCGTTGATCAGCCCCTCCGGATTCTGGCACCAGAGACAGCGCAGCGGGCAGCCCTTGAGGAAAATCGTCGTGCGGATGCCGTCCCCGTCGTTGATTGAAAACCGCTTGATGTCAAATATGTTCGCCGCAATCATACGTCCGCATATTCCGTCCGCTCGATGATCTCCCTCTGGAGGTCTGGCGCGAGCTCCGTAAAGTACGCCGTGTAGCCCGCAACGCGAATGGTCAGGCTGCGATACAGCTCCGGTTGTTGCTGCGCCGCGAGCAGATCCGCGCGGTTGACCACGTTGAACTGCACGTGGATGATCTTGAGTTCGATGAACGCGCGCAACAGGCGGACGAACTTGGAAACGCCCAACTCGGTCTTAAACAGCGACGGTAAAAACTTCATGTTCAGCAGCGTACCGTTGCTGCCATATTCGCTCTTGACGCGGGAAACGCTCTTGAGCACCGCGGTCGGCCCGTGGCTGTCCCGCCCGTAGACCGGGGACATGCCGCCGTCCGCCAGCGGGTCCTTCGCGAACCGTCCGTCCGGCGTCGCGCCGACGTTTTGGCCCATTGGCACATGCGCGGAAACGGTGTAGAGCCCCATCTGGTACGGGCCGCCGCGCACATTCGTATAGCAGCTCAACCGATCGGCAAACGCCTTTGCCCAGTCGAAGGCGATTGCGTCCACCCACTCCACGTCGTTGCCGTACTTCGGCGCTTTGTTTAACAGGCGCAGGCGCAGCAGCTCCGCGTGTTCAAAGTTCGAAGCCAGCGCTTGGTGCAGCTCCGCTCGGTCGACGAAGCGTTCGTCGTAGACCAGCGTCTTGAGCGCGGCGAGGCTGTCCGCAACGTTTGCGCACTGAATCGCCTGAATGCCGGAGAGGTTGTAGTGCGCGCCGCCCGCGGTGACATCCACGCCGCTGCCCATGCAGTCGTCAATGACGCAGGAGAGAAACGGCGAAGGCAAGAGTTCCGCGTGCGCCCGCTCGACGACCTCGCAGCACATAATCATGCGCTCAAAGAAGAAATCGACCTGCGTATTGAGCGCTTGGAGCACATCTTCGTAGGTTGCGAAGTCCTTCAGCGTGCCCGTATGCGCGCCCATCTGTTTGCCGGTCAGGGTGCAGACGCCGTCGTTGAGCGCGAGTTCCAGCGCTTTCACGAGGTTAAACATAGCCGCATCGCTCCAGCCGAGGTTGTTGCCCATGGTCGTGAGCTCCACGCAACCGACGATTGCGTAATTCCTCGCGTCCGCATCCGAAATGCCCTTGCCCTTGAGCGCGGGAATCACCGCCTCGTCGTTGAAGAACTGCGGCATGCCGCTGCCCTTGCCGACGACCTCGGCGCAGCGCGTCAGAAAATGCTCGCTCGATCCCGAAAAGACCCGCGCGGAGAGATTCGGCTGCGGCAGGAGCAGGTGCTCCTGTGCGCGGAGGAACAGAAAGCTCAGCTCGTTTTCGGCGGACTCGCCCGCCTCGTTCTGTCCGCCGATGGCAACGTTGAAGCCAATCGGGAACCCCGCGAAATACTTCGCGCTGCTGGAACTGCGCAGATACACGATCTGGTTAAACTTGAGGAACAGGCACTCGATGAGCTCCAGCGCGTCCTCTTTTGTGAGCGTGCCGCTGGCAATGTCCTGTTCGTAAAACGGGTAGAGGTACTGATCCATCCGCCCGGGAGAAAACGAAGAGGCGTTGCTCTCCATCTGAAGAATCACATACAAAAACCAGCTCGCCTGCACCGCCTCGCGGAAGCTTTCCGGCGGGCGCTGTGCCAGCGCGTCGCAGACGCGAGCAATTTCGGTCATCTCGTCGGCGTGTTCGCCGGCCTTCGCCATCTCGCGCGCCAGTGCGGCATAGCGGCGCATGAAAATCTGCGCGCCTTCGAGCGAGAGAATCAGCCCGTCGTAGAACTCCGCGTGCTGCGGATGTTCCTGTTTTGCCGCCTGCGCCAGTTCGATCAGCCCGCTCGGCCCGTAGGTCAGCCAGCGCTGCGTGTCCGGGCAGATATGCCCCTGCGCATGGTCGGTCTGGTTGATCTTGGCGACCTTGCCGATGGCGCGCATTTCGCCGCCAATCCGCTCGTCGAGAATATCCTCCAGCGTTTTGCCCTGCCAATAGGGAAAGATATCGCTCTTAAACTCCGAAACGTCCTCGATGCGCACCTGGAATGGGTCCTGCGGCCGCGTCGGCAGGCCTTCGATCTCGCGATCCACCCAGCTCAAGCCCGACTCGGGAAAGATGACGCCCGCTCGAACGCCCGTCGTACGGTTGCCAACGATGAGTTCCCCCGGCGTGATACGGATTTCGATGCAACTCAGTGCTTCCTTGAGCGAAAGCGCGCGGAGCAGATTACGCGGCAGGTCGCCGTGTTCGCGGTAGACACGCGTGACGATCTTGGCCTGCTCGATCGACATATAGCGTTCTTCCGTGAACATGTCTTCCTTTAATTTTTGGACGCGGAATCTCAGCCCCAGCTGATCGACGTTCGATTTCATCGCTTGGTTCCCTCTGCTTATTGTTTCGAATAATGGTTTGTTTGTTTCTTATGTTCTGCTTGTGTTTGTCTTCAGTTGTTTCGAATGATGGCTTGTTTGTTTCTTATGCTCGGTTTGTGTTTGTCTTCGGTCGCAAAATCGTTTCGATTGGTTTCTTCAACATGAACTAAAATGATACTGCTTTGGAATATAAAAATTCTATCACGCAATTTTCGCCGATAAAACCGTTTTGTGTGTTCAAAAGGTGTACTATCGTGAACCTTCCGCGCGAGACTGCGCCTCCCGGTTGCGGTATTCGCGGGTGGACATTCCCGTATAGGCGCGAAACGCCCGATAGAAAAACTTGGTGGAATGATACCCCGTTTGATAGGCGATCTCCTCCGTGTTGAGGTTGGAGGCCACCAGCAACGCCTTTGCGGACTCCATTCGCAAGGAGTTTAAATAGTCCATCAGCGAGACGCCGGTCTTCTGCTTGAACAGGCGACTGAGGTACGATTTGCTGACGTAGACCATGTCCGCGAGCTGCTGAACGCTGATCGGCTCCGTCAAATGATCCTGCATATAGAGGATCACGCGGCTGACCATGTCGCTCTCCGTCCGCTTTTCAAAGCAGTGCCGGCCAATGAGCAGCAGAACAGCCTTGACGTAGTGGTCAATCAACGGTCGGTTCGGCGTTCGGCTCTTGTACTCGTCGTGAATGTTCTCAAGCAGCCACTTGAGCCGCGCGTCCTTGTCCTGCACGCGCAGGATGTCCGAAAACTCCAACCCGGGCACATCCACCCAGAGGCAGATGATCTCCTGATGGTGGTCAAACTGCAAGCTCTCCGTGTGGAGCATCCCCTTGGGGTATACAATCATGTCGTAAAACGAAGCCTGAACGCTCGTCTGCCCCGTGATGACCCGCGCGTTGCCATAGAGAAAATAGATCAACTCGATGCAGTCGTGCTTGTGCTCCTTAAAATTCCAAATGTTGCTGCGCTCGTCAAACCGCTCGCAGAACAGCACCGGCGTTTCCGCGCAGTTCAGCGCTTCGCAGTACCCCTCCAGCCCATCCGAAAAGAAGCCGCTGTCGCGCCCTTGTGCACTGGTCCCGATCTCATTTGCCAAAGAAGCCAAGAAACCTCGCCCCCTTCTGAACAGCATGCGCCGAACGCGGCGCAGCATCCTCACGAGTCGATCAGGTCAGGAGAATCTCCACGCCGCTTTGCAGCAGCGCCGCGCGGCAGTTATCCGGAATGGCGTTCGTAATGACCTGCGTCACCTGCGAAACGGGCATGAGTTGCACCACGCCGCGCTTGTTGAACTTGCTCGAATCCGTCAGGATAATGCGCTTGTCCGCCCGCGCCGCCATGGCGCGCACCGCCTCCGCGCGGAGCATATCCACGTTTGAGAACCCCTGATTCGGGTCGTATCCGTCCGTGCCGATGAAAAACTTATCCACGTAGAACTCCTCGGCGCATTTGCCGACGAGCGGCCCGCTCATCACCTGCGCGTCCGGGTCGTAAGACCCGCCGAGCAGCACGACGCGCGCGCCGGGAATGGAGCGCACATACCCCGCGATGAACGCCGAGTTCGTAATAATCGTCACATCCCGCTTTTTGCGCACAAGCTCTTCGGCGAGCATAGCGCAGGTCGAACCGGATTCAATCATCACCGCCTCGCCGCTCTGGACGAGTTCCGCCGCGCGCTGCGCAATTCTGCGCTTGACTTCGTAGTCAAACGTCATGCGATAGCCAATGTCGTTGGGGGAAACGCGCATGGCGTAGCCATGCTGGCGATGCAGCAGCCCCTTGTTCTCGAGGATGGCGAGATCTTTTCGCACCGTGACGGCGGAAACGCCAAGCTGCTCGGCAAGGTCGTTTACGTCCAGCATGTCCTCGCGGTTGAGCCGCTCCAAAATGGTGAGACAGCGCTGATTCATGGTATGCTCCCCGTGTTGTTTTCAAATTGTCATGGTTTCGCGTTCATATGAAACCCGACTGGTTTTATTATAGCAGGAATTGCCAAAATTGTAAGCGTTTCAGTCGCGAATGCCCTCTATAACACTTGTTCGGTTCTGGCGATAATTTTCAGCCAATCCTTTTGAAGAAAATGATTGAAGCAGCTTCTATAGCACTTGTTCCGTGCGCGCAATAATATCGTCCTGCGTCTGCCGCGAGAGCACGTTGAAGAACGCGGAATACCCCGCGACGCGCACGATCAAATCCTTGTGCTGTTCCGGATGCACCTGCGCGTCGAGCATGGTCTCACGGGAAACCACGTTGTATTGCACATGGAACCCTTTGAGCACGTTGAAGAACGTACGAAGCAGCAGCAATAGCTTCTGCCGGTCGCGCGGTTTTTCGAGCATGCTTGGCGAAACCTTCTGATTGAGCAGCACGCCGCCGGTGATCTTGTCTGTCCTTAGTTTGCTGACGCTCTTAAATACGCTGGTCGGGCCGTTCACGTCCGCCGCATGCGTGGGCGAGCACCCCTCCGCGAGCGGGTCGCCGCGGTGCCGCCCGTCCGGCGTTGCGCAGGTGCCCGCGCCCTGCGGCACGTTGGCCGAGATCGAACTCGTGCCCGCATAATAGCAGCCGCCGATGGGGCCGCGCCCGTAGCGGGTGTTTTTGTACTTTTTCAGCTCGTCGATGTAGCTGTCGTAGCCCTCGACCACGAGGCTGTCCACGTAGTCGTCGTCGTTGCCGTACTTCGGCGCAGCGAGCAGGAGCTTTCGAATTTCTTCGCCCCGTTCGCCCGCAAAGTCGGTCAACAGCGCGTTCCAGAGCTCCTCGCGGGAAACGCTCTTATCCTCGTAAACGACCTTTCGAATCGCCGCGAGCGAGTCGCCCAGATTCGCAATGCCCACCTGCAAATCGCTGATGAAATCGTAAACCGCGCCGCCTTCTTTGAGGTGTTTGCCGCGCGAAATGCAATCCTCCGTCAGCGCCGAGCAGAGAATGTCCGGCACCTCCTGCTCCAACACCAAGTCCGCGCTGGCATCGAGAATCACCGCCTGACGGCAGAACTCGCGAACGAACACGTCCCAGGCATGCATCACGTCGTCGAACGACTCCATCTGGAGAAAGTGCCCCGTGCCGTCGAACACGCGCTTGCCGCTGTCGATGTCCACACCGTCGTTGAGCGCAATCATCAGCGTCTTCGGGAAGTTTAGAAAGCTCATGCCCGTGCAGCGGTAGCCCCATTTGCCGGGAACGGCAACCTCCACG
>CAZDXW010000005.1:55601-57405 GCA_964509485.1 uncultured Christensenella sp.
AAAGCTCATGCCCGTGCAGCGGTAGCCCCATTTGCCGGGAACGGCAACCTCCACGCAGCCAATCGCGCTGTAGTTATACGCGTCCTCGCGCTGGATTCCAAGGTTGAGGAACGACGGAATGATGATTTCGTCGCTGTTGAACGCGGGCATGCCAAACCCGCAGCGGATCACCTGAATGCACTCCTGCATGAATTCGTCGCTCAAACCCTTGTGGTAGCGAACGGTCAGGTTCGGCTGCGGCAGATGGCAGCGCGCAACGGAGCGCAGAATGAGGTAACTCAACTCGTTGACCGCGTCCTTGCCGTCCACGGTTTGTCCGCCGACGGTCACGTTCTGATACAGCGGACTGCCCGCGGAAAAGCGGGTGTGCGACCAACTGCGAATTTTATTAACCGTGAAGGTGCGCAGCCACAGGTTTTCGAGCAGTTCCAGCGCCTGTTCCTGCGACAGACCAGCCTTGCGGCTCGCCTCGTAGTAGGGATAGACGTACTGATCCATGCGCCCGTAGGAAAGCGAATGCCCGTTGCTCTCAATCTGGAGCACGACGTGCAGCAGCCAAACACTCTGGAGTGCCTCGTGAAAACTCCCGGCGGGCTGCATCGGCACCTTGCGTAAGATTCGCGCCAGTTCGAGCAGCTCCTTCGCGCGTTCCGGCGCGGCGGATTTCGCCTGTTCCTCGGCAAGCGCGGCATAGCGCAGCGCAAACGCCTCCACCGCGTCCAGCACGATGAGAATCGCCCGAAAGAAATAGCTCTTCTTTAAGTCCTCAAAGTTCGCGAGTTCGAGCGCGTTTTGCGCTTCGAGCACACGTGCGCGGTAGCCGCTCAGCCCCTCGCGGAGCACGCGGCCGTAGTCCACGGCAATGTGCGCGTCGCCGGAGGTAATGTTTCCCTCGGTTTTGATGATGCCAAGGTCGTAAAACAGCCGCGCGCGTTCGGGAAACGCGGCGTAGCCCTTGTCCTGCAGGGTGCGCCCCTTCCAATATGGGTAGATGTCCCGCAAAATCTGCTTGTTCTCTTCGGTAATCGTAAACCGGTCACCGTCACGCTGGTCAAACGCGTCCAGCTCTTTGATGACCCAGTCCATCGCGTATTCCGGAAAAATCGGCGCACTGCGATCGCTCGACGCCTGATTGCCAACGAGCAGCGCGTCCTCGTCGATATAGATCGACATGTGTCGCAGCACGTTGTCGAGCATATACGCGCGGCGTAGCACGATCGGATCCTGCTCGTGCGCGCGGTAGCTTTCCGTGGTCAGCACGGCGCGCTCGGTGTCCACCGTCGGCTGGGTGTCCAGCAGGCGAGCGCGGATGCGAGCGGTGCGCTCGTTTAGATTGCCGAAGTACTCCTTCGGATTGCCATATACTTTTTCCTGCGTGATTGCTTCCATAAAACCGTTATTCTCCCCGAACGAATTCCGCCGCGCCGATGAGGCCAATGTCGCCTCCGAGTTCCGCCATTTTGAACTCTACGGGCAGCGGAATGTGATTGTATCGATCAAACGTCGCCTTGACCCGGTCAAACAGGTCGCTGCCAAAGTTGGTCAGCCCGCCGCCGAAGACAAAGCGGTTGATGTTGAGCAGCTGGTAGATGTTAAACGCGCAGACGCCGAGGTAATGCGCGGTGGTTTCGAGCACTTCGGTCGCGAGCGGGTCGCCTTGACGGAATGCCGCGAGCACGTGCTCGCCGTCCGCCGTTTCCGGCGTGAGCGTCGTGGTGTTGCAGTAGGTCATCTGCCCGCGCACGCGCGCGCTGATGCTCCGGCCCGACGCGTAACTCATAAAGCAGCCCCGGTTTTCGCAGCC
>CAZDXW010000006.1:0-46433 GCA_964509485.1 uncultured Christensenella sp.
GAAACTCGATGCGGTTGATCCGCTCCGGATTATACGCGCGAACCGCGCCGGGCACATCCTTCGGCCCGCCCGCCCAGTTCAAAATCGGCCCGTCGCCGCTCGTAATTGCCATCGGCGTGTTGGAAGGCGTCCCCCATTCCTTGAACAGATATGCGGTGAGCGATCCATCCAGCGGCATACTCGGCATTTTTCCGAGCATGGTTCCGCCAAAGCCGAGCATTCCGCCCATTCCGGTAGGAAGCGACATCTTGTTCAAGGTAGTACCGAGCTTCTTCGATAGGGCGTATACCCGCTCCCGGTCGGCGCACGGCATGGGCTTTGTCCCCGCCAGAACAACGGCCTTTAAGCGTTTGGAACCCATCACGGCTCCAACGCCGCTGCGCGCGGCAATGCGCCCGCCCTCGTTGCAGATGCCGGAAATCAGGGACAGCCGTTCGCCCGCCTCCCCAATCGAAGCGATGCAGGGTTTCTTCTTGCGTCGGGTGTCACGGCAGATGCGTTCCTCGGTTTCGGTCGCGTCCATGCCCCAGTAGTCCGTCGCGTCCCGCAGCTCCGCGCCGCTATTGTCGCACCAGAGGTAAACGGGGTGTTTTGATACGCCGGAGAAAAAGATTCCATCATACCCGCATTGCTTGATGGCGGGCGCGAACACCCCGCCGCAGTTTGCGTCGCCCCATCCGCCGGTCAGCGGGCTTTTGCAGACCACGTTCACCCGGCCTGTAAAGAACGCGCCCGTGCCCGTCAGCGCGCCGGAAACAAACCCGAGAATGTTCTCCGGCCCAAGCGGGTCGGCATCCGCCGGTATGTTCCGGTAGAGATACCACGCGCCCAGCCCCTTGCCGGAGAGAACCGCGTCGTACACCGCCTCCGGAATCTGCTCGGTTCGAATGTCTCCCGTGGATAGGTCTACCCGCAGAATCTTGCCAAGGCAGCTCTTCACTTACATGCATCTCCCGCGTCATATTTGAGTTGTCGCCTGAGCGGCAGCCACCAGATGAATCCAAAGAGCAGACAGCCGGTTATCGTCTTCCATCCCGGAACGCCGGTTTCCCGACCGGTTCGTAAGCCAATGAGGAACAGTTCCGCCAGATGCAACAGAAATAATCCGATGACCAGCCAATGCCAGCCGGATAGAATCGAGAGCAAAATCGCACCGATCCACAATAGTATTGTAATCGAATATCCCGCAATCTGCCAGCCCTGCGTTGCTTCACCAAGGCCGGAGTCGCAGGCGGATTTCACAATGTCCCATTGACTCTTGAGCTGCACCGCCTTTTCCTTCGCGGTCATCGGCGGCAGCGGCCAGCGAATGTAGTCCTTCTGCTCGTCCTCCGGCGTCAAAATCGGCAGCCCGAATACGCGGTCTTCGTGCGTGGTGGGGCAATCCACATATCGCCCCGCCGCAATGTGCTCCTTTCGAACCAATACGGTTTTAATCATGCCGTGCAGCGTTTGAAGCAGGGCTTTGTTCCGGATACTCATAATCGGCATCGGTACGCCTGCCGCGCGGCAAACAACGGACATGCACTTTGCCGGGTCGCAGCAGCCGCTTGCGACAAACTGGCACGCGCTTTTTGCCGTCATCGCGCAGTTGCCGAGCGCCATTTTTCGCATGGGCAGCGCCGCAATGTCGGCAATCGTGTACGGCTTGCCCGTTTTGTCGAACCAGTAGCGTTCCCCCTGAATCAAAACGCCCTCGCCTTCGATAATGCAGAGCGCAAAATCCTTCCGCGCATTCTTTTTGAAATTATAGTAGTCCAGCCCCGTCTTTGCCGCGGCAAGGCAGCCGCCGGTGCACGCCTGCTCCAGCGCAAGCGCAATCTCCGGCGTGACCTTGTCTTTGTCCGTCACGACGGGCGCGCCGTTTCGCGTATGCCCGGCCAGCGCCAGCAGGTTTGGAAACTCGCGCGCGGTCTTCTCGTCCATAAACGAGCTGATCGCCGGGCGAAACTTCGTTACGCTCGCCTCGCCGATGATCTCCACACTTGGATCGCCAAAGCCTCTTCGCGTCGCTTCAATCATCAGCTTGTTCCGATCCGGATCAAAGCCCATCATGCGGGTGGTGACGCGATCCGCCTCCACGCTGTTGTTGCTGACGATGATCTTTCCAACGCGCACCGGGTCGACCGGCGCGGGCGTGTTGCCCTCCCCGCCGATGATGCCGTCGATTACGGTTAAGTCCGGCTTAAACAGATACAACAGGTCGGCGAGCTTCTTGTCAATCAGATAGCTGTGGTTGCGCTCCCGCAGAAAATAAGGAATGGTGCCCATTGCGTTCTTAAAGCCGAGCGTCACGCCGGTGTATAGGTTCGTCTTCATCTTCGGCACGGAGATGTAGAAAGCCTCGTTCCGCACGGCGGCGTCCAGCGTGTCCGGTAAATAGACTTCCTTCATGACCTCCGCTTTGGGCAGCATGTAGCGCACAACGGGGCGCAGTTCCAGCGCAACCAGCTTTGCGCCGTAGTGCTTTGCAATGCGGTCGTAGCCCGCAACGCGAAAACTCACGGGCGTCGGCATGGGTTTGCCGGAGGATTCCGCAATCGTAATATCGTCGGTATAGCGCCGGATATACCGCACCACCGCCTCAAACACACGCGGATCGGTCGTTTCCGGATAATCCCGCTCGTCAAATCCGCTGTCGTGATACACCGAAACGAGGTTCGGCTTAATGATCACCGGTCGGTTGTTCTGCAGCAGCTCGGAAAAGTGAACGGCTTGATCGAGCTTATCCAGCGCACTGTCCACCGCCTGCCGTATGCCGACGACCTCCGGGATTTTATCGTAGGCTTCGGTTCCAAACGCCTTTGGCAGCACAACAAAATCGGTTAAATAATCGAGCGGGGCTGCCTGTTCAATGACGACCGTGCTCTTATTCATGTGATTCATTCCCCATATTCGCCGTATTCACAGCCAATGTTCTTTGCCTCAATCTCATCCAATAGTGTCATCTTGCCGCCCTTCTTCTGGTAGAGCTTGATCACGCCCGTGCCGTTACCACCGTTCCAGAGGCGGTTGTGCAGCTTCTTGCCGTTTGGTGCTTCGTAGTTGATCAGCAGCATGTCCTTCTTGCTGCAACGAATCTCAACCTCCATCACCGCGGTCGTGGTTTCCTGGCGAACGTGCCAGAGAATGTCCGTCTCCGCCTCTTTGCCGGTAAACTCGGTGCGGCAGAACGTCCAGAACTTGGAAAAATTAAACTCGTAGCTCTTTCCTTCATAATAAAAATCCGAAAGCAGCTTTCGATCCAGCGCCACGCCGAGCACCTTCGGGCGGCCGCCGCCAATGTTGAATACGCTGTTGTTCAGGCGCTTTCCCGTAACTTTGCTGACGAGGTTGTTGCTCGAAAGCCAGACCCACGGGCTCGTGAAATCCCCGCCCCAGTTCTTGTCCGCGTAGCCGTAGCAGGTCTCCGGCTTGACGACAAACTCCTTTCCGTTGAGACGAAGCGTCCCGCGGTAGGCGGTCTTCATGCCCTCTGCATGCCAGAACATCTCAAAGGCGTTCAGCCGCTGGAAGAACTTCGACGCACCGTAGCCAACGTGGAACGCAATCTGCTTGTCGATTGCAATGTCCCATTCCAGCGTGCCGCCGTTGCACATATATTCCGGGTGTGCCTTCGCCTCTTCATCCGAAAGCGAAATACGCCCCTTGGTGTGCGTTTCCGAGCAGATGCAATCGCCCGCTTTGACGTCGAGATCCTTATCGTATTCCAGCGAAACATCCTTCCACGCGAAGAAGCGATGCAGCTGCCCCGCGTGTTCGCCCCACCAGCCGACCTTGACCATCAGGTAGGAAGGTTTCTTTCCATCCAGTTTCCGTTCGGGCAGCTGACCAAACACCGGCGCATCCTCGGCCAATGCAGGGTTGCAGGCAAAGAACTCGATGAAGAACGGCTGTTGCTCGCCCGTTTGGGAGTCTTCGGCAGTAAAGTTATGCCACCACCAGTCATATCCGCGCTTGGCAAGCGGTCCGCGTAGCATGAAGTGGTCTCTCTGCTTGTCACTGATGTTCGCCATTTGGTCATCCTCCTGTTATTTATCATCCGGCGCAAAGAAATAATCTCCGCGCATGATATCGCTGATGATCGTCACAATCTCGTTCCGGTCGGTGGCCCGATCCTCCAATAGCCAGATGGAATACACCTCAATGAACGCCGCCACCCAGAACGCGTTAAAATACCGCCGCTCCGTCTCCGTCCGGTTCTCGCGCTGGCACTCCAACACCGGCGGCAGCTGGGTCAGCTTCTCGCGGAACACTGTTTTCGCCAGATCGGTCAAGCCGTTTTCCACCAGCAAGCGAAAGAACGCGGCGTTCTCCTCGACAATCGTCGTGTAAACCTCGGTGAGTTTGCGGATAGTGTCCACGTGCTCCACCTGAACCCGAAGCATGATCTCGTCCAGCATTCTGGAAAGATGCCGAATCAAAATCGCATTCTTATCGGCAAAATTCAAATAGAACGTCTGTCTGGAAAGACCGGCGCGTTCCGTGAGCGAGCGGATGGTGATGTCCTTATAGGGTTGTTCTGTTAAAAGCGAAAGCAGCGCGTCCTCAATGCTATCCTTCGAGCGGATCGACATGGGATTTTCTTTCATATTCTGTTTCTCCGATGTGTTAGTCCGATGTGTTCTACTTGCATTATATCCTGCGGATATAAGTTTTACAAGTGTCTATTCTTTTACTTGTGTCTATTCTTATTTTGAGAATTCTGCTATACTTGTTGTGTTCGATTGATGTTGGTTTCGAACGGTATACGCTGGAACCAGCCTGTAAATCGTCACAACTTTTTTATCATCCGTGTAGATTGTGCCACCGCTCCATGGTAAAATATCGATGATCAGATTGTACGGAGGGTTCAAATGGTTTCCAGTTGGATGGGTCGATATCGCGAAATTGTCGCCGCGCTTGTGCGCCACGGCAACATGGCCGCGCGCAGTCAGTTTACGCGCAACGAAATCTACCCCGGTCTCTCCCTGACCCATCAGGAATGGCAGGTGCTGGAGTATATCATCGAGCATGAAACCGACGATGAAACCATGACGCAGATTTCGGATTGTCTCTGTATTCCGCAGAGTTCCTTCTCCAAAATCTCGAAACTGTTGTACGAAGAAAAGCTGATTGCGCGGTTTCGCGTCTTTGGAAACCGGAAGAACATCGTGCTCAAGGCAACGCCATACGGCAAAGAGGTTTACGAGTCCTACAGCAAAACCATCCTGACCAACGTGTTTCAACCGTTCTTCGATCAGTTGAGCGGTCTCTCCGATGCCGATCTGGCAACCTTGGCACACGCCATCCAGAATCTAGATCAAAGCGTCGCAAACGCAACGGAGAAGGACACAAAAAAGGAATTGATCGAAATCGATTCCTAACATCGGAGATTATCCCGATCCACTGCTTTTCTATTGATACGCACCCGATCAAAGCGCTCGAAAGAAGCGCTTTTTTATTTGTTTTTTACAACTCACATAGATAAATCGACAGCCATCTTTGGATTGACGGAACTGGTTGGATTCGCTATTATATTCTGTGTAATCTATATTTATTCTTTGCGATTTTTCTATAATTCAATTTCGCGCGTATTTCTGTGCCAGTCCTGTTGCATGTCCTTATTTTGTTTTTCTAAGCAATCTTTTGAATATCGTATGAAAGGAGGAGCGATTGTCCTTATCCCTAAAAACAGCATTTCAAAATGAATTGGGAGGTATGTATGAATCACGTACAAAAAAAGAACAAGATTTGGCTCTGTGTCGCCATCGCGCTGATGCTCGTTAGCATGGTGTTTGCTTCCTGCATCCAGAGCGACTGGGGCAAAGTCACGGTCAAAGACCTGCGCTGGGAAACGACAATGGGTTACAAAATGAGTGGTCTGCTGTTTGTGCCCGCCGGCGTATCCGCAGAGAACAAAGCACCCGCCATCGTCGTAAGCCACGGCATGTTCAACAACCGCGAAATGCAGGACGCAAACTATGTCGAGCTTGCCCGCCGCGGATATGTCGTGCTCTCCATGGATATGTTCTCGCATGGCTATTCGGACAATGTTCCAAACATCGGCCTTGTGACGACAGGCATGTATGAAGCGGTCAAAATGCTCTCGACCATCGGTTATGTGGACGTTACAAAGATCGGCATCACCGGCCACTCGCTCGGCGGCATGTCCAGCAACACCGCCGTGAGCGAAGACAACGCGGCGCCCGTTCGCCTCATCTCCGCCGTGCTGCTCAACTGCGCGGACGCCACCTATACGGACGCCACGACTGGCGCGTATACGGATGTCTACGGCAGCCGCGACGTCGGCATCGTCGCCGCGCAATACGACGAATTCTTTATGCGCCAGACCGACGCAAACGGAAACGAAACATCCCCGCGCGACTATCTGAAGAACTCCAACGCGCAGTCATTCCTCTATTTTGGAACAGACCCAGCCGGGAAGGAACTCCGCACGCAGGGCACCGTCTATACAGAGACCATCGACGGAACAGAGGCCATGCGCGTCATCTACAATCCCTCCATCATCCACCCCTGGTCGCATTTCTCGCAGCGCTCAACCGCCGCGACCATCGCGTTCTTCGACCAGGCGCTCGGCGCGCCGAATCCGCTGGCTCCGACCGATCAGGTTTGGCAGTGGAAAGAGTTCTTTAACTGCGTCGGCCTCGTTGGCTTCGCAATCTTCCTCGTGAACTTCACGATTCTGATGGCCGCCACCCCGTTCTTCTCCTCGATTCGCAGAAAGGAAATCGCCGCACCGCGCGCGTTTGCCAAGGGCGGCAAGCTCTGGTTCTGGGGCAGCATCTCCGTCGCCGCGATCTTTGGCGCGGTCATCTACCTACCGGTTCTGAACAATGTTGGTTCGTTCACGATGGCAAAATCCCCGTGGGCGCAGAGTTCGCCTTGGGGCGTGGCCTGCTGGGCGGCAATCACCGGCGTGTTCGCGATTTTGACCATGCTTCTTAGCTACCACCTGCATGTCAAAAAGAACGGAGCCGACGCATCGTCCATCGGCGTCAAGATCGGCGCAAAGAGCCTTGGCAAGACCGTGCTGCTCGCGCTGATCGTCGTCGTCGTCGCCTATGGCTGCGTGTTTTTTGCGGACTACTTCTTCAAGACCGACTTCCGTCTCTGGGTGTTGGGCGTGAAAGCGTTCGACGCAAAGGTTGTTACCACTGCGGTGTTCCCGTATCTGCCGCTGTTCCTGACTTACTACGTCGCCGCGTCCGTCGCCGCGAACTCCTTCAACAACAACACCCTCGGCAGCAAGGACGGCAAGCGCGCCTGGGTCAACACCGCGGTTCTCGCCGTGTTCGCAGCAATTCCGCCGGTGGCGCTGCTCGCGATTCAGTATGCCACGTTCTTCAGCACGGGCTTCCTTGCGTGGAGCGTCGGGCATATGCAGATTGTCTGGCTGTTCCCGGTGGTTGTGTTCCTGCCGGTCACCACGATTATCTCCCGCAGGATCTTCCGCGAAACCGGAAACCCGTACCTGCCGGGCATCATCAACGGCGTTCTGGTCACGCTGATCGCCTGCTCCAACACGCTGACCTGGCTGTAAAAAGCATACAAAACAGCGAACAACTTGCTCAAAACAAATCGACCCCGCGGATGCTTCCTTGGGGTCGATTCTTTCGTTCGAATAAAGTGTTTTTACGAGGGCAGCGTCGTTTTCTACCGCAGAAAGCAGGCCTTTCAGACCCACAACGCGAAACACCCGCTCTCCTCAATCGGTCGGCGGTTCCTGCGGATACTGCTGAAACACGCGCCGGAATAGCCCGCTCGCGAGATAGGCCGGCAGCGAAATGCCAAGGAAGAGCCAGATGAGCCCGATCATTGGCGAATAGGCCGGAAACATCCAAATCAGCAGCACGGGCAGCAGGTGCAGCGCGAGCACCAGTACAGTCGTCAGCAGATGGCGAACGCTCAGGAAGAATGCGTTGGCAATCGTCTTCTTCACGGTGTTTTGGTAACGCGCAAACAGCGCAAACACATACGTCATCGGAAAGAAAAGCAGCACGCCGATGGCAACGACGGCAATCCACGTCCAGACCGTTCCCGCACTCAGTTCTCCCAAGAACAGCAACAGATAAGCGCAAAATGCAGCTTCCGCGAGCAAGCTGAGCAGCCCCAGCGGCAGCGCGGGGCGAAACTCCGCCCGAAATGTCTGCCAGTAGCCGGATAGCACGCTCCCCTGTTGCTCGCGCAGGTCAAACAACGTTTTGTACAGCGCGGTCATCGCTCCGCCCGCGGTCACAAGCGGAATGCAGAGCACTAGCGTCACGAGGTTGAGCATCAGCAGGTCGAACACGCGCTCCAGAAAGCGCATGATCGGGGAGTTGTAATTCAGCAGTTTCATCGTTTCTACCGCCTTTGCTTGCAGTCGAAGCAGACTCGCCCTTTCGCTTCCGTTATTGTGATAACCTTGTTTGCCGCTGCGTCAAATCCAACGTGTTCCATCGTTCTCTTCAGGATAGATCGTCGCGCGCTTGAGCGGCAGCAGCCGATCCAGCCCCAGCTCGATGTAGTCGTTCCACATGCGAAAATCGTGGTCATACCCCTGCGCGCAGATATACTCAACGTCAAAATCCATCTCTTTGAGGATTCTCACGTCGTTCTCCATCCGCGCGCGAATGAACTCCTCGCTGCCGCAGGCAAGCACAAACCGGCAATCCGGCAGGCCGTTTGCGCGGTTCGTTCGGGCAACCTGCGCCAGATCAAACTCGGAACCAACGACGGTTTCCGCCGCGCCAAAGGTCATACCATAGAGCGGAAATCCATTCTGAAAATGATCCGACTCCAACTCACGTTTCAGCGTTTCCGCGTCCAGCGTCATCCCGATTCCGCCAGAGATGTCCATGCAGACGCTGTAGCGATCCGGCCACGTGATCGCGGCGGCGAGCGCAGCGTTTCCACCCATCGCGTAGCCCATGATGAAGTTGTCCTCGCGGCGGCTCGAGGAGGCAAACAGCGTTTGAACCACCGTTGGCAGCTCCTCCGTCACAAACGTCAGATACGGCACCCCGTAGCGCGTGTTCGCGCCAAAGCTGTTGGCAATGTTCGGGGTAACGAGCATCACGCGGTTTCGCTGCGCAAAGGCTTCCGCATTCGTGTAGCGGTAGGTCAGCGTGTCGTCGTCCCCGCCGCCGTGCAGCAGATACACGGTTTGAAACTTCATGCCCGGCGCGTATTCATCCGGCTTCTCGCGCAGCACCAGTTGGTGCGAGCGGTTTTTGAGCGCGGGCGTTTCTGGGCAGCGGAAGGTGTCCGTCGGATACACGATTGTGATGTCAACGTAGTGCCCCAGCACCTCGCTGCGGTAGTTGAACCGTAGTTTCCCCATGGCGTCTCCTCTAACTCTTTGTCTCTACGCCGATCATTCTGGCTGAACGCGTTCCAGCGAGCCGTCTGGCAGCCGACGGAATTGCTTGACGTAATTCCAGCCGAGCCACGCCTCCTCCGGATTGCAGTCGTGCCCCTTTCCGTCCGCGAGCGAATAGTTGTAGAGATTCTGCGGTTTCGCGTCGTTCGAGAAGAACCGGTGCGTCGTGTACTTGCGCTTGGGGTAGCGCGGATTCGGATGATACTCCTCCACCACGTCCCCGACAACGCCGACGCCGCAGCTCGCGGGCCGATCGATGTATGGCGTTTCCTTGCAGGTGATGTTGTTGTAGGACTTCCAGAAGTCATATTGCACCTGCTGGCCGCTGCCGCGCACCGCCGGATACTCATAGTCCCGCGTACCGTAGGTATACCAAACCGGCATGCGAAAATCGTAGTCCAGCTTCTTTTTCCAGGCGATGGCAAAGGGCTTTGTGTTTCGATTCTGGCAAAAACGCGTGTTATCCGCAACAACCGCGGCAATGATTTCCGGGTTCGTCATTGCAAACACCTGCGACATCGCGGAGCCGTTCGAGAACCCGCCGATGTAGACGCGCGTGTCGTCCACGGCGTAGGTCTGCTTCATGTAGGTGATCAGCGCATACAGGTAAGCGACGTCGTCCGGCTGCTCCGGCACCATGTCCTGGTTCCAGCCCCATCGCGCGGTTGCCCACGGATAGACGAGCAGGAACCCTTCCTTCTCGGCGATTTCATGCATCTTGATCGTGTTGCAGATGTTGCCCGGCGTGTCCGCCCCGCCGTGCTGAAAGAGCATCAGCGCAACGGGTTTGCCTGGATTCTCCTTCACGCAGGTCGGAACGTATTCAAACCACGTGTGCGCAACGCCGCCGTTGTCGCCGAGCCGCGTATCGTCCTCGTGCACGATGAAACGGTAGTCGTCCCGCACGGTTCGCGGCCCCATGTCGCCATATTCGCAGGAGTTCGGGCGGCATACCTTCGAAAAAAGGTGCTCCCAACCGTAGCGAACAACCGCGGGAGTCAGCTCGTTTGGTTGACCTTGCAACGTTTCTACAAACTGCGCGTTGTTATAACTGCAATAGGCGTGCTCTGCCGTACCCGCGTCCACCGCGTTGATCCGCCGGAAAAACGCGTTGCTCGCTTCGTCCGAATTCCAGAGAATCGCGGAAACGGCTGCGTTCACACTTTGTTCCTCCGCCTTCGGCGCGAGTTTCCCGCCGAGCGTAAATACGCCCGCAACATTCACCGGATTGCAGGCGGCGAGCGCATGCAACAGGGAACCGCCCGTGCCGCTGCCGATAAAATACCGCGCGTTGTGCATGTTGTGGTAGATGCCGCAGTCGACAAACCCCTCCTGATGGTTAAACAGACGAACGAGTTCTGCGATATCGTTTAAATCGTCGCGCTGCTCCGGGTCAAGCGTCCAGTTCCAGCCGCCGTCGAGTGGGTTCGGAAACAGCAGCAGAAAGCGCTGTTGATCCGCCAGTTCGCAGAAGCTCGCGTCGGCAAGCAGCGCGCGCGCCGGTTGTTCGCCGCCCTGATCGGTCAGCACTGTAATCAGGGTGTTCTCATAGCAGCTCAAGCGCTCCCCCGCGGGATAGAGCACATACATGCTCCTCCCCAGTTCGGGATATTCCAAAAATTCCAGTCTCATTTGAATGCTCCGTTTCTCAGTTTTCCATCGCTTCGTAGGCCAAATCCCGAATGGTCGGGTGAATTTCGTTGTACGCGGCAATCATGCCGACGATTTCATGCGTGTAGAAAATGCTCACGTGATTCTTTGGGTCGATCAACGCGTATCCGCCCGCTGCCCCGTCCCAACCGAACTCGCCGACGGGGCTCTTCGCGCAGTTGGCGTCCACCAGTGTGCGCACGCCGAGGCCGTAGCCGTAGCCGATCTTGCCCGTCTTGTGAAAGTCCTTTAGCTGCTGTTCGTTCAGCCGGTTCTGCTGCATCGCGGCAATCGACTCCGGCCGCAGAATCCTTAGTCCGCTCGCGCCGACGCCGCCGTTTGCCAGCGCGTCCAGCACGAGGCTGTAGGAATCCACCGTACAGGTCAGCCCCGCGCCGCCGCTGTCGTGGCGGTCGGAGAGGCGAAAGATCATGTCGCTGTTCGGCGAAATCACGCCCGTTTGAAAGTCCATTCGATATTGCGCGCTCAGGCGGCTTTTCTCGCTTTCCGGCGTGTGAAAATACATGTCCGTCGCGCCGAGCGGATCAAACAGATGCCGCTTCACGTGCTGGGCAAACGGCTCCCCGCCGATGAGCTCCACCACCGCCGCGAGCACGTCGTGCCCCAAGCCATAGGAAAAGCGCGTTCCCGGTTCGGCAATGAGCGGCATTGCGGCAATCGCCTTAACCACCTCGCGCGTCGTAGCCTGGTTTCCGCTTTCCTGCTGAATCTTTCGAATCGGCTCGGAGAACACGTCGTAGGAAAGCCCCGCCGTCATGGACATCAGCTCGTGAATGTGAATCGGGTGTTTCGCCGGTGCTAGCGGCGAGGCCAGCGTCGGCCAGGCAAACGGCCACTCGCCAATGCGAAAGTCCGTCGCCACCATCATGTTCGCATACTCCGGCAGGTAATCCGAAAGCAGATCGTCGAGTCCCAGCCTGCCTTGCTCCACGAGCTGCATCACCGCGGCCATCGTAACAATCTTCGTGCAGGAATACACGTCGTATAAATCACGTTCGGAAACGGGTTTGGTCAGCGCATAGTCGCTATAGCCGGTCATGTACCGGTAGACCGGTTCGTGCTCACGCAGGATCTTGCAGTCCAGCCCGTGCACGCCGTAGCGCGCTTCCAATGTATTGAGGTACTCGGTCAATTTCGAAAAGTTCATAGGGCTCTCCCGTCAGGCATTTTTACGATGTGAAATCATCCAATCCAGAATACCATATTCGTTGTGCAGCACAAGCACCCAGCTGTTGTGATTGGCTCCGCGAATCTCCCGCTCGGTGAGGTTCGGCGAAGCGACAATGCCATATTGCTCCAGCTCCTCCGGCGTAAAGAGCGTGTATTTCATGTCCTTTCGCCCCTGCTCCCAGAGTTTGGTCAGCGCGCGGAGGATATACGCGTGCCTGCCCGCCTGATGGTCGATGTACGCGGTCGCGATATACGCGGGCACGTTCGGCCAGTTTTCGAGCAGCGGGTAGCTGTCCCCGTTCATGCTCGGGCAAATCGGTACCGCCGCGGCGAACAGATCCGGCGCGGAAGAAACCGTCGTAATGACGCCCGCCCCGCCCATGCTCATGCCAATCACGTAGACGCGGCTCGCATCCACCATTCCTTTTACGATCATCTTGCGAATCAGGTCGCAAACCCGGCCCACGTAATCCCGGTTCCAGCCGCGATCGCCAAGACCGATGCACGTCTCGGCGCCAATGCATACCCTGAATGGGTCGCCCTTGGCCATCATACGCGCAAACATCTGCTGCATGTCGAGCCCATTGTCCGGCGCCTGCGGAGCCAACACATACATATCCGGAAAGCGCTTTACGAGGCTGATTGCCCCGATCGTGCCCGTGAGTTGCAGCAGATTGTCCGTTCCGCACTCGCCGCCGCCATGCAGAAACAGAATCAGCGGACGTGGCGAATTCGCCTTGGTTTCATAGAGGCGATAGATCACGTCGCCCTCGCTGTATTTGGAAAACAGCGCCTCGTCCCGAACGACGACTTCGCCGATCTCCGCCTTGGTGATCGCTTGCCCTGCCACTTCCACCCGGAATTCCGCGCGGTAGAGGAACGGGTCAAACACGATCCGCGTTTCTCCGCCCTCCTGCGTAACGGAAGTTACGCCCAAATTCGGAATCGTCGTGCAGCAGTCGGTGTAGGCGTTGGTCAGCGTGATTTCCTCTTTGGACACCGGCTTATCCAGCCCCGTGATGCGGATTTCTTCCACCATCTGGCCAAAATCGCCAATGAACGTATAGGCGGTGATTGCATTGTATTTGCTCATTCTCTTCTCCTCCGATCGGTAAAATCCAATGAATAATGTTTGTAACGGAATCGCGATTATTGTTCCAGCAGCATATCCTGAATCAGCCAGGATAGATACCGCGAAATCTCCGCGTAATGGTCGGTCACGTAGAGCACGCCGTCGTACTCGGACACTTGCAGGTTCATCGCAAACCGGCAGAACCACTCCATCGAAATATAGAGCCTGCCTTCGCGAAAAATCGCTTCGCAGAGCATCTGCTCCACGCGGTTGTCCGCCACGCAGCCGATGCACCCCTCGGCAAACTGAAATGTCCGCCCGTCAAAGAGCGTCAGCCGCGCCGCCTTACCCGCATGCAACGTTTCCAGCTCCGCCTGGAATACCCCCGCCAGAAAGTCCAGCGGCACGCAGAGGTAGCTTCCGCGGACGATCTCTCCGCCGTTGAGACCGTGGTATTTCAGCTTGTCCCAGCGGAGTGTCTTTGCCCCCATGGGAACAATCCGGTTGTTCACCCAAGCGCTTTTCGCGCCTTCGCAGACGGCAATCGCGAACGAGTCGCCCTCCCGCTTCCGCAGCGGGATCGTGTGTTCCAGCGTGCCGTCCTCGCGCTTTCGCACGCCGGAGAACAGATAGTCCCAAACCAGCTCGGCGTCGTCAAACGTCTGCCCGTGGTCGCGGTTCTTGCCGTCCATCAAAACGACGTTTGCCTTGTTTCCCGCAAAGAACGCAAAGCCCTTCTCACCGCGAATGCAGATCTGCGGCAGTTCTTGCGCCTCGTTGACCGCGCGCCAGTAGTCGAGATTCGCGCGCACCACACTGCGGTCGTCCGCGCCGTAGTGGTAGGGTGTTTTGTCGTGTTCCAATCGGGACTGCCAGTTGTCCAGCGCGCCGCCCTTATTGATGACGCTTCCGTCGGGCGCAAACAACAGCTTCGGGTTCGTCGGGCAGCCGGACCCCGCCGTCGCGGCAAAGTATTTGCCGCAATAGCGCGCAACCTGGCTCGTCATGCAGTCCCCCATGGACATGCCCTGCATGTACACGCGACCCTTGTCAACGTTGTAGCGCTGTTTCATGCGCTCCAGCAGCGCGAGCACGAGCTTTACGTCGTGAAACTCCTCTACGGTTCCCGTCGGGCGGTTGAGCGAAGGAATGCCCGGCGGCGCGGGTTTCGTCACCTCGTCCAGCGTCTCGGGGTCACACTCGATCATCCACATGCGTTTGTCGTGCGCGTTTGGAAACACGCAAATGAATCCCTCGCGGTCAGCCACCAACGACCAGGAGGTGTAGATGCACTGCCCCCAGCCGGTCATCAGTCCGCCGTGCATGGAGAAGACAAGCGGCGTCGGTTTGCCGGGATCGTAGCTTTCCGGTACGTATTCGTACCAAACGTCCTCCAGCCCGTCGTCCGTAATCTGCCCGCGGTGCTCCGTCAGGCGCTTCGGGTAAACCTGCGAGTTGTTGCCGTTTTCGTTGACCACCATGTCGCTGCCATAGATCGCCTCTGGCAGGTAGTCGCGGTTTGCATCGTTTGGCATGCCTGCCAATACGGAAATCTTGCCTTGCATAGAACCCTTTCTATCGCGCGGTGTCGCTCGCTCGCGGTGCGCGGATGCTGGTTGTGCTCTTTCGTTCAATGTACTCCACCGGCAGCGCGGACCGCTGCGGAACGGGGTTGCCGTTGATGCGCGAAATCAGCAGTTCCACCGCCAGTTGCCCCATCTTCTGAATCGGCTGCGCAACGGTGGAAAACTCAAACAAGCGGGAGACGTCCAACCCGTCGAACCCGACGAGCGGCAAGCGCTTCCGTTGCGAATCTGGCTGTTGCAGCAGCATATGCAGAAATCCCGCGGCAATCAGGTCGCCGAGCGCAAACACACCGTCGATCTCCGGATGCTGTTCCATCTGCGCGAGGATCCGCTCTGTTTCCTCCGGGCCAAAGTTGACGTCGTTTAGAATGCATTCGATGTATTCCATTCCGCGCGAAGTGCATTCCGCGCGGAACCCGTTCTGCCGCTGGTACATCGCCATGTATTCCGGCACCTCGGTGGTCAGCACGAGAACGTGCCGGCTGCCCGCGCGGTAGAGCGCGTCCGCCGCCAGCACGCCGCCGCCGAAATTGTCCGCCATAACCGAGGGAACGCCTTCCAGCTCGCGGTCGATGCTGATGATCGGAAAATCGCTCTCGGTATACAGCGAAGCGTCGCCGAGCCGACTGCAAAGCAAAATGCCGTCCACCTTGTTCGCCTTGAGCAGGCTGACCATCTCCAGCTCCTTCGTGTCGCTGTAGGCGGACTGGCAGAGCATCAGTTTGTAGCCGCTGCGGCTGCAAGCGCGCTCCACCGCGTCCGTCAAGCGGCTGAAAAACGCGTAGTCGACCACCGGCACCACCAGTCCGATGATGCCGCTCTTCTGCGTTTGCAGCGCGCGCGCCATCGGGTTTGGCTCGTATCGAAGTTCCGCTATGGCCTCGGCCACGCGCCGCTGCGCCCGAGGGCTAACGATCTCCCGCTGGTTCATATAGCGGGAGACCGTCGCCGTCGAAACGCCCGCGCGGCGCGCAACATCCTTAATGTTTACCACGTAAGCCGCCTCCGCCGCTAATCTGCGGCTGTTTCTAAGCGCAGGTCGTTTACTCCACGGGCTCCTGATCTTTAATCTGCCGAAAATCGCTCGGCATTGGGCAGCCCTTGAGCAGGTCCTTGATCAGATCCGCCAGAAAGATCGAGAGCTCCGCAAAGTGATCCGTAATGTACACAACCCCGTTGCTCGCGCTGACCTGCAGGTTAAACAGGTACTTGCAGAACCACTCCACGCCAACGAGCAGCTCGCCGTTTCGATGCAGCGCTTCGCAATACATGCTCCTAAGATCGTTGTCAATCACGCAGCCGATGCTGCCGCGCGCAAACTGAAGCACGCGACCGTCCTTGAGCGTGACCACGGCGGTCAGCGTGTCGGCGGAAGGCTCATACTTTGCTCCAAACACCTTGCTCAAAAACGACAGCGGCGCGCAGAGATATTCGCCGCGCACCTTCACGCCGCCGTTGAGTCCGTGGTACTTGAGCTTTTGCCAGCGAACCACCGGCGTGGTCAGATCGCAAACGCGGTTTTCAAACCAGGCGGTTGAACAACCTTCCGTAAACGCGAGCGCGAACTTGTCCCCCACGCGGGGCAGAATGCTCTCGGTGTGGACAATCGTTCCGTCCTTTTCACGCCGCGTGCCGGAGAAGAAGTAATCCCAATAAAGGAACGCTTCGTCGAGCGTTTGCCCGTGGTCGCGATTCTTGATGTCGAGGTACACGAGATCCGCCTTCTTGCCTTTGTAGAACGCAAAGTTGTCCTCGCCAATGACGCTGATCTGCGGAATGGGATCGCACTCGTTGAGCTTCATCCAGTAGAAGCGGTTGTATTTATTGGTCGTATACTCGCTGTAGTTCTTGCCCGGCGGCGTGCCGTTCTTCTCCGGGCGCGAGTGCCAAACGGGCAGGTGCCCGCCCTGATTCTTGAGGTTGCCCTGCTCGTCGAAGAGTAAGTTCAGCCGCGAAGGCCCGCCGCTGCCCGCCGCGCCCGCGAGAATGTCGCCATAATAGCGCGCGAACTGATCCGTCATCAGGTTTCCCATGGACATGCCCTGCATGAAGATGCGTCCTTCGTCGATGCTATATTTCTCCTTCATGCGCTCAATGAGCCCGCGCAGGAACTTGAGGTCGTGGTTGTCCCGATAGTCCTTCGGCACGCTCTGGATCGGCAGGTCGGGCGCGGCGGCGGGGTCAAAGTCGTCAAACACGCCCTCGACAATCCACATCCGCAGCGAATGCGCGTTTGGAAACACGCAGATGAACCCCTCGCGGTCGGCAACCATCGTCCAGCTCGTGTAGATTGCGTGCCCCCAGCCAGTCATCAGCCCGCCGTGGTTGCCAACCACCAGCGGCACCTTCTTGGAAGGATCGTAGCTCGCGGGCACGTATTCATACCAAACATCCTCCAACCCGTCGGCAATCACGCCGCGGCACTCGATCAGCCGTTCGGGATAGGGCTGGGAGTTGTTGCCGTTTTCGTTGACCACCATGTCGCTGCCCTTAATCGCCTCCGGCAGGTAGGTTCTGTTGTCGTCGTCCGGCGTACCGGCGCGCAGTTTTACTCGAAAATCCATATGCTCCTCCAACCGTTATTTTATGATTGCTGGAATTCGTTCGTAGTCGCTCAATTTGCCACCGTCTTTGAGCATATCGCGAATCAGATCCGCCATGTTCGCGGAAAGCTCGGAAAAATGATCCGTCGCGTAGACAACGCCGTCGCAAACCGAAACCGCGGAGCCAAACAGGTAGCGGCAGAACCATTCGATGGAAACGAGCAGCTCCCCGTCGCGATGCAGCGCCTCGCAATACATGCTGCGCAGGCTCTCGTCGATTACGCAGCCAATGCTGCCGCGCGCAAACTGGAGCGTTCTGCCGTCCGGCAGCTTGACCACGGCGGTCAGCGTATCGGCGGAAGGCTCGTACTTCGCGCCAAAGGTCTTGCTCAAAAACGACAGCGGCACGCAGAGATACTCGCCGCGGACGGCCTGCCCGCCGTTGAGCCCGTGGTACTTCAACTTCTGCCAGAGCACGGCCTTCGTGTTCATTGGCATAACGCCGTTGTCAAACCAGGCGTAGGCGCAATCGCTCGCCGCCGCAATGGCAAACGAGTCGCCCTCGCGCGGCAGGTTCGACGTATAATGGACAATGGTGCCGTCCGACTTGCGCCGCGTGCCGGAAAAATGATAGTTCCAAACCAGCGCCGCGTCGTCAAACGTCTGTCCGTGGTCGCGGTTCTTGATGTCCAGGTAGGTCAAATCCGCTTTCTTGCCCTGATAGAACGCAAAGTTGTCCTCGCCGACGATGCGAATCTGCGGAATCGGCGCGCACTCGTTGATGCGCATCCAGTAATAGCGGTTGTAGCGGTTGACGTTGAGCGCTTCGAGCTTGTCCGGCGGAATGTCGTTGAGCTCCGGCCGGGACTGCCACACGTCGAGATGCCCCGCTTGGTTGACAATCTCCCCTTCCGGCGTAAACAACTTCGAAAGGAACGTTGCGCAGCCGGAACCCGCCGCGCCCGCGAGCACGTCGCCAAAGTTTCGCGCAAACAGCGAGGTCATCAGGTCGCCCATGGACATGCCCTGCATGAACACGCGTTCCTCGTCCACGTTGTACTTCTGTTTCATCTTCGCAATCAGTGCGCGCGCCATGCTCAAATCGTGATTCTGCGAAATATCCTCCGAGAACGTCGGAATTTCGCCCGGCGCTTCCTCGTGCTCAGCTACACCGTCGTCAAATCTCCAGCGTCCCCACTCCACGCACCATACGCGTCCGGTCGTCGCGTTTGGAAACGCAACGAGAAAGCCGTGCTGTTCCGCGAGGATCGTCCAGGAGGTATAGATCGCCTGCCCCCAGCCGGTCATCAGCCCGCCGTGCATCGAGACGACGAGCGGCGTTTTCTTCGCCGGGTCATACGTGCTAGGCACATATTCAAACCACGTGTCAATGGCGCCGGTTCCGGTCAGATCCTCCTGAAATTTCTTCAGCCGTTCCGGATAGGGCTGGGAGTTGTTTCCGTTTTCGTTGACGACGATGTCGCTGCCCTGAATTCGCTCCGGCAGGTAGTCCCGGTTGTCGTCGTCCGGCGTGCCGGGGTGCAATAGTGTTCGCATCTGTTTCATAGTTGCTCTCTCCATTTTCTTACTCGCTCAATCGCTTGAACGTGTCTTCAATTTCCAGCCAGTCGATGAATTTCTTCACGTGGCGGTCGCAGTATTCCCAGTTGTGGTGCCCGTGGTCAATGGTTTCGACAAACTCAAGCCCCAGCGCGCGGTATTTTTCCATGTACTCCACGTTGCCCTCGTAATGCGTGTCCTCCTGACCGGTCGCCATGTAGCCCTTCGGGAAGCGTTTTCCGGCTTCCTTCTGTTTCTTGATCATGTATGCGATGTCGTTTTCCGTGTTTTCCACGTTGGCCTTGCAGCCAAACGCGCTGGCAAACATGAAGAAGCTTTCCGTGTTGTCCTCCACCTCGGGAACAAAGTCAATTGCGTTCTTGTTGCCGGAGAACGTGCCAAATGCCGCAAACTGCTCCGGATCGCGCAGCATCCACTTCAGCGAGCCGTAGCCGCCCATCGAGAAGCCCGCGATGTAGTTCTTTGCCGGGTCCTCCGAAAGCGGAAACAGGTGGCGCACCACGCGCGGCGTTTCGATGGAGAGCTGGGTAAAGTATTTGAAGTTGCCGTGCACGGTGTCCATATAGCCGGAGCAGTAGGTTCCGCTGCAAACAACCGCAATGCCCGCCTCCGCCGCATAGAGCTCAATCGCGGTATAGCGCTGCCAGTCGGTATAGTCAAACCCGCCGCCGCTCTGGAGCCAAAGCACGGGGTAACGATAGCCCTCCGGACGATCCGCCAGCGAATGTCCCCAGGTGTTTTCCGGCAGGATCACGTTCACGCCAACCTTCATTCGGAGCGCTTCGGAATAGTAGTACAGTCGAATGTTTGCCATGTTACTTGCCCTCCTTCCCCGCAATTGCCCAGCGAACCGCAAACGGCAGGCTGTGTTGCAGGCTGTGGCAGTCCGCGCCCGCGAGCAACCGTACCTGTTCGGCGGAAATGCCCAGCTTTTCCGCGAGCAGAACGCTCTCTTGGCGGTGCGCGTAATCCTCCTCGGTAACGAAGAGAAACTTGCTCCGTGCGGGTCTGTTTGCAAGGGTATATAGATCGTTCTCCCCGCCCGCAAAGCCTTCCAGCTTGCCAAAGACCGCCCCCAACGAAGCCGCGTCATGATAGATACCGGTGTCTTCGCCCGCAAGCGCCCGCTGAATCACCGCGCCCATATCGAGCACACCGTTGAGCGAGAACGCCTTGGAAAACACGTCCGGGTGTTCCAGTGCGGTCTTCACCGCGCCATATGCGCCGGTACCGACGCCGCCAATCCATGTTTCCGCCGGATTGGCCGATACGGGAAAGATGTTTCGGCAGATGGCGAGCAGTTCGCCACTGACGAAGTTTTCGTACTTCGGGCCGTATTCCATGTTGGTGCCGAGCGTATGCTGAACGTCCGGCGCGACAATGAAGATGCCGTGCTCCTTTGCACAGCGTTCCGCGGGCGTGGTCTGCCAGTCCACCGCGGCGCCGCCCTCGCTGTGCAGCAGCACCAGCACGGGGTACTTCTTCGTGTGCTTCGCGTCGTCGAGCTGCAGCTTGTCCATCTCCGGCAGGAACACCCGCGCGGCAAACGAACCGCAGAGCACCACCGAGAGTGCGTTAAATTCAAAATAGGCCAAGGTCGTTTCCTCCTAGTTGTTATGCGACTAAATAAAACACGTCAGATCAATACGGGTTGCCGCCCTCTTCGGTCAGACCGAAAAACTTGAGCGCTTCCTGAATCGCCAAATCCCAAAAGCGCCATTCGTGCCGGTAGTTCGGCAGCTCGAACCAGTGCGCCTGTAGGCCGATCTCCCCGGCGTGCTGCTGAAACTTTTTATAGAACTCATACAGCATCGTGTCCTCCTGCCCGCAGGCAAACATGAGCCGTGGCAGCTTGCCGGTGGGCGCGAGGCGATCGATGATTGCCCAAACATTCTCGTTTGAGTTTAAAAACGCATCCAGCCCGCCCGCATTAGCGAGCGTGTTTGCCATGCGCTCGTTGTTTGTGTTCAGCATTGGGCATGCGTTGTCCGGCCCCATGCCGGACATATCCATCGGCGCCGCGGAGAGCACCGCCGCCGCCGCGAACTTCTCCGGATGGTTCACCGCGAACTTAATCGTGCCGCGTCCGCCCATGCTCAGCCCCGCGATAAAGTTGTCCTCGCGCTTGCTTGAAACGGGCAGCCAGCCGTAGACGAGCGGCATGAGCTCTTCCGTGAGAAAATCGAACATGCGGTAACCCAGCATGCAGTTGTTCCAGTTGGAATAGTTCGAGTTCAAGGCGCTGGGCATCACCACCACGAGGTTCTTCTCCGTGGCATACATCTCGATGTTTGTCTTGCGCACCCAGTCCGTGTGGTCGCCAAAGGTGCCGTGCAGCAGCCAGAGCACCTTGTATTTCCGCCCGCTCGAGTAGAAGTCCGCGGGCGTGACGGCGCGCGGCTTGTCCGGCAGAATCACGGTGATCTGCGTGTTGCTGTTGAGACATTCGCTTTCAAACGTGTATTGCAGAATGGACATGTTGGCCTCCTGTTTTTGTAGATCGATTATTCAATCGTGCAGACGAACGGCAGCATCGGCAGCCCCGCGCTGTTGTAGAGATTATCCGCGCAGTAGGGCCGCTGGCAGAACGAAACCGCAACCGTCCCTTGCGCCAACTCCGGCGCGGAAAGCAAGAGCTCGTTGTCGCGAACCTCCGCGGAAAACGCCTCCAAAGCAGCTCCGTTCACCGAAACGTCCAGCGTTTCCGGGTATGCGCCGCGGCAGAACAGCCCTTCCCCGCTGTTGGCAAAACGAATTCGAATGGTCGAGCCTTCGCGGCGCGCGCCCTCTACCGAGGGCGAATCCGCGAGGATGCTGCGCCCGTAGACCTTGCTTAGCGCTTGTAGCGCCAGCCGTTCGCCGATGGGCCGCTTGTGCTTTGGGTGCACGTCGTAGCGCATGCCCGCGTCCATGGAGCAGACCAGCCAGACCCGGTCGACGGAATGCGTCAACCTTTCCTGCGCCGCGCGAATGGGAACGAAGTTGAGCGGTTCCACCATTCGTTCGAACGTGGTCAGCTGCACCTGCAAAAATGGCAGCGGTTCATGCCAAAGATCGCGCCAGCAGGTGATCATCGCCTGCATCAGCTCCTCGTACAACTCCATAAACGGCTCGTCCGACTCGCCCTGATACCAGATGACCCCGCTTACGGAATACGGCGCAACCGTTTTCAGCATGGTTTCATACAGTCCACACGGACGAAACGGCGAATACTGCGAAAGATGCAGCGCGTCCATCTGCGCCATCGCGGCCTTCATCGATTCGTCCGGGTCAATGGGCGCGAGGTTTGGCACGCTGTTGTCAAACGGCAGCGAATCGATCATCCGCTGGTTTGCCTGAAAGCGTTCCAACTCCGTCGCGGGATCGATGCAAGCCTGCGCCTCGCTCGCTCGATCCAGAAAGAACCGCAACCGTCCGGTCAGATATTCCGGCGCGGTGAATACGCTCGCGGAGGTTCCGCCCCAGGTGCAGTTGAGAATGCCGACCGGCACATGAAACTCGTTGTAGAGCTTTTGCGCAAAGTAGAACCCGACAGCGGAAAAATAGCGCGCTTCCGCCCCGACCGCCTTTCGCCAGACGCCAACCTCGGAATAATCCCGGTCGTTTTCCTGCCCGGCGTAGGAAATCTTTGGCACCTCAAAGCAGCGCATCTCCGGGCAGTCGATCTGCATCGCCACTTCGGCGTCCGCGTCGTCCCGCAGCAAAAACTCCATGTTGGACTGCCCGCTCGCGAGCCAAACCTCGCCGATGGCAACGTCCTCAATCGCAATCGTATTGTCCCCGGCAAACACCGTCAGCATCAGGCCGCTGCCCGCCTCCATCGGCGGTAGATACGCCTTCCAGACCCCGTTTCGCGAGACCGCTAGCGCGGTTTCCCCCGCGAGGCGAACGGTCACGAGGTTGCCCTCCGGTGCGGACCCCCAGACGCAAATCGGCTTTCTGCGTTGCAGCACCATGCCGTCCTGAAAGATCAGCGGCAGTGTGATATTACCCATGAACATCCTCCCCCTGCGAAAAGAATACGCGTTCGTTTGTTCCATCTGTGGCGGTAATGCGGAAGGCCTTGCTCGCAAAGTCCGCATGCAGCGCAGCCCGCTGCAATCCGTTTTGCCAGGCGACGGTCAGTGCCCCATCCGCATGGTCCGGTTCAATCGAAATAGCACCGTTGAACGCGGAATGCGTGTTGCGAAAACGCATGATCTGATAGAGCACCTGCAGCTTGGGCTTGTGTACCGCTTGCTCAATCTCCGCCTCCGTATAGCTGTGGCGGTTGATACTTCTCGGCTCCTCGCCGCGCTTGAGCGCTTCAATGTCGTTCTCCCCAGCGAGCAGGCCAACGTAATACACCTGCGGAATGCCCGGCGCAAAGAACTGCACCACGCGCGCCAATAGATACGCCGCGTCGTCTTCACCCAGCGCGGAATAGTAGCTGCACATGAGCTGATACCGCTGCGCCTGCTTGCCGGAAAGTTTGATCATGCTCGGGAATTTCATATACGGCTGCGCGGGGCGGGTGATTTCGTCCACGCGTTCGCGCACGAGATCGATCTCCTCGTCGGTCAACAGCCCCGCAACGTCTACAACGCCGATTCCGTCGTGGGTGTCCAGCGTGGTAAACTGCTTACGCGGGCAGATATTCAGCCAGTGGATCAGCCGGTTCGTGCGCCCGGTCAGAAGGGCGTGCAACAGCAGCATCGGCAGCGCAAAATCGTAGACCCAGTAGCCTTTGTCCGCCATCTTGAGCTGAATCGTATAGTTCTCGTGAATTTCGGGCAGCATTTCGGTTCCGGTCGCTTTCAGCGGCTTCATGCCGATGTCCAGCACGTCCCAAATCTCCGGTTCGACAAAGAAGCACGAGGTGCCCGGCTTTTTTGAAGCGTAGGCAAACGCGTCAAACCGAATCAGCGGCACGTGCTTTGCCAGCAGACCGAGGTTTCGCTCGTAGTAGTCCTGCGTCGCCTGGCTGTAGGGGTCGATGTCCACCTGCTCCTGAAAGAAGGTGTTCCAGAGGCGAACCCGTTTGCCGTCGTCCCGCACGAACTCGAAGTACGGACCCTTTTCCTTGCGGCGATACATCACCTCAAGCTCCGCTTCGGTCGGCTCGCCGTTTGGCCAGAACTTGTCCCAATGGATAAACATGTCCTTGTATGGGGAATCCTCTCCGCGCTTCATATAGTCCTGAAACTCAGCGCAGCGAATGGACACGTGGTTGAGCATGAAATCCGCCATCAGGTAGTACTGCTCGCCGAGGCGGTCAATGTCCTCCCAGGTGCCAAACGCGGGGTCAACGTCGTCGTAGTGGATCACGGCAAATCCGCGGTCGCCCGAAGAGGGAAAGAACGGCAGCACGTGGATTCCGCCGAACACGCCGCGAAAATGGCGCGCAAGCACCCGATCCAACGCGGACAGGTTCTCGCCCATGGTGTTGGCGTAGGTAATCAGCATGATCTTGTTTTCGACTTTTTTCATGAAACGCTCCCTTAGATTGATTGATGATCTTCGAGAAAAACCGTTTTGTAATCGTTTTCATTTTTCGGTAAAAAGAAAGTGGGATTCGGTTGTTCTACCGTGGTGATCGATGCGGCGCAGCGGGCGCTCGACGCTCGTTCTCGAACGCCCGCCGCGCCAAACATCCTCTCTCCTACAGCCAGGTCGATGGCGAGTCTTTAATACTTGGGTTCTGTGGTTGCCTTTCGGAAACAAACGCTGGAAAAGAACTTCTTCGCTCGATTGACCCGCAGGATCAGAGACTGCTTTTTAAAACAGCCGAAGGCCCCCTCCGCTGCACGCGATGGTCGCGTATGATCTTTTTCGTTCAGCGGAATGCAGATCAACATTGTTAGCCCTTAACCGATCCGAGCGTAATGCCCTTGACGAAGTACTTCTGAAAGAACGGATACGCAATCAGCAGCGGAAGCACCGCAACGACGGCAATTGCCATTCGAACGCTGATGTTGGGCACGCTCTTTGCGTTAATCATGCCATTCATATGTGTCTGAAGGAACGCGGCCTTGTTCATCACGTCGTTGAGGTAGTTCTGAATGCCGTAGAAATCCGTCCGCGTAGTCAAAAAGTAGATACCGTTTGTCCAGTTGTTCCAGTAGGAGATCAGCGTCATCAGCGCGATGGTCGCGAGGATGGGCTTGCTCATGGGCAGCACGATCTTGAGCAGGCTCTGCACCTCGCCCGCGCCGTCAATTCGCGCCGCCTCCAGCACCTCTCCGGGAATGTTCGTGGTAAAGTACGTTCGCACAATGATCACGAAGAACGCGTTCATCAATAGATATGGCACAATCATGCCCGCGAGCGTGTCCTTAACGTTGATCAGGTTCGTATACACCATGTAGGTCGGCACAAGACCGCCGTTGAACAGCATCGTAAAGAACAGGAAAAACGAAATCACGCTGCGCCCCGGCAGGTCCTTATGCGACAGCGGGTACGCAAACAGTACCGTCAGCACGAGGTTACCCAACACGCCGATGCCCGCGATGACAACGCTCATCAGATACGCCCGGGCAATGGAGTCCTTCGCTTCCCAGAGGTAGTTGTACGCAGCAAAGCTGAACTGCTTCGGAATCAGCGAGTAGCCATGCTGAATCAGGTAGTCCTCGGAGGTCACCGATCCGACAAACAGCAGCCAGAACGGAATCACGCAGGCCGCAATCAACACGACCAGAAACGCGTTGACGAAGAAACTATAGACCTTACTATTGTTAATCATGCTTCCATTCCCCCTTTAAAACAGGGCGCTTTCCTTGTCCAGCTTGGTGACAAGCCAATTTGCGCCGAACACGAGTATGAATCCGAAGATGGACTGCAAGAAGCCCGCGGCGGAGGAGCGTCCAACATCGTTGAGTTCCAACAGCGCACGATATACGAAGGTATCCACCGTCTGCGTCGTTGCATAGAGAAGTCCGCTGTGCTGCGGAATCAGGTAGAATAGACCAAAGTCCGAATAGCAGATTCGGCCGACCGCGAGGAGCACCAGCGTAATGATGGTCGGTTTAAGCCCCGGCATTGTGATGTGCAGAATCTGCTGCCATACGCTGGCGCCGTCCACAACCGCCGCTTCGTAATAGGTTTTGTCAATGCCGATGATGGTGGAATAATAGAGAATCGAACTGTAGCCAAACGACATCCAGAGGAACACAATGTTCAGAATCACCGGCCAGTATTTCGACTCGTTGTACCACTTAATCGGGTTTTCCACGCCGAACAGCGGCAGAATTGTGTTATTCATAAAGCCGTTGCTCGGATTCAGAAACGCCAGCGCAATGTAGCTGACGATAACGGTGGACAGCAGAAACGGAATCAGAAAGATCACCTGACTCGTCTGCTTGAAGAACTTGTTGCGCGCGCTGTCCAGCGCAATGGCAACGACGATTGCCAATATATTCCCAAAGAAAATGAACCCTAAATTATAGAGAACCGTGTTCCGCAGCGCCAGAAGAGCGTCGTTGTTGCTAAAGAGATATTTAAAGTTCTTTAGCCCGACCCAGGGACTCTGAAAGATGCCAAGCGAGTAGTCGATCTTTTTAAACGCGATCACCAAGCCCGCCATTGGCAGATAATTGTTGATAATCAAATAGGCCGCGCCCGGCAGAATCATAAGATACAGCGGCAGGAACCTTAGAAACTTTCGACGTCTTCTCATGCGCAGATACGCCTCGCCCGAAGGAGAGACCACCTGTTTATTCGACGTCTTTGTTCGTTTTTCCATTTGAGCATCCTCCGTGAAGGGCTGAAGTCAGATGTGCCATACTTACAGCTTCCTAAACAAATGGTAGCAAAAAGAAATGCCCCGAACTATCAAAATTCCGATGGGATTTGTTATTTTTCTGGAGCCGGACGCGAAACTTTCGACATATTTTGTTTCAAACGCCGTTTGCTATATAATTATGTAATGCTGCACTTATCGCCATAAGTGTTGTCGAACATAATCGGAATATGATCGGAAATGTGATAAAAAGAGCCAGAAAAGTGATGGCGGGCGAATTCTCCGCTTTGCTATGATCACATTGTCAGAGGCGTTCTGCCTCATTTCGAACACATGTCATCCCGTTGAAAAATCAAAAGGAGAGAGAAAAATGAAAAAGCACAGAGCCCTATTGGCGATCCTGGCAATGCTTCTGCTTGTCGGCATGCTCGGCGCTTGCGCTGCCCCCGCTGCACCCGCCGCAGCGACCGAAGCGCCCGCCGCCGAAGCAGCCACGACGGACGCCGCCGCGACCGACGGAACGTATCCCGTCATCCGCATGGCGTACACGAGAATTTTTGCAACGGATTCCGAAGCAAAGATTGAAGCCGCGCTGAACGAAATTCTGCGCAAAGAAGCCGGCGCCGAGATCGACCTCGTTCCGGTTGACTTCTCCAGCATGAACACGCAGTTCAACCTCATGCTCACGGGCGGCGAAGACTCGATCGACATCTTCTCGTCGTTCTGGTACATGCCGATGAGCACCCTGTATGCCAACGGTCAGCTCGCTCCGCTGAACGACCTGCTGGCGTCCGACGGTCAGGGCATCCTCGACCTGTTCTCCGATGTACCCGGCGTGCTCGAGTGCGCCCAGATCGGCGGCCAGTATTACGGCCTGCCCTCCTACGGCCCGTATTCCTCCCCGATGATTTACATCGTGAAGGAAGGCTCCTCCAAGGCCGCAAACATCGACTGGTCCACGGTGAAAACGCTGGACGACGTCACCACCGCGCTGATCGCGATGAAGGACGCCAATCCGGACAAGTACTATGTCCCCGGCGCAACGCAGACCTACTGGATTCCGAAGGACATCGACTACCTCGGAGACACCAACTTCCTCGGCGTTCTGACCGACCCGCTCAACAGCACGCAGGTGGTCAACTACTATGAGTCCGACTACTTCCTCAACCTGCTCGACAACGTCAAGACCTGGGTTGACCACGGCATCATCAATCCGGACGCCATGAGCAACACGAACCCGACGCTGATGAGCGTTCAGTTCGGCATCACGGAAGGCACCCCCGGCTACTGCTGGAACCTCGACGAGTGGATCTACGAAGCCAACCTCCAGCAGACCTACGGCGACAACATGGTCGGCACGCAGCTGGGCGACTCGCTGATCACCACCGGCAACGCGACCACCTACCTCTGGCACATCACGAGCTTCTGCGAGAACAAGGAAGCCGCCATGCGCGTACTCAAGGTCTTCTACACGAACGCGGAAGCCGCCAACCTGCTCGGCAACGGCATTGAAGGCGAAAACTACGTCGTGGACGACAAGGGCTATGTCCGCTTCCCCGAAGGCAAGGACATGACGAACTGCGGTTGGACCGGTCTTGGCGCATCCTACAACCTGCCCAACTCCTCCGGCTGCCCGGTTTGGTACTATCAGCCCGACAATATGTGGCAGATGATGGCCGATTCCAACAAGGCCGCGAAGAACTCGCTGGCGCTCGGCTTCACCTTCGACAGCTCGCCGGTTGCGGACCAGATCACCGCTTGCAGCAACGTCATCGCGCAGTACTATCTGCCGCTGATCAACGGCGAAGTCAACATTGACGAAGTGCTGCCGGTCTTCCAGCAGGCGCTGCGTGACGCCGGCATCGAACAGGTCATTGCCGAAAAGCAGACGCAGCTGGATGCTTGGCTGGCCGCGAAATAACAGGAAACTACTGGTTTGAACAAAAACGAGGGCACCCTGTGCCCTCGTTTTTTGAAAGGTATTGTCTATGGAACAAACAAACACGCCGCAGGAACCAACTAAGCTTTGGAATTCGTCGTATATTCTGGTACTCGTAATCAGCACGTTGAGCTCGTTTTCCTTCTTCATGGTAGCGACGATTCTATCCAAATATCTGGTCGGCATCGGCACCACCATTGCGCTCGCTGGCATCATCGTCGGTCTGTTTTCCCTGACCTCGCTGTTCAGCCGTCCGTTTTGCGGGCTGATGGCGGACCGTCTCAACAACGTCCGTCTTCTGCTGGCAAGCAACGTGCTGATGGCGGTCGGGTTAATTGGCTTTGCGTTTACCAGGAATATTCCTCTGATTTTCTTCTTCCGTATTTGCAGCGGCTTAGGGTTTGCCGTCGGCAGTACCGTTCAGGTTTCCCTGATCATCCGGTTCATCCCGAAGGATCGCATGGGCGAAGGAATCGGTTATATGGGCATCAGTCAGCTCATCAGCACCGCGTGCGCGCCGGGTCTCGGCCTCGCGATTGCGGACGCGGCGGGCATGCAGGCCACCTTTCTGACCGCCGCCGCCCTGCCCGCGCTGACCTGCGTCTTTCTACTGTTTATCAAAAATCTAAGCCCCAAGGCTCCCCCGGCGGAACCGCACAAGATTCAACTTCGCGACTTTTTTGAACCGAAGGCCCTGTTCTTTACGCTCCCCTACTCCACGCTCTCCTTTGTAAACGGCATTATCGCTTCCTACCTCGTGCTGTTTGCGGACGCGCAGGGAATCAAGGGCATCAGCATCTATTTCACCGTCTACGCCGTCTTTCTGTTTCTGGTTCGCCCCGTCGCGGGCAAGCTCATGGACTCCAAGGGAATTCGCTATACGGTCTTTCCCGGCATGCTGCTCACCGCGATATCCATGTTTCTACTTGGGTTTAGCAGCACCATCTGGCTCGTGTTGCTCACCTGCCTGCTCCGCGCCATCGGGCAAGGCGCCGCCCAACCTTCTCTGCAGGCGGGCTGCATCAACTACGTCGGGCGCGAGCGCAGCGGCGTCGCCACCAGCACCTATTTTCTCGGCGGCGACGTTGGGCAGGGCTTTGGGCCAATGGTTGCGGGCGCGATGCTCGCGCAGATTGCGGGCGTTCCCGGATACCGGTTTGTCTTTAGCTTTTGCGGCTGCCTGATTCTTTTGGCAATGGTCTACTTCTATTTTGCCGGTCGAAAGGAGAAGCTCCTATGACGAAGCACTCGTTTCCGCGCTGCGCGCCGGAGGAAATTGGCGTCTCCAGCCGTCAGGTCATGGCCTGCATCCGCGCGCTGGAGCATGACCAAACCACGATGAACGGCTTTGTCGCCGCGCGGCACGGCAAGGTGTTTGCCGAGTGCTGGTGGTCGCCCTACGAACCGGAATTGGTGCACTGCAACCATTCGCTCGGTAAGAGCTATACCGCAACGGCGATCGGCATCGCCATCCGCGAGGGTAAGCTCTCGCTGGACACGCGCCTCTGCGGCCTGTTTGCGGACGAGATTGCCGAACGCGGCATCGAACTATCCGACAAAACGCGGCGCATCACAGTCCGTCATGCGCTGACCATGACCAACGGCATGGCGCACCATCCCGCGATGAGCGGGGACTGGATTGGCAACTATTTTCGCACGCCAATGGCCTATGAGCCAGGCACGCGTTTTGCGTATAACTCCTCCGGCACATGCCTGCTCGGCGCGGCAGTATTGAAAGCCACCGGGCAGAACATGAAAAAATATCTGACGGATCGGCTGTTTCGTAAGATCGGCATCGATCCGGAGTCGTTCGTCTGGTTGACATTCCCGAATCAAATCGACGCCCAACCCGGCACATTCGCAAAGACGGAAGATAATCTCCGCTTAGCGCAGCTCTACCTCAACGGTGGAAGCTGGAACGGGGAGCAGATACTCGATCCAGACTTTGTGAAAAATGCGCTCTCCGTGCAAATTGAAAACCCCTATGCGCCGGAGGAAAAGGACGGGCGCTGCGGCTATGGCTACCTGCTCTGGGCCTGCAGCATTCCCGGTGTGTTCCGTTTTGACGGCGGGCAGGGCCAGTTCGGCCTCATCTGGCCGGAGAAGGATCTCGTCGTCGCGGTGCACGAGGGCGCAATCACCCCGACCGGCCCGCAGAAAACGCTCGATACGCTCTACGAAACCCTGCTGTTGCAGCTTGCAGACGAGCCTCTTCCCGCCGCGCCGGAGGACTACGCCGCGCTGCAAGCGCTGCAATCCTCGGTTCATCTCCCGTCCGACGAGCCAAACCGCCTGCCGCTGAACCGCGCGTTCGCCGGTTTATGGCGCGTGGACGAGGGCGTGTTCGACCCATGGATGGCCGTTTCTCCGCCGGGCAGCGGGGACTTATTTGCCGCGTTTCGTTCTCCGGAGCGGAATGGTTCGATCTCCGCCTTTGGTTTGGACGTTACAGACGACGCGCTGACGATTTCGCTCAGTACCGGCGCGGTTCTGCGTGCCGTCTGGGACGGCACGCTCACGCGGTATATCGTCGATACGCCGTTTCCCGGCCTAGGCGCATACGCCGCGACGGCGCGGTTCTCCGACGAACAACAGCTGAACGTCCGCATCCACTGGCTGAACGGCTGGTTCGAAACGGAGCTTACGCTGGAACTGCTGGACAATGCGCTGGCAATCGTAACGCGAAAGCTCCGCCTGAATCCGGCGGACAACTATCTGGTCGAGACTGCCTCGGCCGTTCGGGAGGCATAGCGCATGATGAAAGAATACGGTTGGAAGGAACTTTCGGGGTTGGTCTTTCCCCTCGGCCGCACGTATGTCAGTGAGCAACAGCAGGCGCTGTACTTTAACTGGAGCGCCAGCGGAATCACCTTTCAGTTTCACGGAACCGAGCTTACCGCGCGGTTCTGCGCGGAGTCTGGCGAAGAGGTCGAAGGCGTTCCTTGGGACGAGACCGCCCCCCGCCGCAAAACCTGGCCGTGGGTCGCCGTCTACTTGGACGACCAGCCGGAACCCGCGCGCATCTTTGAGGTGTCCGCGCCGGAGCAGGACTGGCTTTTGTTTCAGAGTGAGCAACCGGAGACGCACCGCATCCGCGTGCTCAAACGCACGGAGAACTACAAAACGTTTCTCGGCCTTCGTTCGCTGGCCGCGGAAGGCGAAATTCTTCCTCCGGTGCTTTCGCCCCGAAAGCGAATCGAATTCGTCGGGGATTCCATCACCTGCGGCTTCGGCAACGGCAGCAAGGAGCGCGATCGTGCTTTCTTCTCTGCGGAGGAGGACGGCCCACTCGCCTACGGGCCGCGCGCGGCAGAGCTACTGAACATGGAAGTCAGCTGCGTCTGCATCTCCGGCATCACGGCGGTCAAGCACCAGAGCTGGCCGGTCGCGTTTGCCATGGACGAGCTTTACGCCTACACCGACCGTCCGCATCAGGAGAAATCCGGCTCAGGAAACGATCTCTCCCGCTGGGATTTCGCCGCAAAGCAAAACGACTATGTCGTGCTCAACCTCGGCACGAACGACGCGTATGCAACGCTCTTTGGCGGGGACGGCGAGGAGGCCGCGTTCGACCGCGATTACCTCGTTTTTCTTAGGCATGTTCGCGCCTGCAACGGGCCGGACACGCAGATCATCTGCGCGCTTGGCAGCATGAACTATTATCTCTGGCATAACATCGTTTGCGCGATGGAAATCTATCGCCAGCAGACCGGAGACGCGAAGATTCACCTCTACCGTTTCCGGCTGATGCACCCCATGGACGGATTTGGCGCCGCGGGACACCCTTCCATGGCGACACACGAAAAGATGGCGCAGGAGATTGCGGACGTGATCCGTTCGCTGGAAACGAACGGCAAATGATAACGAGCAGTATGCAAAACGGCGTGGTACAGGTTGGCATTCTCGGCTGCGGGCGCATCGCGCGGACGCGGCATATTCCCGAACTCGTGGCGAACCCAAATGCGCGTCTGGCGGGTTTTTACAACCGCACGCTCGCCGTCGCTGAGGAACTGGCCTCCGGCCTTGGCGGACGGGCATATGCCACGCCCGAAGAGTTGCTCGCGGACCCGTATCTCGACGCGGTCTGCGTGCTCACGCCGAACAGTTCCCATGCGGAGCTCGCCATCTCCGCGCTCCGCGCGGGAAAGCACGTACTCTGCGAAAAGCCAATGGCGGTGTCGCCGGAGGAGTGCGAGCGGTTGGCGGAGGCGGAACACGCCTCTACGAATATCCTCATGATCGCGCAGAACCAGCGGTTCCACGCCGCGCACGTCAAAGCGCAGGAGTTGATCGCGAGCGGCACCATCGGCCGCGTTCTCACCGTCCAGGCCGCTTTTTCGCACGGCGGGCCGTCGATGGACGCAAATTCCTGGTTCTTGAGCAAGTCGACCGGACGCCTCGGTGTTTTGGGCGATCTCGGCGTGCACAAAATCGACCTCATTCGGTTTTTAACCGGTCAGGAGATCGTCGCCATCAGCGCCGTGGTCGATACGCTCGACAAAAAGAGCAAGGACGGCGGACGCATCGAGCTGGACGACAACGCCGCCTGTCTCTTCCGCCTCAGCGGCGGCGCAATCGGCACCCTGACCGTTTCCTGGACGGCCTATGGCAAGCCGGACGTCTCGACCCGCATTTGCGGAACGCTGGGCACCATCGAACTCATGCGAACCTTCGAAGAGCCGCTCGTGCTCTACCGTCCCGGAACCGAGCCGGAGCAGATTTCAGTCGAGTCAATTACCAACAGCGGAGTCGTCGACGCGTTCATCGGTGCCATTGTCTCCGGCGCACCGTCCCCCGTCTCCGCTGCCTCCGTTCTACCAAGCATGCGGGCGCTCTTTGCCGCCTACGAGAGCGGGCGCACCGGCGGAAATATGATCCGACTGGATTAACCGTCAATCCTTATATACTTCAACAAAAAACCGCGCGAGTCTGTCCGGAAACAGTCGCGCGGTTTCTTTTTATAGTTTTTATAACTTATGAACCCGTATGCTTGCTGCGGTACTCGCTGGGCGTCATGTTTTCGTACTTTTTAAACACCTGCGTAAAATGCGAAAAATAGGAATACCCCAACTCCAGTGCGATCATGCCGACCGAGAGGCTCGAGTGCTCCAGCATTTCCTTTGCCGCCGAAACCTTCGAAAGCGCAATGTATTCCTTAATGTTCTGCCCGGTCTCGCGCTTAAAGAGTTTCGTAAAATACTCCGCGCTCAAGTTCACGTGGTCGGCCACGTCCTTTACCGTAATGGGGTTTGCCATGTTGTTGACGATAAAGCTCTTCGCCTTCTCCACATCGCTCTTTGGCATGTTGCTTTTGTGAATCTTCTCCACCGCGTTGAGCATGAACGCAACGCCCTTTCGCAGCGAGTCGATGTCCTTAAAGCTGTCCATGTAGTCCGTATACGTATACTCCGCGTTGAACAGGTCGCTCATGTCCGCGTTGTTTTCGTAGAGAAACCCGAGGAAGATGTGCGTGAGCTGCTGGTGCAGTTCGCAGAGCGCGCGAAACTTGTTTTTGCTCTTTCGCTCCGTATCCTTTAGAAATTCCTCAATCTCGTATTCGAGAATGCGCTTTTGTCCGCCCGCAACAAGCGTCTTCCAGCGCTCCGCGCTCTCCGCGAGATTCGTCGACACCGCAGCGGAAATGCCCTCGCCAGAGGTCAAGTAGATGCCCGCCGTATTGCTGATGTTCTCGTCGATGTACTGGTGAATCACCTTCATCTCTTCACGCATATCGGTAAAGCGGACCCAATTGCCAACGTAGCAGTTCAGCACCTCGCTTGGTAGCTCCAGGCAGAGTTTTTCAAAGAAGGTTTCATATTGCTCTGGCGAGAACGAAAGCTCCTCGTTCGTCGCGGAAAACAGAACGAGCACAAACTGGCGAAAGCGGTTCAGGGTGCTGAGTTTGAGCACCGGATAGATCATATTCGCCTGTTTCAGCGCGTTGGAAATCGCCTTGTGAATGCTCTTTTCGGAGAAGATGGGTTCGTTGGACGTTCGAAATGACTGAACGTTGATGATCACGACCTGAACGCGCTTGTCCTTGTGGATCGCATACCCCATTTGGTTGAGAAACTCCAGCGAGGAGTCCACGTCCTCCGGAACACGCGAAAACAGCTTGGTCACCACGTGGTTCATCAGCTCGGTTTCGTTCGTTTCGAGCAGTTGACCGTATTGCTGCAGCCGCGCGCGTTTTCGCTGCTGGTAGAACTGCTGCAACGCCCTGCGTAAGCAGTCCTCAATGACCTCATATGGCGCGGGCTGGAGCAGATAATCGAAACAACCCAGCTTAATGCTTTCCTGCGCATAGCGAAACTCCGCGTGCGAGGTCAGCAGAATCCGCAGCGTCTCGGGGTATTGCGCCTGCACCGCGCGGTTGAGTTCCAGTCCGTTTTCGCCGGGCATTTCGATGTCCGTGAGCATAATGTCAATCGGAATTTCCCGAAATACGTTCAGCGCCTCTTCGGCGCTTGTCGCCGAGCGTACCTCGTCGATGCCCAGTTCCTGAAAATGCACGCCGGAAAGAATGCCGCTCAGAACCGAAATCTGATCGTCTACAACCAGAACATTCATGTGTCATTCCCTCCGTTTCTCAGCGGCGCAGCGGCAGGTAAATCAGCGAGCAGGCGCCGCCGTCCTGCGCATTGAAGAACGCAATCTGAAAGTCTTTTTGATAGATCAGCGACATCCTCCGCTTGAGGTTGCTGATGCCAATGTGATACTGCTCAAACTGCTCGTCCGGCTCCAGCAGCATCTTGAGCGTTTCGTTGCTGTAACCAACGCCGTTGTCCCTTAGCCGCAGGCGGATGTAGGGTTTGCCGTCCATCTCAATCTGATCGATCTGCACGTTGAACCGCAAGAACTTCCGGCTGTCCGTGTTGTACTTATAGGAGTTCTCCAGAAAGGTCTGAATCACGAGCGGCGGAACGCGGCAGTCCAGCAGGCTTTGATCCACCTCGAGGTTGAGTAGCAGCGGGCGCGCGCGATCCATCTGTATAATGCGATAGTAGTCCTGCGCCTCGTCGAGCTCCGACTTGAGCGTAACGAGCAGCAGATTGTCGTGAAACACGTAGCGCAGATGGTTCGAAAAGGCGAGGATCATGAGCTTCATCTTGTCCATTTCGCCCTTTTCGGACATGTTATACAGGCTCTTGAGGCAATTCAAAAAGAAGTGCGACCGGGTCTGCAATTGATAGTATTGCAAAAGCGCGTGTTCAATCTCCTGGGTCTTGCTGGTGTTTTCCTGCACGAGTTGCACCTTTTGCTCCACGAGCTGATTGAGCGCTTCCCGAATCGTCGCAAACTCCTGCAAATTCTCGTGCTCCTGCGTGAGTATCTCGTTTGAACCTGCGAGGCGCTCGGAAGCCTGCGTAATCTGATTCAGCGGAAAGATCAGAATCCGATTGATGAACGCGTAGATCACGAGATATAGCGTGCAGATCACCAGAAACGCAATCAGAAACAGCACGACGGATATGCGCGAGTAGCTCCAGATCCCCTGGGTGGACATGATGCCGCTCAGTCCAATGCCGAACGATGGATAATAGTCGGACTGGATGATGTTGCCGACAAAAAAGTATGGAAAACGCGGCGTCTCCGCCGTTTGAATCCGCTCCAGCGTGATTCCCTCGCGCTCCACATAGTCCACGTTGGTCAGCACCCGCTCGTTCGAGAAAAACGAGTATTCAATGGAGTCGATTCCCTTCGTGTGGCGGCTGATGAACGCGTTGAGATCGAGAATGGAGCAAACGTACATGTCCCCCTGCCGGTAGGCGTTCATCAAAAGGACGTACTGATCGGTCGAATACGCGTGCCAGCGCATCAGGCCGCCCTGCGGCTGCTCCAGCCACCATTGTCGAATGTCGTTCATGAACTCCATAATCGGGCGGGTCAGCGTTCCGCCGAGGAAATCGGGCCCAAAGCTATAAAAAAACTCGGAGCGGGATTCATTGAACAAAAAGATTGCACCCGCGGTTGGCACGCGGTTGGAAATGGTCTTTCTCAGGTTGTATTCCGGCAGAATCTTCTCCTTGTCCGAGAGGAGATCCGCCTTGTTGGAAAGCAGCATAAAATCGGTATCGGTCGAGTACATGTCCTGATTGAACGAAGTCAAATCCTCCAGCACATAGATCAGGTTGTTGGAGTATACGTCCAGCGCGGCCTGGTTGCTGAAGATGAGCTGCTGTTCGTACATCCAGATGGAATACACGCCATAGGAAACCAGACACAGCAGCGTAATGAGCAGCAGCGTCAGAAAATATTGCATCATGCTTTTTTTCGCAGAGCGAACTCGCTTCAAGGGCATGCCCCTTCTCAACTCGATCTGGTGTTGTTTTCGAACCGGATGGCTGTACCGGCGCAACAGGAATTGCGAAAATCAGTACTGTTATTCTATCAATCCGCGAAATAATGAGCAAGTTATTTCGCTGGATGCGGCTCTCGCGGCATTTCCCGCGAGCTTCGTTTCATGCTATAATTCTCGTAACCAACCTACGATTTGGAGTACAAACATGCCTTTTAATTCAAATGAAGTCTCCATTGCGCGCTGCGAAACCTACGATCCCGCGGCGGTCAAAGCCGCGCTGCTGGAAGCGCTCGCGCCCATCCACGGGCTGGACTGGGTGACCCCCGGTATGAAGATTGCCGTCAAGGCAAACCTCATGATGCTCAAAAAGCCGGAGAAAGCGGCAACCGTGCATCCGGAAGTGGTCGTTGCGCTCTGCGAACTGTTGATCGAAAAAGGCGCAAGCGTCGTCGTCGGGGACAGTCCCGGCGGACCGTTCAACTTGGCTTACCTGACGCAAATCTACACGTCCACCGGCATGCGCCGCGTGCTGGACGCGGGCGCGCAGCTCAACGAGGACTTCTCCACGCGGGACGTCTCCTTTCCCGAGGCGGTTTCGGCAAAGGAGTTTCAAATAACTGACTATTTATTAAAAGCGGATGCAATCATCGACCTCTGCAAACTCAAAACGCACGGGCTGATGGCATATACCGGCGCCTGCAAAAATCTCTTTGGCGCGATTCCCGGCACGCGAAAGTCCGAGTCGCACTATCGCTACAGCACGCATACGTCGTTTGCCAATATGCTCGTGGACGTCTGCGAATACTGCAAGCCGCGCCTGTCGATTGCCGACGCGGTGATGACGATGGAGGGCAACGGCCCTTCCGGCGGCACCCCGCGCTATATGGGCGCGATTCTCGCGTCGTACAATCCGCACGCGCTGGACATTGCGGGTGCGCACCTGATGAACCTCGGCGCTTGCGACGTGCCAACGCTTCAGGCGGCGGTGGAACGCGCTCTTGCGCCAAACGACGTCTCCGGGTTAACCATATTTGGCGATCTGGAATCGTTCGTAATTCCCGATTTTCAGCTGACCCCCAAGCACGACGTCCAGTTCTGGGGCTCGAAAGACCCGACGATTTCCAAGATGCTCACAAAGCTGTTTGCCAGCACGCCAATGGTCGACCGAACGGGCTGCGTCGGCTGCGGAGAGTGCAAGAGCGTTTGCCCCGCAAACGCGATAACGCTTCGCAACCGAATCGCTGAGATTAACCGGCAAGCCTGCATTCGCTGTTTCTGCTGTCAGGAGTTCTGCCCAAAGGGCGCGATTCGCGTCCATCGCCCGTTCGTCGCACGAATGGTGGACAAACTCTAATAGAGTTGCTGTCGAACCAGCGGCGTCCTCTGCCGAAAATGGTTTGCATACACGACGACCAATCAGCTTGAAAGGCGGAACATGACATGCTACTCGGTTTGGTTCTGATCGACATTCAAAACGACTACTTCGCGGGCGGTCGGCACGCGTTGGTACACCCGAACGAGGCGGCGGCAAACGCGCTTTTGATCCTGTCGGCGTTTCGCGCCAAGGGCTGGCCGATCTTTCACGTGCAGCACATCAGCACCAAACCCACCGCAACGTTCTTTCTGCCGAATACGCGGGGCGCGGAGTTCTATGCCGATACCGCGCCGGTCGGCGGCGAACCGGTCATCCTGAAGCACAAGCCAAACAGCTTTCTGGGCACCGATCTGGCGGAGCAGTTGACGAAGGCCGGCGTGGACGAACTCGTCATCTGCGGCATGATGACGCATATGTGCGTCGATACCACCGTTCGCGCCGCGGCGGATCTTGGCTACCCGGTCACGCTCATCGGGGACGCCTGCGCAACTAGAAATCTGAGCTGGGCAAACGAAACGGTTCCGGCCTTGCAGGTGCAGCGCGCCTATCTGGCGGCGATCGATGGTTCGTTTGCCAGCGTCGTTTCGGCGGAAGATTGGCTAAACAAGCTGTCTGGCCAGAGCATCCAGAAAGAAAGCACTGCTTCGCCGAATAAGGCTACGGTGCTCGATTCCGGCCCGTTCTACCACGGAACTAAGTCGGATTTGCATCCCGGCGATCTCATCGAACCCGGCTTTCGCTCGAACTACAGCGAGCACAAGGCGAATTTCGTCTACCTGACCGCGACGCTGGACGCCGCAAAGTGGGGCGCGGAGCTTGCGGCGGGAGACGCGCGCGGGCGCATCTACCTCGTGGAGCCAACCGGCGCGTTTGAGAACGATCCCAACCTGACGGATCAGAGATTCCCGGGCAACCCGACGCGCTCCTACCGCACCCGGGAGTCGATTCGCGTGGTCGGCGAGGTGCTCGGCTGGGTCGGGCACTCGCCCGAAGTGCTGCAAACCATGCGGGATCATCTGGAGCAGTTGAAACAAGCAGGCATCGAAGCCATCAACGATTAATCTAACCGTTCAAATCGGTTTTGGAGATAGCAGAATGAACTCTACCGAAGTACTGCAAACCGAACGTCTCTTCCTTCGCCTCCTCACGCTATCGGATGCGGACGCGTTCTTTCGCTACCGCTCGCTGCCGGAGGTCTGCCGGTTTCAATCGTTTCAACCAAAGACGCATTCCGAAATCGAGGCGTTTCTTCGCGAAAACGAGAGTGTGCCGCCGAATACCCCCAGTACCTGGCGTCAACTCGCGATATGCCTGCGCGACGGCACGCTGATTGGCGACGTCGGCCTGCATACGCTCGACGAGTGGCAGCTGGAACTTGGCTATACCCTCGCGCCGGAGCATCAGGGCAAGGGCTACGCAACGGAGGCGGTCGCCGCCGTGCTGCGGCAGGCGTTTGCCGTTTGGAACAAGCATCGGGTCACCGCGTCCGTCGATCCGGACAACCATGCGTCCATCCGGCTGCTGGAGCGGCTCGGCTTTCGGTTGGAAGCGCATTTTCGCAAGAGCTATCGCATGAACGAAGATTGGGTCGACGATTGCGTCTACGCCATGCTCCGCGAGGACTGGGTGGGGTTGGATCATCCGCGCGTGGAAATTGCGGAAGCAACCAAGCATCTGGATGACGTTCGGGCGCTCTTTTCGGAATACGCCGCTTCGCTTGAAATCGACCTGTCCTACCAGAATTTCTCCAAGGAACTCTCCGGCCTGCCCGGCAAGTATGCCCCGCCGGACGGAAGGCTCTTTGTCGCGTTTGTCGGCGGTCAAAGCGCCGGATGCATCGCCCTGCGCCGGTTCGACGAGACCCGCGCGGAGATGAAGCGACTCTACGTCCGCCCCGCGTTTCGCGGGTACCATCTCGGTCGGCTGCTCGCCGAGCGCGCCATCGCCGCGGCACGGGACGTCGGCTACACAGCCGTTCTGCTCGACACGCTTAGCACAATGAACACCGCAAAGCAGCTCTATCGCGAACTCGGCTTTGTCGAAATCGAGCCGTACTACGACAGCCCCATTCACGGAACGACGTTTTTACAGCTCTCGCTGCATTGCTAGTGCCCCCCTGCCGCATAGAAAGGAGATTCTATGGGAACCATCGCCTATAACCCCGACATCAAAACGGTGCTCGACTCGTTTCTCCTCGCGAGCGAACTCGTCACCCCCGGCAAGATGTTTGGTTTCCCCGCGTACTACGTCGGAAAAAAGCTCTTCGCCTGCGTATATGAAAACGGCGTGGGCATCAAGGTTTCGGCAGAAACGGCATCGCAGCTGCTCGGCAGGGAAGGCATTTCCCCGTTTGTGCCGATGGGAAGACGTCAGATGAAGGAATGGATCTACCTGACGCATCCGTCCCCGGAAGCGTTTCTGGAGGATCGGGCTTTGCTGGAGTCTTCCGCCGAATACGTCGCCTCGCTGCAGGGAGCTAGTGCGGAGTAAGCAAGCTTGATCGCATAGGCAATTGCATAATTGCAAATCACGATGCACAGGCCGCCGAAGAAATCCTGCGGCGTTACCCACCGAAATAACAAGTTTGATCCCCCGCCTTGCGACGAGTGCTTCGCAGGGCTTTTTTGCATATAGATTTGTATATGCAACGGTTAAAGTGTGGTATAATTCCGCAAAGGCGATGAGCACCAAGCCGGAACGGAGGGTTTCTTTCATGCAGCAGAAGACCGTTGGTATTTTCCTGTTCAACGAAGTTGAGGTGTTGGACTTTGCAGGCCCGTTCGAGGTGTTTTCGCTCGCCGAGTCTGAAAACAGCAGCGAACGCGCGTTCCGCGTCTGCACCATCGCCCGAACCAACGCGCCTATTCGCGCCCGCAACGGCTTGACCGTGCTTCCCGCATACGATTTTTCGTCCGCACCGAAGCTGGATTTGCTCATCGTTCCCGGCGGTTACGGCGCGGAGGAGCTCGAGATTTGCGAGCCGGAGACGATTCGCTGGCTTCAGAGCATGGCCGGTCAGGTTGAAATCGTTGCCTCCATTTGCACGGGCGCTTTTCTGCTTGCCGAAGCAGGTCTGCTCAACGGAAAGCGGGCGACGACGCATTGGATGGATCTCGACCGTCTGGAGCGCGAATATCCTGCGGTTCAGGTGCAGCGCAACACCCGTTTTGTAGACGAGGGTGCCATCTTGACCTCCGGCGGTATCTCTGCCGGAATTGATCTGTCCCTGTATCTGGTCAAGCGTTTGCTCGGCGCGCCCGCGGCAAAGAAAACCGCAAGACGAATGGAATACGACTGCTCCATTCTATAGTTGTAAGTGAAGGAATCCTCAACCATCAGGACATACCCCGTAAGGATGAAGCTATGAATACAAACACCGTTTTACTGGAAATGATCGAATACAACGCCGCCGACCCGAAGCGCGCGCAACACCTAATCAAGGTGCATTCGTTTGCGGAACTGATCTGCGAACTGGAACACGTCGATCCGCAAACGCGGGAGACCGTGTCCATCGCCGCGCTGGTGCACGACATTGGCATTCGTAACAGCGAGCGCAAATACGGCAGCAGCGCGGGGCGTTATCAGGAGTTGGAAGGCCCGCCGGAGGCCGAAGCGCTCCTTTCGCGTCTATGCTACCCTGCGTCGTTCGTCGAACGCGTTTGCTGGCTGGTTGGCCACCATCACAGCTACGGCTCGATACAGGAGCTCGATCACCAGATTCTCGTAGAGGCGGACTTTCTCGTCAACGCCTACGAGGACGAGATGGACCCGTCCGCCATCGCGACGGTGCGCGAGAAAATATTCAAAACAGCCGGCGGCATTCGCCTGCTCGATACACTCTATTCGCCGCGCGGCGAATAGAAACGGTGGCACTCCCCGACTGACGAAACCGAACAGGAGGGTTTGTTATGCAGAAAATCGTTCCGCATCTCTGGTTCGATACCCAGGCCGTTGAAGCCGCAAACTGGTACGTTTCCATCTTCGAGCACTCGCGCATTCTCCGCGTCTCCTCGCTGGAGGGCACGCCGTCCGGCCATGTGGACACCGTGGAATTTGAACTCGACGGCGTCGCGTTTTCGGCCATCAGCGCCGGGCCGTACTTCGAATTCAACGCGTCCGTCTCGCTGATGGTCACCTGCCGTTCGCCGGAGGAGGTCGACCGACTCTACGCGAGCCTTTCGCAGGGCGCAACGGAGCTGATGCCGCTCGGCGAATACCCGTTTAGCAAGCGCTATGTCTGGCTGGCCGACCGTTATGGCCTGAACTGGCAGCTCACCTGCTTTGAAACCGACGAAATCGCGCAGAAAATCCGCCCGAACCTGCTCTTTGCGGGGGATGCCTGCGGAGAGGTTGAGGCGGCACTTGCGTTTTACGAAAAGGTGTTTCCTGGTGCCTCTGTCGGGTACGTCAACCACTATGCCCCCGGCGAAGCGCAGGACACGCGCGCAAAGATCAACTATGCCGAACTCTCGCTATTTGGATTCCAGTTTGTGCTGATGGATCATGGTATGGGCGGGGACGAAGCGTTCAGCGAGGCGTTTTCGTTTCTGGTCAACTGCGACGATCAGGCGGAGATTGACGCGTACTGGTCTGCACTCTCCGCCGTGCCGGAAGCCGAGCAGTGCGGCTGGCTCAAGGATCGCTTCGGGGTATCGTGGCAGATTGTTCCGGCGAACATGTCAAGCGTGCTCGCGTCCCTGTCCGGCGAGGCAAAACAGCGCTATACGGAAGCGTTTTTGCAGATGAAGAAACTCGACATCGCCGCCCTGCAGCGCGCCGCCGAATAACCGCCGAAAAAGCCCGAACCAAACGAGGATTTCGATGAAACTACTAATGATCAACAGCAGCGCCCGCGTCGGCGGCAACACCGCGCGCGTGATGGATCTCTACGAAGAGGCGTTTTCCGAGCTCGCGCGCGAGCTCGGCGTCGAGATTGAGACGGAGCAAGTGAGCCTTTCGCGTCTTTCGCTGAAAACCTGCCTCGGCTGCCGCGCGTGCTTTGATCTTGGCGAGGAGAAATGCCCGCTTCACGACGAGCTGCTGTCCCTGCGGGATCGGCTGCTCGCGGCGGACGGGTACGTGATCGCCAGTCCCGTCTACGTGGAGGACGTCAACGGCGTGATGAAGAACTGGATCGACCGCATGGCGTTCACCTCGCACCGCCCGGCTCTCTTTGGTAAAGCCGCACTGCTCTACACCACCTCCGGCATCGGCTCTTCGAACCACGCGCTTCGTACCATGCAAACCGCCTTTGGCACCTGGGCCATGAAGACCATCGGCGGCGGAAAGTATCGGCTAGGCGCAATCACGGAACCGGAGGAAATACGCAGGCGCTACGCAAAACAGATTTCACGTTCCGCGCGTCGGCTGGTCGGCTCCATTCGGAAAAAGCCGTTCCGCCCTTCCCTCTACTCGCTGATCGCATTCACCGTTCAGCAAACCTACTGGCGCAGGGACAAGGCGTATTTCAACACCTACGACTATGCGTTCTGGAACAACACTGGCTGGCTGGACAGTGGCAGGCGCTACTATGACCCTGCCATGGCACGTTCGCTACGTGCAATTGTCGCGCGATTGTTTGGCAAATTCGTTGCCCTGTTCTTTGGTTGAACGAGCGAACGCAACTGGAGAAACCAATGTTTGATCAACTGGATTTATTTGTCTATTCCGGCACGGGCAACACCTATCAGGTCGCGAAATGCCTGCGCGACGCCGCGAGCCGTCAGGGTCTGCAAGGCACCCTTCGCACCATCGACAGAAGCGCAAAGCCGCAGGCATACCAACCGCGTGGGCAGACGCTACTTGGATTATTGTCGCCAACCATTGGCGCAATCCAGCCGCCGAGCTTCTTTTGGTTTGTACTTGGCCTTCCAAAGGGCAATCGCCAGCGCGTGTTCCTCGCCGCAACCGGCGCCTGGACGCGAATTGGCCGCCTGTTCGTTCCCGGCTATGTCGGCTTTGGCCTGTACCTCGCCGCGCTGATGCTGCTCTTGAAGGGATACCGCGTGGTCGGCATCAACGGCTTTGGCATGGCGCAGAACTGGACGACGCTCCTTCCGCCGTACAGCTCGTCTCTGGAACAGCGCATCAACGGGGATATTCATGAGACGACGGAGTACTTCCTCGCGGAACTGCTCAACGGAAAACGCGTCTACCGCCGCATCGTCGATCTGGTCATCACGCTGCTGATCTTTCCGCTGCCGCTGCTGTTTCTGCTGCTCGGCCATCGATTTCTGGCAAAGACGATGTTTGCGGGTTCGAGCTGCAACGGCTGCGGACTCTGCGCCGAGCGCTGCCCGCAAAAGGCAATTCGCATGTACGGCGGCGAGCAGAAACGTCCGTTTTGGACGTTCTCCTGCGAGCAATGCATGCGCTGCGCCGCATATTGCCCGCAAAAGGCGGTCGAGAGCAATACGCTTACCTACGCGGCATTCATCGCGCTCTACTCCGCTCTGCCGGTCGAGGCGCTGCTGCTGCAATGGTTTCGGCAGAGCGTTTTCGCGGTCGTATCGCCCGTTGTGGCGGTTCTCATCTGGCTGGTCGCGAACACCGTGCTCCTGCTGCTCGGCGCCGCCGTTTCTGACGGGCTATATCTGCTGGGCCGGATTTCCGCCGTCAACCGGTTCTACACGTTCGTTTCATTCTCGCGCTTCTGGCGCAAGTACCGGCAGACAAGCGTTTCGATATCCGAACTGGCCCCAGCATCCAAAACAACGGCATCCACTCCCAAGAACACGACTCTTGAGTAATCGGTTAGGAGAACCCGCATGACACAAACCAAGTTTCAGCAACACATGAACCAAACGCTGCAGGAAAAAACGATTCTGGAGCAAGCGAAGCAGTACGCCTTTGACTATCTGGACGGCGTGTCCGACCGGCGCGTTTCGCCGGATAGCGACGCCCTCTCTGGTTTGACCGCCTTCGACGAACCGATGCCGCAGCAGCCGCAGCAACCCGCGGAGATTCTCGCGCAGCTGCAAACCTACGGCGCGCCCGCAACCTGCGCGCAGGGCGGCGGACGATACTTCGGCTTCGTCAACGGCGGAATCACGCCTGCGGGGCTTGCCGCACGCTGGATGGCGGACGCTTGGGATCAGAACTGCGGACTATACGTGATGTCCCCCATCGCCTCCAAACTGGAGGATGTCTGCGAGCGTTGGCTGGTCGATCTGCTCGGCCTGCCGCAAGGCACCGCCGCCGGGTTCGTCAGTGGCTCCTCCACCGCCATCATCTGCGCGCTTGCCACCGCTAGAAACGAGCTATTTGCGCGGCAAGGCTGGAATGTCTCCGAGCAGGGCTTATGGGGCGCGCCGCCCGTCCGCGTGGTGCTTGGTGAGCAGGCGCATTCCTCCGTTTTCAAGGCGCTCTCGCTGCTCGGCATGGGCAAGCAGATGGTCACCCTCGCTCCGGTGGACGCGCAGGGACGTATGTTGCCGGATCGTCTGCCCGAGCTCGACCAAAATACGCTGCTCATTCTGCAGGCGGGCAACGTCAACAGCGGCGCGTTTGACCCGCTCGACGCGCTCTGCGCCCGCGCAAACGAAGTCGGCGCCTGGGTGCATGTCGACGGCGCGTTCGGGCTTTGGGCGAATGCTTCCGAGCAAACGCGGCATCTGGTACGCGGCGTGGAACGCGCGGATTCCTGGTCGACGGACGCGCACAAAACACTCAACGCGCCTTACGACAGCGGCATTGTCTTCGTGAAGGATCGCGCGGCTCTCGTGCGCGCCATGCAGGCTACCGGATCATACCTGCTCTACAGCGACCAGCGCGACGGCATGCTCTATACGCCGGAAATGTCCCGCCGCGCGCGGAGCATCGAGCTCTGGGCGACGCTAAAGGGCTTCGGTCAATCCGGCGTCGGCGAACTCGTGGACTCGCTCTGCGAAAACGCGCGGTACTTTGCCGGACAGCTTTTTAAATACGGGTTCCGGATTCAGAACGACGTCGTGTTCAATCAGGTACTCGTTGGCTGCGACTCTCCAGAGGAAACAAAGGCGACACTCGCCCACTTGCAGGCAAACGGCGTCTGCTGGTGCGGTGGCGCGGTCTGGAAATCGGAGCCGGTCATCCGCATCAGCGTCTGCTCCTGGCGGACGACAAAAGAGGATAT
>CAZDXW010000006.1:46533-56745 GCA_964509485.1 uncultured Christensenella sp.
CGGAGCCGGTCATCCGCATCAGCGTCTGCTCCTGGCGGACGACAAAAGAGGATATCGACGCCTGCGTTGCCGGATTTGTCGCGGCGCGAAACGAGGCGAAGGCACACATCCAATAACAAACAGAAACGCGTAACAAGAAGGTGTATGCCGAACAATTTGGCATGCATCTTTTTTTGATAAAAACAGTTGTACAATCGATTTTTCCTTTTATAATAAAACCAATAGAACATTTGTTTTGTCTTAATATCTAGGATACGCAGATGTTTTTCTCCAGTAGAATATCGATCGATAGAACGTTTGTTTTGTATTGATTTTTCGGTTTGAGGAGGTTCCTTTGCAGATTCAAGCACACATTCATCCCGAACTGGATGTTGTTTCCGCGGTGCGCGCGCTGGAGGCCGTCTGTCAGGCGCAGGACGGGCTCACGGGAACGCTGTTTCTCGACCCCTCCCTCAATGTTGATCCAGGCATCCCCTGTCTGTTGACCCTTTCGGAGTCGAGCGAGCTGCTCGCCGTACTCACCCTCTTTGCGCCTTCGCGGGACGAGCTGGAGCTCGTTGGACTCACGCACCCGTCGCACCGGAGGAACGGGCATTTTCGCGCGCTCGTGCGCACCGCCGCCGAAGTGGCGCGGGCAAACTCTATTCCGGATCTGGTGTTTTCCTGCGAGCGCACGTCCGAAAGCGGCGTCGCCGCCGTGCAATCGTTCGGCGCTGCGTTGGACTTCACCGAGTATCGCCTGCGCTTTGACAAGAAAGCGCTTGCCGGTCAGCGCCCTGTACCGCAAGGGTTGACCCTCCGTGAGGCGGAGTCGGCCGATCTGGAGGACATGTGCGCCATCAGCAGTGTCACATTTTCGGAGCCGCCGGAGCAGACGCGCCGTTTTCTCCAGCGCGCCATGGAAGCGCCAAACCGCACGCAATATGTTGCGCATATAGACGGAGTTGCCGTCGGCATTGCCGCAATTGGCTATGAGGAAGGCGAAGCAACCGTCTTTGGCCTCGCGGTTTCGCCTGCGCTGCAGAATCAGGGGATCGGGCGCGGCATTCTCGCGCTGCTGCTTAGTGATCTGGCCAAGCGCGGCGTCGAGCAGATTGCCATCGAGGTGGACAGCACAAACGCGAACGCGCTGCATCTCTACCTCTCATGCGGGTTTGTCGAGGAAGTCGTCAACGACTACTATCGTCTGCCCGTTTCACAGATGCTTTCGGAGGAACCGCAAAAATGACGCAGGCAGCACTCCGTTTTTCCAGCGAGCGGCCAAGCGTTGAGGACTATTGCAAGCTGCGTGTCGATTCCGGCATGGGCGAAAAGGTCTATGCGCATGCCGAGACCGCGCTAAAGGGTTCTCTCTTTACCGCCTGTTTCTACGACGGGGAAGCGCTGGTCGCCTTTGGCCGCGTAGTCGGCGACGACGCCATCAGCTTCGTGGTCAACGACATCATGGTGCATCCATCCTACCGGCGGCAGGGGCTGGGCGATCGAATCATGAGTGCCATCGACGATTACTTTGACGCGCACGCCTATGCCGACAGCTACATCTGCCTGATTGCGAATCAGCCCGCGGACAAGCTCTATTTGAAGCACAAATTCGCGTATCTGCCCGAAACCAAATGCGGCATGCTCCGCAAGCAGCGTTAGCCTTCGATTTCGCTGTTAGTTTTATATCATACGAGCAAAGGAGAATCGTTCTATGGCATACGACATTCGCCCCCTTTCGCCCGATCAGGCGGAGACGTTTTCGAATTACCTGACGAATCTCGACTTTTCCAATACGCCGCACTGGGCCAGCTGCTTCTGTCGCTATTACCAGACGACCTGCTCGTTTGAGGAATGGCGCACCCGCTCGCTGGAGACCAACCGGGATGAGGCGTTTCAGGAGATTAAAAACGGCAACATGTGCGGCTATCTCGCGTTTGACGGCGAAACCTGTGTCGGCTGGTGCAACGCAAACGACATCGAGAACTTCCCGCGCATCTATCCGGACGTGGAGCCGTTCTGCCACGGTAAGCGTGTCGGCTGCACGATCTGCTTTCTGATTCACCCGCTCCATCGCGGAAAAGGACTTGCCCGCGAACTGCTCGCGCGCGCTATTTCGGACTTTCGCGCCGCCGGATTCGACGCAATGCTCGCGTTGCCGGTGGAAACGGCGGACGCAGGCCAGCGGCGCTACCGCGGAACCCTGCATATGTATCAGCAGGCGGGCTACCGGGAATGTAAGGTCGAAGACAATCTGCATATCATGTGGCTCGACCTGAAATAGACAATCGAAAGGACATACTCCCCCATGATTCGTTACTCGCATACCAACCTGATTGCCAAGGACGCCCGTCGGCTCATCGACTTTTACAAAACGGCGCTGGACTGCCGCAGCATCGGCGAAACGCGGGATCTTTCCGGCGAGTGGCTCGACAAACTGACCGGTATCCTGAACGCACACCTGACGGGCGAGCATCTCGCGCTGCCCGGCTACGAAGGGCACGGGCCGACGCTGGAAATCTTTACGTACGACTCCGTGGTTCCCTCCGCTTCCGGCCTGGTCAACGCGGCGGGCTTTGCGCACCTCGCGTTTGAGGTGGACGACGTGGCCGGTGCGCTCGATCGCGTTCTCGCCAGCGGCGGCGGCCAGATCGGCGAACTCGTGCAAAAGACCTATGCAGACGGGCGGACGATCTGCGTCGTCTACGCAACCGACCCCGAGGGAAACATCCTTGAGCTGCAAGGCTGGTCTTGATCCGCTCGTTTTTGCTTACTTTTTTCAATACACGGGAGGCATTTTTTGAGACGCTACGAAATCGACAACCTGCGCTGGCTCTGCATTCTACTGCTGTTTCCCTACCACGCGGCGATGATCTACAATTGCTGGGGTGAGGGATTCTACGTGCGCGGGATCTCCAGCGAAGCCATATCGAGCTTTATTATCGCAACCTACACCTGGTTTATGCCGCTGCTGTTCGTGCTCGCGGGCGCGAGTTCCGCGTTTGCGCTGCAAAAGCGAACGCCAAAGCAATACGTGCTGGAACGCGTGAAAAAGCTGCTGATCCCCCTGCTGCTTGGCATCCTTTTTCTCATTCCGGCGCAAACATACTTTGCCGAGCGGTTCCACAACGGCTACACCGGCGGATATTTCGCGCAGTATGCGCTGTTCTTTGGCAAGTTTGGCGACCTGAGTGGCTACACCGGCGGGTTTACGGTTGGACACCTTTGGTTCCTGCTGTACCTGTTCGTCATCTCGATGCTTGCGCTGCCCGTTTTGCGGCTTTCTCAGCGAATCTCCGGCAAGCTGAAGCTCGGCGCGCTGCCGGTGTATGCCGTGGTGCTGCTGTTTTTCCTTCCGCTTCTGTTTGCGCCGGTGTTCGAGATCGGCGGCAAGAGCCTGGGTCTCTACTTTATGCTGTTTCTGGTCGGGTATTTTCTGCTGGCGAACGAGCAGATCGCCGGGCGGCTGGAACAGAGCCGAATTCCGCTGTTTGTCGCGGCGGTCGTTCTCGTTGCCGTAAAACTCACGCTGTATTTTGCGCTGCATGTTCGGGACGGACTTCCCTCCGACCTGCTCGACGGCCTTGTGATGGCGGTGTGCATCGTTGGCTTCTACGCCATGGCGAGGCGGCACCTGAACCAGTCCACGCCGCTGACACAGTGGCTCAGCCGCGCGTCGTTTCCGCTCTACATCTTGCATCAGTCCGTGCTGATCGCCGTTGCGTACTATGTGGTCACCAACGTACCGTCCATTGCGGCGCAGTTCGGACTGATCACCGTCATCAGCCTGATTCTGACGATCGCGCTGTATCTGGTGCTCAAGCGAATTCCCTACGCACGCATGCTGATTGGTTTATATGAGCAACCACGCAAGCAGAGCTCACCTGCGCCAAGCAAGATAGCAGAATAACGTTTCTACCAGAAAGGGGTTCCTATGCCAACCTACCTCGCGCTGCTTCGCGGCATCAACGTCGGCACCGCAAACCGGATCAAGATGGACGACCTGCGTCGATTGTTTGAGCAGGCCGGCTGTTCGCGCGTCGAAACCTATATTCAAAGCGGCAACGTACTGTTCGACTCGCCGGATTCGGAGGCGGAACTCATCCGTAAGACGGAAGCGGTGCTGTTGGAGGGCGCGGGTATCCGCACCAACGTCGTGATTCGCTCCGCCGAAGAGCTGCGCCAGACCGTCGCCAATCTTCCGTTTTCGGCGGAAGAAATCGACGCCGCCGTTGCGCGAAACACCGAGGGCGAAAGCCTGCACGTGCTCTTTGCCGCCGCGCCGCCCAAGCCGGAGTCGCTGACCAAGGTCGAGAAGCCGGGTGAGTCGGACGACCAGTTCCGCGTGGTCGGGCGCGAGGCGTACCTGTTGCTCGCGCAGAGCATTCGCAACTCCAAGTTAGCCGTGCGGCTGCAAAACGCGCTCTCCCCCGTGACCGCGCGCAACTGGAACACCACCTTGCAGCTATTGGAGCGACTCAACGCGCGATAATTCGTGTTGTTCGAAAACACAATGTTGAAAAGAGGTATATCATGCTTGTTCAGCCATTGCCCAAGGAGGATTTGCCCGCCGCGCTCGATTTGGTCTGGCGCGTGTTTCTTGCGTTTGAAGCGCCGGACTACTCCGAGGAGGGCGTCCAGACCTTCCACGCGTTTCTGCAGAGCGACGAGGAACTCGAAAAACTGCGCTTCTACGGCGCATATGAGGAAAGCACACTCATCGGCGTTCTCGCCACGCGCGGCGAGGACGGCGCGCACATCGCGCTGTTCTTCGTCGATGCTGCCTGGCAGGGACGCGGGGTTGGAAAGGCACTGTTCTTGTTTGCGCGCGAGCAGTGCCGGGGCGAGCGAATGACCGTCCACTCCTCCCCCTACGCAAAGAACATCTACGAGCACCTTGGGTTCTCCGCCGTCAGCGGCGAACAGTTGTCCAACGGCATACGTTATCATCCCATGCAATATTCGAAAACCGGAGCAAAAGGAGCGTAAATCCATGTTGACCGAAACCGATCTGATTGAGTTGAAGAAAGAAGAGCTACCCGCCCGCGCGGCGGCGCTGACCTCCGGTGAAATCGTCTGGCTGGTCGACCTGCTCACCGAGAAGAACGATAAGATTCGCTATGGTGCGTTTCAGCTACTCAATGAGCGATCAATGTCGCATGCAGACGTGTTTCCCTATTGGGACGTGTTCGCGGCAAAGCTCGCGAGCGACAACTCCTATCAGCGCAGCATTGGGGTCATGCTGCTGGCGGCAAACGCACGCTGGGACAAGGCGGACAAAACGGCCGCCGTTCTGGACGCGTTTCTCGCCATTTTGCAGGACGAAAAACCAATCACCGTTCGCCAGTGCATCCAGTCGCTATTGCTGATTGTTCCTTATCATCACGAACTTTCGAAGACGATTTCGGAGCATCTGCTTTCGCTCAACCTGCTGGAGCTTCGGGACACGATGCGAAAGCTCATTTTGCTCGACATTGTCGACGTGCTTCTGCTGATTCGTGAAACAGAGTCCATCGACGGCGTCGACGCCTATCTGTCCGCCGCGCTCTCCGGCGACCTGCTGGATGCGAAGACGAAAGAACAGATCCTCGCGAGAATGGGTACTTCCGCGCAGAAGTAGATTCAAAAGCAACCGAAGAAACGCAAAAGCGACTGTCGCATGGACAGCCGCTTTTTTGATGCAGATCGATTGGTTAACCCTTCTTCGGGCCTTTGCTGGACGGCTTCTTCGCCGTCGACTTCTTCGCGGTTGTGGATTTCTTGGCCGTCGAGGTCTTCTTTGCCCCAGACGAACTGCTCTTTTTCGCGCCGGACGAGGACTTCTTCTTTGGCGTGCTCTTCTGCGAATCGTCGCCAAAGAGCCCCGTCAGCAGGCTCCCGCCGAGGCTGTTGGAGTTTCCGCCGAGCAGGCTGCCGAGCAAATCCCCGCCGCCGCTGCTTCCGCCGGAAGAGCCGCCGAGCAGGCTGCCAAGCAGGTCACCGCCGTCGTTGTCGTTGTCGTTTCCATCGTCGCCCGAAAGCAGCGTGGAAAGCAGCGTTCCCGCGACGCTGTTGTTCGAATTTGAGGAGCTGGAACTGTTGGAACCCAACAGGCTGCCGAGCAGCGCGCCGCCGAGCGAATTGTTCGATCCGCCGGAACCGCCGCCGAGCAGACTGCCGATGAGCGAACCGGCCGCGTCGCTCGTGTCGCTGCCGAGCAGCGAACCAATCAGCGAACCGGTGTTGTTGGAGCCGGACCCGCCGAGCAACGTGCCAAGGAGCGATCCAATTCCGCCGGAACTGCCCTGATTCTGCTGCCCCAATAAGGAGAGCAGCAACGGAGCCAGCTGCAGCAGGATCGACATGGTCTGCGACTTCTGCATGCCCGTCTTCTTCGAGAGCGCGGAGACGGTCTTGTTCGTGTTGTCGCCAAAGAGGTGCTGCAGAATCTTCGCGCTGTCCTGCGCGTCTACGCCGGACAGAAAGGACTTCACGTCCGTCGCGTCCGCGCCCGCGTGATCGTTGAGCGCCTGCGCGAGCGCCTGTTCGCCCTTGGGTGAGCTGGCGTTTTGCTGCATGCTCTCGAGCATCAGCGGCAGCGCCGCACCAATCAGGGACTCCACCTGCGTTTTCTTGGCCCCGCTGGTCTTGCTCAGCGTGCCAACCGCTTCGTTGCTGAATACGGTCTTGATCAATGCGTCCGAATAACTCATAATCGACTCCCCACTTTGCTTTTATTTGTTAGTATCTCTTTTATAGTTCGGTTCGTCTGTGACAACGTCATGGTGTTGTGTTCACAAACGCCGTGCCGGTGTCGTATTGGCGCTGTACATAGGACGGATTCTCCGCGTAGGTCGAAATCCCGACGTAGCCGGATCCGTTAAACGGCATCGCCGGGTCCAGCGCAAACACCAGCGCCGGAACCCGCTCCGGATGCTGCTCGTAATACTGCGCGAGCCAGGTTGAATCCATCGACATATTGAACGTGGAAGGCGTTGCCGCCCGAAGCCCCGTCACGAGATACCCCTCCGGAAACAGATAGGTGATCAGAATCGCCCCGCTCAAAGGCGCATTCTCGCGAATGTTTTCAATTAATCGGTCGTGCAGCTCCGCGCTCTTTGGCGTGGTTCGAATTCCCTTCGCCGCCCCGCTTTGGATCGTCGCCGTCAGTTTGGATACCGGCTCGTCGCGGTGCACCGCCGTGAGCCGCAGGTGCGCCGTCCCCAGCACGCACGCCGTGAAGGCTAGAATGGCAACCCCGCGCAGAGCGACAGACAAGCGGTTTGACCGGCTCAGCGTCGTTGTACCGTCCTCCGCATTCCAGGCAAACAGCTCGTCTGCATGATCAAACAGATACAGCATCGTTGCCAGCGACGCGGGCAGCAGCATACCGGAGGACACAAGAAAGCGCACATTGCTGCCAAGCTGAACGGAGAAGGATAACCCGCAGCCAAGCCAGTACAGCAGCATGGTTCCGTCGTCCTTCCTTCGATCGGTCAGAAAGAACAGCCCCGGCGCAGCCAATGCAAACCCCATTGCGAACAGGTTGATGCGGTGGACGCCATCCCAATCGTAGAACATTGCAATGCCGACGACGCAAAGCAGCAGCAACAGCGCTCCAATCGCGCCCGCCCGATGGAGCAAACGCCGAACGGTCATCTTCCGGCTTCGCGCATATACGATGCCCAGCAACAGCAGCGCGGCGGCGCCATAGCTCGCGGGCGAAAAGACCACCCGAATCGTGTTGAAATATTGCCCCGTCACTTCCAGCAGGCTCGGCGACTGGTGATCCGGATCGCCAAGCATGTTGCGTACACCCGTCAGTAGCTGCGAAACCGACGCCCTCGAAAGCAAGAAGAGCACCAGCACCAGCGCGACAGCAGCCGCCCCGGCAAAGAACGCGAGCATGCCAAGCGCGTTTCGTCTGCGTTCATTCTTATTTCGCAGGCGAACCAGCCAGTAGACGAGACAAATCGGAACAACCAGCAGCACATAGGGAAACGCGACAATTGCCAGCGCAAAGCTCGCGCCGCCAAGCGCCGCAAACACGAATCCGCGCGAACTCCGGTTGAAAAAAGCGATGCACATCAGCCCGGAGAGCACGGTATAGAGCTGCGTCATGCTGTCGTAAAAATAACTGTTGATCGAAAAGTGCGAGTACGCGAGCAGCAGCGCCGCCACGAGCAGCGCGGGAATCCGCCCGCTCTTTCGCTTGAGCACGAAGAACGCAATCAGGCTGACGCAAAGCTGAAGTGAGACGTAAAAATACCGCAAAAACAGCACCATTCCGTCCGTACTGCCGCCGTTGAGTACCAAATACCCCTTGAGCACCGGAGCGGCAAGCATTGCCGAAAACTGGTGCACTTCCCAGGTGTCCACCAGTGGGCGGTCGCCCTGAATCAGCCGATAGCCGATTTCGGAAAAGTACTGTTCATCCGTCCAGTCGTAGCCGAACGGAACGCGCCAAAGAAGCAGCGCAAACAAAAGAACCAGCGTCAGCACGCATAGCAGCGTCTTGACGTTGGCCCTTCGGTTGTTCGTCGATTCCATTTCCATACGCAGATGATACCATTAATTCCGGTACGCTTCAAGAGCGCGAATCCGTCTCTGCGTAGGTACTGTCAGCGCGCCTTTTCGTTGAGAATCAGCATGATGACTTCGAGGTCCTCCTCGCTGGGGTTGCGCAGCGCATGGCTCTCGCCGCTCGCGCAGAGGTGCATGTCCCCCGCGTGCAGCGTTGCAACCGTACCGTTGTCGGTCACCTCGGCCGTGCCGGTGAGAATGTAGTAAACCTCAAACTCGCCGTCGTGCCGGTGCTCGCCAATGGAAGCGCCCGCCGGAATGACTGTCTTTGAAAAAAGTGTTCCCGCGCCAAAAGATTCTTCCTTGGTCAGAAAATCGTGAAAATAGAGTTTGCCAACGCCGCCGCGAACCTCTTCCCGCTCACGAACCGTCAGTTCTGCCGATCGTTTGATCATAATGTGATTCTCCTGTTTCTATAGATTTAATAATATCGTTTGATTAAATTTAATTCGTATTGCTAGAGATTTCCTTCGTAAACATAGGGCAGGTACTCCCGCGCGACGCGTGCGAACCGATAAATCGTCTCCGGCTCGGTCGGCAGGGCACCAAGCATGTGATAACGCGGAAAAAAGCGCGACAGATGCAGCGCAATCTCCTTGGATTCTCCCGCTAGCCACTCTGTCTCACGACGGAGCATCGCCTCGTCGTCGTTGAGTCCGGGCACGATCAGCGTCGTCACCTCAACGTGAATCCGTTCCGCCGCAATGGAGATCGCCTCCTGCACCGTGTCCAGATCCCCGCCAAGTTGGTTGTACCCTTCGCGGGAGAACACCTTGAGGTCGATGTTTGCCGCGTCCACATAGGGCAAAAGCCGTATCCATGGGTCGCTGTTGATCATTCCGTTTGTGACGAGCACCACCCGTAGATCGCGCTGTTTTGCGAGCTTTGCACAATCCAACACGTATTCGTAGCCAATCAGCGGCTCGTTGTAGGTAAACGCAAGGCCGATGTTTCCATCCTTGCGCAGCGCCTCCGCACGAGAAACCAGCTCGTCCGGCTGGATTTCCTTCCACTCGACGTATTCCGCGCGCGCCATTGAGATTTCGCTGTTCTGGCAAAAGGCGCAGTTCATGTTGCAGCCGTAGCTGCCGACGGAGAGAATCCGACTGCCCGGGTAAAAACGCCGGAGCGGTTTCTTCTCAATCGGGTCGAGCGCCATGGACGTTACCCGCGCGTAGTTCTCGCAAACGACAACGCCGTTCCGGTTTGTCCGCGCGCGGCAAAAGCCCAGCTTGCCCTCTTCAATTTCACACTTCCTCGGGCAGATGTCGCAGGTTGCCTTACCCATTTACTCACCGCCTCAAGTCGTTCGTTTGAAAGCATCCTCCGCTACTGGTGTCGAACCACCTCAAAGCGCTCCATACGGCAGCGTTCGCCTTCCGGAATGCCCGCCTTGCGCTTGGCAATCTTAATCTGTTCCTCTACGGTATCCACGCCGTCCAGATTCGGTAGCAGCAGCCCCTTGCGATAGCCGGAGATCACGACGACGCCGTAGCGCTTCACGTCCAGCTGTTCCACGGAGTCGATGCGCTCGGTCTTGCCCAACACATCCACGCTGTACTGAATCCGCTCCAGTTCCTCCGCTCGTACCGGTTCAAACCGGGGGTCCTCGCTACAGGCGGACACCGCGTTTTTGCGAATCTCCTCGGCAATGCTGTCCGTCACGGCGCT
>CAZDXW010000007.1:0-19829 GCA_964509485.1 uncultured Christensenella sp.
AACAGCGGGGGCTACGGCGCGCCAAGCGCGCGGCCAACCCGATTCCGGTGGTCGCACTGGTCGGTTACACGAACGCGGGCAAGTCGACGCTACTCAATCTGCTCTCCGGTGCGGACGCGCTCGCGGAGGACAAGCTCTTTGCGACGCTCGATCCCATCGTGCGCAAGGTGACGCTGCCGAACGGTTCGGAGTGTCTGCTGAGCGACACGGTCGGGTTCATCAACAAACTGCCGCACGATCTCGTGAACGCGTTTAAGTCCACGCTGGACGAGGTCAGCGACGCGGATTTGATTCTGCACGTCGTGGACTGCGCGAGCGACTATTACGAGGTGCAGATGCGCGTCGTCGAGGATGTACTGACCTCGCTTGGCGCAATCGACACCCCGCGCATTGAAGTCTACAACAAAATTGACAAGCCGGAAGCCAAGCCGCGCAGCAACGGCGGAATCGCCATCAGCGCCGCCACGGGCGCGGGCATCGACGCGCTGCTGAAAGCCGTTGAAGAAGCGCTTGCCAAAACGCAGGTCAAGCTGGACATTGTCGTTCCCTACGAAAAGTACGCCGCCTTACAGATGATCCGGCAGACGGCGACCATCCTGTCGGAAACGCACGAGGAGGACGGCACGCATCTTTCCATTCTGCTCAACGAGAGCGAAACCTGGCGGATCAAGAAGGCGATTCAATAGAGCAGCGCAGCAGGGAGTAAAAATATGCTGAAAATCGGCGAGTTTGCTTCGTTGACCGGAATCAGCATTCATATGCTGCGAAACTACGACAAGATTGGACTTCTTTCACCCGCGCTGGTGGATCCGGCAAACGGATACCGCTCTTACGAGGCGGCGCAGATTCTGCGGGCTCGCCAGATTCAGATTTTAAAGGAGCTTGGGTTCGGGCTTTCGGAGATTGCGGCAATGCTTGCGGATTCCGATGCGGCGCGAAAGAAGAGAATCCGCGCCAAGATTGCACAGCGGGAGCTGGAGCAGGCCACCATCGAACGACAGATCGCGCGTATGAAGCTGGCCGAGGAGCAGATGGATTCCTTTGGCGACGTCGTGTTCTCCATCCACTTCGTTCGTTTGCCCGCGCATCGGGTGATCTCGCTAAGAAGAAGCATCCTCGGGTTTGAAGAGGAAGGGCTGCTCTGGCAGGAACTGGAACAAGAATGCAAACGTCTGGGCCTGTCGGGCGAGGATCACTTGGATTCGTACGCGATTACGCACAAGATCGATCCGGAAAGCAAACGCGTCGATACGGAAGTGCAGCGAACGATTTCCGCCTCGACTATTGCGTCGACGGCATTCAAATGCTTGGACGTTCCGGAGATGGAAGTTGCGGCGGCAACCATCAAGGGGGCGTACCGGCGCATCAGCGACATCAGCGGATACGTGCATCGGTATCTGGAACAAACGGAGTACGAAATCGACGGCGCGCCGATTCGACGATACGTTCGATCCCCTAAGGATGATTGCCCGGAACAGGATTACATAACGGAATACTTGTTTCCGCTCAAGAAAACGAAGCATCCCGAATGAGAGCATATTAGTATCCAATAAATTAAACAGAAAAAACCACTTGACCCTCGCACAATGCGAGGGTTTATTCTTGCCAAAGAACGAGAAGAAAGGTGGTCTTACCATGCAAGCTCTGATAAACCTGAAACACCATTTTGATGATTATGAGTGCATGTGGAACGGAATCGAAGACATCTATATGAACAAAACCGGCGAAACACTGCCAAGCAGCTGCTTCTTCACGCTGGCGCAAATGGGATCGGTCTGCTACCAAAAGACGGATCGCGCAGAGATCAAAAGAATGGTTTCGCTTGGCGACGGAAGAACCAAAAAGATGTACGCGTTTCTCGCGCCGATTGTTGGATTTGAGTATCAGCACTGCGAGTTCAACCAGTTTGAACGCGCTTTGAAGAAGGCAAAATCGGAGATTGACGCGGGCTATCCTGTCGTGCTGGGCGCGCTGGACATGTTCTACCTGCCGTACTACCCAAAACTCTACCAGAAATTCCACATTCCTCTGCACTATGTGCTGATGGTTGGGTATGACGACGAGAGCGCATGCGCAAAACTCTATGACTGCGGCAGGGAGGAACTGCTGTCGCTGGCGTATGAGGATCTGCGCAAGAGTCTAGATTGCGCTTACCCGGGATTGAGCCATGCCAATACCGTTTGCACGGTGCGAATGAATCGGCCGAACGGCAAATTTCAGATTGCACAACAGGCTCTTTCGAAAAAAGCTGAGTGGTTTCGGAAGCCACCGGCAGGTTTTCTGGGGCGAAAGGGGATGGAGAAACTGATTTGCGACCTGCCTAGATGGAAAACGGAGTTGAGTGTGGAAGAGTACGATCAGGTGCTAACGAATATGGTGATGTTCTTTGGAACGGTGCCAAGTCTTCCGAACGCGCTTACGGGAAGCCCCGAACCGGATGAGATTCGGTTCATGGGTCGGCTCGATGTCGCGAGCAACGTACTCTCGAGCTTTGGAACCGAGTTTGAACAAACGAACTGGATCAAAGCCGCGTCTTCGTTCTTGCGTGCTGGCCGGTCGATCGAGCAGATTACAAACATTGCAGTCGATTTCCTGACGAAGAAAACGGACGAAACGGACGTTCTGCCCGAGGCATTTTCGGAGGTTCTTGCCGGAATGGACGAGGGGTTTGCGCTGATCCAAAACGCGTAAACCGGGGAATCAAAAAGCGAAACAGAGGTTCAGCACACAAGCAAAAAGCCGCCCGGAAGGGCGGCTTTGTTGATGTTCCATATCGAAATATCAATAGAACTTACAGAAACGCGTTCGGCTGTGCGTCGCTTGGCATGCGCCAGTCGCCGCGGGGCGAGAGGGCGACGTTGCCGATGCGCGGTCCATCCGGAATGCAGTTTCGCTTGAACTGCTGGGCAAAGAAGCGGCGAATGAACATGGTATACCACTTCTCAATCGTCGCGTCGTCATAGTCCCCGGCAAAGACGTATTTCGCGAGGCGGAGCATCTTTTGCTTACTGGAACCGCGGCGGAGCATATGGTAGAGGAAGAAGTCGTGCAGTTCGTATGGGCCGACGATGTCCTCCGTCACCTGCGCAATCACGCCGTCCTTGGTTGGCAGCAGCTCCGGACTGACCGGCGTATCCACGATGTCGAGCAGCACCTCGCTCAGCGCGGGGTCGGCTACGCGCGCAATGTCGCGCAGCATGGCGCGAATCAACGTCTTTGGCACGTCCGCATTGACGCCGTAGTTGGACATATGGTCGCCGTTGTAGGTGGCAAATCCCAGCGCAAGCTCGCTTAGATCGCCGGTGCCGATCACGAGCCCGCCATACATATTCGCGAGGTCCATGAGCACCTGCGTGCGTTCGCGCGCCTGCGCGTTTTCGTATGCCGCGTCGTGCAGGTCGAGCGGGTGGTCGAGGTCGGCGAGGTGCCGCTTGACGCTCTCGCCAATCTGGATTTCGCGAAGGGCGATGCCGAGCGCGCCGCAGAGTTTCTCCGCGTTCGCCTTTGTGCGCGCCGAGGTGCCGAAGCACGGCATGGTCACGGCAATGACGTCCTCCGCAGGCCGGCCAAGCAGACGCAGCGCTTCCTTGCTGACGAGCAGCGCGAGCGTGGAATCTACGCCGCCGGAGATGCCGATGAGCAGCTTTTTTGCGTTCGTATGCTTGATGCGCTGGCTGAGTCCGTGGCTCTGAATCGCGAGCACCTGATGGAACCGCGCGGTCGCGCTCTCGGCGGTGTCCGGCACGAACGGCGTTTTCCAGAACGCGCGGGTCAGTTTGGTCTCGACGATCTGCATCGAAAACGGAATGCGCATCACGTCGGTGTTATTAAACAGCTTTCGCGCAAAGCGCCTGCGCTCGCGGGAGAGGAACTCCAGGTCGATCTCGGTGACGCAATAGCCCGCGCCAAACGGCTTTGCTTCCGCGAGGAACACGCCGTTTTCGCAGACCATGTCGTGACCGGAAAAGACCACGTCTGTCGTGCTTTCCCCGGCGCCCGAGCTGCAGAACACGTAGGCCGAGTTCGTGCGCGAGCTTTGGCTCTGCACGAGCAGGCGGCGGTAGTCCACCTTGGTGACCGCCTCGTCGCTTGCGCTGAGGTTTAAAAGGATGCTCGCGCCGCAGTCTGCCAGCAGCGTGGACGGCGGAACCGCCGCCCAGAGATCCTCGCAGATCTCCACGCCAATGTTGAGCAGCGGCAGCTCGCGGCAGCAGAACACGAGACGGTTGCCAAACGGCGCCTTCTGCCCGAAAAGCTCCATTTCCTCAATGGTTTCCAGCGCGGCGGCATAGGTGCGCTTTTCGTAGAACTCGCCATAGTTGCCGAGGTGCGTCTTCGGAATCACGCCCAGCACGCGCCCGTTTTGAACGATCGCGGCGCAGTTGTAGAGCAGGTGCCCAAACACGATTGGCACGCCGATGGCAACGATCATGTCGCTTCCCTCGGTTGCGCGGGTAATGCGCTCCAGCGCGCGCATGGCGGCGTCCGTCAGCGCAGTGCTGAGCACGAGGTCGCCGCAGGTATAGCCAACGATCGTCAGCTCCGGCAGCACGAGCACCTTGACCTCGTCCTGCTCGGCGCGCTGAATCATCGCGATAATCGCGTCCGCATTGTACTCGCAGTTGGTCACCTGAATCTCCGGCGTGCCGGCGGCAACCTTGATGAAACCATCCTTCATAAACCGATCTACTCCAATCATCCGGCGCATGCGTCCCATGCTTGTTCTAAATTGATTCAATACTCATGCTCATTCTATGCAAAGCGAGGGGGGATGTCAATTGCACTCTGCCGGACAGGCAGCCAGCAAGGCGGGCAAAGTGTATATAGTAACAAAATTGTGAAATCCGAGAGAGTTGCACGCAATCGATAATACAGAACTTATAAACGTGGTATAATACCAGAGAAATTGCCCCGGCACGCGAAACGGTACCGCGCGGATGGAGGGGACACAAGGAGAAAACACATGTTAACCATTGAGCACCTGACAAAATCCTACGGCGGAGACGTTAAGGCGGTAGACGACCTGTCGATCACCGTATTGCCGGGCGACATCTACGGATTCATTGGGCACAACGGAGCGGGCAAGACCACGACGCTGCGCGCGGTCGCGGGCATTCTGTCGTTTGACAGCGGCGTTATCCGCATCAACGGCAAAAACATTACGGAAGACCCGATCGCCTGCAAGCGCGAGATGGCGTATATTCCGGACAACCCCGATCTCTACGATCACCTGACCGGCATTCAATACCTCAACTTCGTTGCGGACATCTACGGGGTGAGCGAGAGCGACCGCGAGGAGCGGATCAAGTATTACGCGGATGCGTTTGAGATGACGCCGCGGCTTAACGACCTGATCGCCTCCTGCTCACACGGCATGAAGCAGAAGATCGCCGTGATCTCCGCGCTGATTCACAAACCCAAGCTCCTGCTGCTGGACGAGCCGTTTGTCGGCCTCGACCCCAAGGCGTCGCACACCCTTAAGGGCTTTATGAAAGAGCTCTGCGACAACGGCAGCGCGATCTTTTTCTCGACGCACGTGCTCGAGGTTGCGGAAAAGCTCTGTAACAAGATTGCAATCATCACCGGCGGCCGACTGGTCACCGCGGGAGAAATGGACAAGGTCAAGGGCGACGAATCGCTGGAGACGCTGTTTTTGGAGTTGACGGACCATGCGTGAACTTTGGATCTTAATTAAGCTGCAGCTGAGTTCCCTCTTCGGGATCAATCAGATTCTGCATATGAAGAACACGGAGGACAAAAAGCAGGGCAAACGCGCGCTGGGCGCGCTGATGGCCATGCTGTTTGCGCTGGGCTATTTCTCCGTGCTGTACAGCATTATCATGGCGGAAGGGTTTGCGCAGATTGGCATGCTGCCGACGCTGCTTGGCATCATGGCGATGGCGAGCAGCCTGCTGATTCTGATGTTTTCCATCTTCGAAACCAAGGGCGTGCTCCTTGGTTTTGGCGATTACGACGTTGTGATGAGCTGGCCGGTCGGCGTGCGTACGGTTGCCGCGAGCCGCGTGGTCGGCATGTATGCGTATAACTTCGTCTACGGGTTGATGCTGCTGCTGCCCGCGGGCATTGTCTACGCAATCAAGGCGAACCCCGCCGGGTGGTTCTATCCGCTCTATCTGGTGCTGATGCTGTTGCTGCCCGCGCTGCCGACGATTGTTGGCGCGCTGCTCGGCACGGTGCTGACCATTGCGACCGCGCGCGCAAAGAAAAGCAGCCTCATCAGCATTCTGGCGCAGTTTGTGCTGGTGATCGGGCTGATGGTTCTTTCGTTCCGGGCGAGCACGTCTCTGACCGACCCTTCCAAGATTGCCGGAAGCGCCGGTGTGCTGGCGGGGATCGTTTCGCAGATGTATCCGCCCGCGCAATGGTTTCAGGATGCGCTGACGGGCACCTCGTTCGTTTCTGCGCTCTGGCTGCTGCTGCTTTCCGCCGCGAGCATTACGCTGCTGCTGTTCTGGCTGGGACGGAGTTTTATCTCCATCAACTCGCGCCTCAAGAGCAAGCCGCGCGGCGAGAAATTTGTCATGCGCCGTCAGACGCGCGCAGACCAGATCACCGCGCTCTTTCGCCGCGAATGGAAGCGTTATTTCAGCTCCAGCATCTACGTGGTCAACACGGCGTTTAGCTATGTCATGCTGCTGGCCGCGGGCGTTGCGCTGCTGGTGAAAGCAGATGCGCTTTCAAGCATGATGGACATTCCGGAGATGGAGATTCCGCTTTCGGTCGTTCCGTTTGTGCTGGCTTGGATCGTCTCCATGGGCGCGACGACGCCCGCCGCGATCTCGATGGAGGGGCGCTCGCTCTGGATCATCAAGAGCATGCCCGTCCGTGCGCGGGACTGGTTCTTGAGCAAGCTGGCGGTGACGATGGTACTCGCGGTGCCGAGCATACTCGTTTCGAGTACATTGATTGTAATTGGCCTCAAGCCCGGCCTGCTCGACGCGATTTGGCTCTATCTCACCCCGTTGGCGTATTCCCTCGCGTTTGGCGTGTTTGGCCTCTGGCTCAACATTCGCATGCCGCGCATGGACTGGAAAACCGAGGCCGAGGCGGTCAAGCAGAGCGGCTCGGTGATGATCAGCGTGTTTACCGGCATGGGAGCGGCGATCCTACCGGGCGTTTTCGCAGCCGTCATGAATAGCGCGCTTGTCGTGCCGATTTCGCTATTGGCAATCCTGCTGCTGACACTCGTACTCTGGCGCTCGCTGATGAAGAGCGGAGAACGCAGGCTGCTGTTGCTGCATTGAGCGTAGTTCGACGCAAAACGAAAAAGGCCCCGTTTTAAAACGGGGCCTTTTGTGTTGGAATCAATACATCTTCTTCTTCTCGAGGATAATCCAAACCACAATGGACACAACCAGAGAAATCGCGACGATAATCGCAAATCCGTAAGGACTGTTTGCAAGGGGCATTCCGGTGCCGTTTACATTCATGCCGTAAGCTCCGAAAATAATCACGGGGATGGATAGCACAATCGTGACCACCGCCAGGAATTTCATGACGATATTCAGATTGTTCGAGATGACGGAGGCAAACGCGTCCATCATGCCGCTGAGAATGCCGCTGTAGATGTTTGCCATCTCAATGGCCTGCCGGTTCTCGACGATAACATCCTCAAGCAGGTCTTCGTCTTCCGGATACTTCTTGATGCGCTCGGTTTTCAGGAGCTTTTCGAGCACGACCTCGTTGGATCGCAGCGAAGTCGTGAAGTAAACGAGGCTCTTTTCGAGTTCCAGAAGTTCAATCAGCTCGCGGTTCTGCGTGGAAACGTGCAGCTTCTGCTCGATCTTGTCGCTGAGCTTGTTGATGACCCGCAGGTATTGCAGATACAGCGACGCGTTGCGATACAGAATCTGAAGCACGAAGCGCGTGCGCATATGCGTGCGTAGTTCGTTGGCGTGCTTCTGCTTGAGCGCGTACAGCACGGGCGTTTCCTCGAGGCAAACGGTGATGATTGCCTCTTTTGCGAGGATGATGCCAAGCGGGACTGTGCTGTAGACGTCCTTTCCGTTGTTTTTTTCGACAACGGGAATGTCGACGAGGATCAGGGTGTAATTGTCTTCCAGCTCAATGCGCGAGCGTTCTTCTTCGTCCAGCGCGGCGCGGAGATCGTCCGGTTCGATGGCGTAGAGTTCGGCCACCTCGGCGAGTTCTTTCTCGGTCGGCTTGACGAGCGAAATCCAGCAGTCCTTTTCGGGCGTGGTCAGCTGGCGCATTTCTGCCTCAAAGGTCTTGAAGATTTTCTTCATGGCAGTGTACTCCTTTCGCTTCAGCGCGCGCGGCGAGAAAGCGACATTTCCCAAACGCGCGCCATATGTATGAAATTGTCGCTACTTCGTTCGGGAACGGTATCCACCGTCCAATCACACTCCTTTCGTTGAGTTCGCACCTATTATAAACCGTAAATCCGTCGAGGAAAAGACGCAAAATCAAAAGAATTCAAACAAATTTTTACGCAAACAACCTCAAGAGCGTCATTTTGCGCCGCTGCCGCAGATTTTGCCGGAATTTCCGGAAAATAAGCGAGAAACGGTTTCGATTTGGAACACTTTGACAAAGCGGGATTGGCATGGTACCATGATGCCGGATTTTACAAGTAACTTGGATTATAGGCGGGCAAGCGCCATCGCCGAATGGGGGAAGAAATATGAAACAGGATCGCGCGTTCCCGCGCGTTACGATTACGAAAAAGGGCGAGGCCTCCGTCAAGACGGGGCACCCGTGGATCTACGACACCGAGGTGCAGGGCAATACGGACGCGCTGGAGAACGGCTCGCTGGTCGATGCGTTTTCCGAAAAGGGCGCCTACCTTGGCACGGGGCTTTTGAGCCAACGGAGCAAGATCCGTCTGCGACTGATCTCCAACAACGCAAACGAGAAGTTTGACGACGCGTTTTATGCGCGGCGGCTGCGCTATGCGCTCGACTACCGCAAAACCGCGATGGGCGAGGACTACGGTTGCTGCCGCCTGATCTTTGGCGAGGCAGATGGGCTACCGGGGTTGACGATTGACTGCTACCACGATGTGCTGGTCAGCCAGGTGCTCTCCGTGGGCATTGAACGAATCAAGGGAACGCTCTATCGCCTGCTTGTTTCGCTGCTCCAGGAGGACGGAATTTCGGTTCGCGGCATCTTCGAGCGAAACGAGGTTGCCATTCGCGAGCTGGAAGGTCTGAAGCTCGAAAAGGGCTGGTACCGCGCGGAGTTTCTGCCGGAGCCGCCGAGCCCATTGATTGAAATCGTCGAAAACGGAATCTATTACGCCGTGGACGTGGAAAACGGGCAGAAGACGGGGTTCTTTCTCGATCAGAAATACAACCGCGTCGCCGCCGCGAAGATCGCCAAGGGGAAGCGCGTGCTGGACTGCTTTACGCACACCGGCTCGTTCGCGCTCAACGCGGTCAAGGGCGGCGCGGCGCACGTCACCGCCGTGGACGTGTCGCAGGCGGCAATCGACCTCGCGAAGGCAAACGCGGAGCGAAACGGACTCGCCGACAAAATGGACTTTGTCTGCGCGGACGTCTTCGACCTGCTGCCAAAGCTGATGGAGCAGCGCGCGGTGTACGACATGATCATTCTCGACCCGCCCGCGTTCACGAAGAGCCGAAAGACGATTGCGGGGGCGGAGCGCGGCTACCACACGATCAACTACAGCGCGATGAAGCTGCTGCCGCGCGGCGGATACCTCGCGACCTGCTCCTGCTCGCACTTTATGCCGAGCGAGCTGTTCGAGCGGATGCTGCTTTCGTCGGCGCGAGAAGCGGGGGTATCGCTCAAGCTCATCGAAGCGCGCAGACAGGCGCCGGATCATCCAACGCTGATGAACGTTCCGGAAACCGACTACCTGAAGTTTTATCTGTTTCAAATCATATAAAAAGAATGCGCCCGTCAGGGCGCATTCTTTGTTTATTACTTCTCTACCCGGAAGTGGTAGACCGTTTCGGAGGAGAAGACCTCGCCCGCATGGAGCACAATGCTGGGGAAACTTGGGTTGTCCATTGCGTTTGCAAAATGCTGCGTTTCGAGGCAGAAGGCGGGGTACTTGCCGTATTGCACGCCGTTCTTGCCGGCCATATACGTGAAATCCGGCGGGGTAAAGAGCTGAACGCCCGGCTGGTCGGTGTAGACGTCCATCGCGACGCCGCCCTTGGGGTCGACAGCGGTCGCGATCTTCGCCATTTCGCCTTCCTTGTGGTTGAGCACGAAGTTGTGGTCGAACCCGCCGAGAAAATCGATCAGCTCCGCCTTTGCGGCAATGTCCTTGCCGATGGGCTTCGGCTTTGTAAAGTCGAGCGGTGTGCCGAAGACGGAGGCGATTTCGCCGGTGGGGAGCACGTCCTTGTCGACCCGCGTCGTGCGGTTTGCGTCGACCCAGAGCGTTTGCTCCAGCACACTGCCCGCGCCCTGACCCAATAGGTTGAAGTAGGCATGGTTCGTCATGTTCTGAATCGTATCCGCATCGCTGTTGAGCAGGTAGCGAATCGAGAGCGCGTTATCATCCGAGAGGGAATAGACGACGGCAACGGAGAGCTCGCCGGGAAAGCCTTCGTCCCCGTCCGGACTCGTGAGAGTAAAGATCACGGAGTCGCTGTCCGTTTCCGCTTTCCAGAGTTTCTTGTCAAACCCGACGACTCCGCCGTGCAGACAGCTCGTTCCGTTATTGGCGGCGAGATTGTATTCCTTGCCGTTGAGCGCAAAACGGGCGTTCTTAATCCGGTTTGCGACGCGGCCGACCGTAGCGCCGAGGAACATGTAGTTTTTCAGATAATCTTCAACGGTGTCGTAGCCGAGAACGACGTCGACCAGCTCACCCTTGCGGTTTGGCACGAACATGGTCTGCCAGATGGCACCGTAGTTGAGCAGGCTCACGCTTGCGCCGGACGCGTTGGTAATGGTGTAGCGAAGCACCTCTTCGCCGGACGGGAGCTTGCCAAAGGGGGAAACGGAAACGCTCATATTCGAAAAACCTCCCAGTTATTTGTGACTCAAAGGGATATGGATGTGTCCTAAACAGTATAGTACAGACGGCGCCGCTCGAACAGCCCCGACGAAAGATTTCGCGAATTTTATGGAGCGAATTCGCATTCACAAGCGAATGGTTTTCTGCTAAACTATCGCCATGGAACAGGAAACGACGAACAAAACGGGCAAACCGGCGGCGCAGCTTGTCGCGGAGCACCAAAGCAAAAATACAACGATCGACGCAAAGCACATCGACGTACTCGACGGCGTGCGCGCGCTGGCGGTCTTCGGCGTGCTTTGGTTTCATTTTTGGCAGCAGAACTGGATTATGCCGAACTTCCGGCTGCCGTTTCTGGAGAGCCTCGGCCTGCCGGCGACGGTCAGCCTCGACTTTTTGCCGCGCGCCGGCTTTCTGTTTGTGGACTGGCTGCTGTTTCTCTCCGCGTTCTGTCTGTTTCTGCCGTATGCGCGTGCGGCGCTGGACGGCGCGGCTCTGCCGGGCGTAAGGCTGTTTTACCGCAAGCGGATCGCGCGCATCGTGCCGAGCTATTACGTGAGCGTGCTGCTGATTTTGCTGTGTGTTGCAATTCCCTCCGGCGCGTACCATTCCGTTCGGGACTGCCTGCATGATCTGATTCCGACGCTGACGTTTACGCAACCGCTGTTTCCCGACCTGCTCATCGGCACAAAGCTCAACGGCGTGCTCTGGACGGCGGCCATCGAGATGCAGTTTTATCTGTTCTTTCCGCTGTTGGCTTGGGCGTTTACAAAAAAGCCCGTGTGGACGTACCTTGGTATGCTGGCGGTTTCGATTGCGTACCTATGGGGATTTGCCCTGCAAAGTCCGGAGACCATCCGCACGACGGTGAATCAGCTGCCCGCGTTCTTTGGCGTGTTTGCCAACGGAATGGCATTTGCGTTTCTCTTTGTTTGGCTGTCGAAAACGATCAAGCGCAGCGCGCAGCTCTCACTGCTGTCGCTAGTCGGGTTGGTTGTTGGCTTCTGGATGCTGTTTCAGATGATGAAGGCTGCGCCCGCGGTCATCCCCGTTCAGATTTGGCAGGCGGAGAATCGCTTTCAACTCTCGCTCGTGTTCGCGCTGATTACGATATCCGCGGCGCTGACGTTCTCCGGCGTGCGCTGGCTGTTTTCCAACGTGGTCATGCGCTTTCTCGCGGGGATTTCCTACAACGTCTATATTTGGCACCAATGGATTGCGGTCAAGCTGAAGGAATGGCACATTCCCTACTGGAGCGGCGAGAAGCCCCCGAACATGACGGGGGATGTCAGTTGGCAGTGGCGCTATACCGCGGCGATTCTCGTCGCGACGTTTGCGGCGGCAATTCTCGCAACCTACGTGCTGGAGCGTCCGGTTGGGGAATGGCTGCTGCGCCGACCGCAACAGGAGCGCGAGCCGCTGATAGCCATCCTGCGGGAAGAGGATGAGGCGGAGGACGAGCAGGAGTCCGCCGAACCAAACGAGAAAGGAACGCATACCCAATCATGAAGCACACCTACACGCCAAACGGCGTTTGTTCTACCAAGATTACGTTTGAATTGGTCAACGGCACGGTGCACAATTTAGAGTTTACCTCCGGCTGCAGCGGGAACCTGCTGGCGATTGCCAAGCTCGTGGAGGGCATGGAGGCCAGCCGCGTGGTGGCGCTGCTTTCCGGCAACACCTGCGGCTATAAACAAACCTCCTGCGCGGATCAGCTGACCCGCGCCATCCTAGCAGCGCAGCGCGCGGAGTCGCGCGGCTGAACAACAGATATTGGTATTTGAGTCTGTTTTCTGATGCTAACTTTTGTTTTATATGCTACAATCGTTTGTAAGACACTATTACAAACGATTGCTAGCGGAATCGAAAGGAGCACCATTGATGAAACGGCTTTTTTCTATCGCTTTTTGCGCGCTTCTTCTTGTTTTCTTTGCCTGCGCGCCCGTGGCGACAAGTGCTGGCGCAACCGCCGTACCGGAGGCGACTGCCACAGCGGCGGCAACGCCTGCTCCAACGCCGGAGCCAACGCCCGAACCGCTCGGCCTTGCGCCCTATGATCTGCTGGAAATGAGTTACAATCCGTTTTTCGACATGCAGTTTATTGGGGGCTATACAATCTATGGTGCGTGGTTTGACTGCGGCGATCCAAACAAAGGAACAAAGGACACATACACGCTCTACTTGACTGCGGAGGGCGATCCGAACGAGATACTGGAATTTTGCGCGGCAACATTAGGCGTAACGGACGAGGCACAGCTTGCTGCCTATGCGGAGTCGCTGAATAAGGAAAACTTTGTTCGATTCAACGGAACCTTTGCGGGAAGACCGGCTGACGTCGGTATCAAGAAAACAAGCGCGGACGAACAGTTTGACCAATGCATCGAGGTAAACGGCTGCCGCGTGGAGTTCGGCACCGAGGTCTACCCCGAAATGGTGGAACAATACCGCGCGCTTGCACTCGCAAACTACAACTTGGTTATGCTTGGCGATCTGGCGGCGCAGCTAAGCGACGATACCATTCCGCAGGGACAATTCTCGATTTTCGTGAATATGCAAAAGCCCGATAAAACGACAATCCATGTTGCACATACGGTGAAGGATGCCGCGGCGCTGCTTGCTTCGATTACGGGGACGCTGCAAACAAGCTGGTACGACGAGGCGACGGCAAGCCTGGGTATTGACTATGCGATGCAGAAAGCAAAGTACTCGTTCGACACAGTAAACAACGTGGTGCACGTGGAATTTTCGCCAAACGACAACAACACGCCCGCACGGGAATTTCACAAGTCGGCGGTATCGTTTACCAGCCTGGGATTCCAGAGCTTTCCAAACGACGGGCTATGCATCTATAAAGAAGATCAGAACCATCTAGAATTCGCAATCGCAAAACCGGACTGGGGACACAATGAGGACTGGAATTTCGAGTTTCTCGGCGAGTCCAACGGCTGTTCGCTTGGCATGTGGTATACCGAGGCGACGGGCTTGTTTCACGTTTCGGTGAACAAAGGCGACGACGCGGCTGTCGCTGAATTCGATGTTCCGAAGAATGAATTTCAACCGGGCGCCTATCCGGACGAGGAGACGCTCACTCGCCTGTTCCGCGAAGCCGCGGGCATCTCGGAAGGGGATCACCGCGCGGCGGTGTTCGCGTTGTTTGAACAGGCGATTCAGGATCGATTTGGCATGACCTGGCAGGAACTTTACGCGCTGCCGATCTGGTGATCGATTCGTGTGTTTCTTGTTGCATAGGTGCCGAGCGACCAATCGTGTTGAACACTCTGATCAAGAGTAGAAACGACACAGTTTCATTCGAATGAATTGAAAAGGAGCGGAAATATGAAACGATTTGTACAAATCGCGCTTTGCCTTCTGCTGTGCTTTGCTTTTTCCTGTGCGCCCGCAACGGCGGGCACTGGCGACAAATCCACTCCTGCTGCAACCGCAGCCGCAACCGCGACGCCTGCTCCAACGCCGGAACCCACACCGGAGCCTCTCGGCCTCGCGCCGATCGATCTCTTGGGGAAAGGGTATAATCCGTTTTTCGACGTGGCGTTTCCGGCGGGGTATTTGGTCTTTGGCGCGCAGTTTTTCACCGCAGATTCACACACTGGCGCTAAGGACACCTACCTGCTCGACCTGACCGCGGAAGGTAATCCCGCGGACATTGCCAAAACCTGCGCGGGAATGCTGGGCGTAACCGATGAAGCACAGCTTTCGACCTATATAGCGTCTCTGGAGAAAGACGGTTTTGTCGTGATAGAGGGTACCTATGCGGACAAACCGGCGAGCGTCGTGATGAAGAAGACGAGTGCGGGAGCGGACTTTGACCAGTGCATAGAGGTGGACGGCTGCCGCGTGGAGTTTGCCGTTGAGATTGACGCCGACTCCGCAAAGAATTGTAGTGCATTGGTGCTTGCCAACTACAGTACGGCAGCGCTGGGCTATTTGGCCGCGCAGTTTGGCGACGACACGATTCATATGGATCAACTCAGCATATTCGTCAATACGCAGAGACCCGAAAAAACGACGGTCACTGTCTATCATACGGTCAAGGATATTGCAGCGCTGTTCTCCTCCTTCAAAGAGACGCTGCAAATTAGCTGGTTTGACGAAGCGTACTCGACCATAGGGCTGCAATATGGCAGGCAGAATCTAGCCTATAATTTCAATTTGGATGGTAATGTCGTGCAAGTGAGTCTTGCGCCAAACGACAATTCAACTCCGGCGGGCGAATACAGGCCTGCGGGCGAAGTGGCACTTTCGGAAAAGTCTCTGACGAAGCTGGGATTTCAATATGACGAGCAGGAGAAATTCTGTATCTATGAAGATAAGGAACAGAACATTCAGTTTGTGATTTCCCGTCCCGACATTGGTGATTCGCAGAAGGACTGGAATACTCAATATCTACAAAAGAAAAACGACTATCTCATTGGTATATGGTATTTCGAAAAGGACAAACAATTTGCCATTCAAGCCTATAAAGAGGGGCCTGACATTGGCTGTCATTTTGATCCCGCAACCGGATCCACGGACGGCGGTTGGCCGGACTCCGACACGGTTACAAAAGTCTTTCAGGAAGCATATGGCATAAAGGACGATAATATTCGTGCATTGATCATTCAGGATTACGAAAAAGCGGTGCAGGATCGCTTCGGCATGACCTGGCAGGAGATCTACGCGCTACCGGTGTTGTGACGCGAACCTTCGATACAGTACTGTGCCTGCTTGACACGCCGTCCGGCAAAATGCTATTGTGAAGGTCGACGAAATGAATTGATTCGCGCAAGGGAAGAGCAAAGCATTGTATCCCTCGTGCGTCACAAAAGGAGGCAACCAACGTATGATTATTATTGCCGGCGCAACGGGCTACATCGGCAAATATCTCTCGGTCGAGCTGACGAAGAAGGGGGTCGAGGTGCTCGCGCTTGGGCGGAACCCCAAGTCCGCGGAGTTTCTGCGTTCGCAGGGCGTTCCGTTTTTGGAATTCGACCTGCTCAACGACGCGGACTACGACAAACTCCCGACCAAGAACGTAGAGGCGATTGTCAATCTCGCGGTCGCTCTGCCGGAACATGAGCTGCCGCTGGAAACGTTCTTCGACGTGAACATGATGGGCAACTACAAGCTGCTGGAGTTTGCGCGCAAGAACGGCATCAACCGCTATATCATGGCGAGCTCGCATAAGGTCTACTGGGACATTACGCGCCCGGAACCGATCACCGAAAACGACCTGCCCTGCTTCATCGGGCCGCACTCGCCGTACATCATCAGCAAGATTGCTGCGGAGAATTTTCTCCAGTGGTACGGCAAGGACTACGGAATGGACACCATCGTGCTGCGCCTGACCGGCGTGCATGGCTTTGGCGCGCTGATGGGCTTCCTCGAGAGCGACGGCAGCTACACGCGCACGGCGATTGAGGTGTTCATCGAGCAGGCGCTCAAGGGTGAGCCGATTGAGGTTTGGGGCGACACGAGCATCAAGCGCGACCACATCTACATCAAGGATGTGCTCGGCGCAATCGAGGCCGCGATTGCCGCACCAAAGGGCACCAAGGGCATCTACAACTGCGCGACGGGCGTTGCCCACAGCCAGCTGGAGGACGCGGAGGCGGTTGCCAGAACGTTTGCAACGGACAAGGGCATGAGCAAGATCGTGCTCCGGCCGGACAAACCGAGCCTGCGCCGCGGCTACACCTACAGCGTAGAAAAGCTGAAGCGGGACATGAACTGGACGCCGAAATACGCCGATCTGGACGTGATGTTCGCGGACTACCGCAAGGAATGGGAAGCCCGCCAGTATAAGAGCCACCATTTCATCAAGCCGGAAGATCGCCCTGTCAGTTTTGGTTGAGTCAAACAAAAAGTCGGTTCCGAAAGGAACCGACTTTTTTATTTGAATGCGAATGTTGCTCGTATTATTTCTGTTCGTCTTTCCAGCCCCATATGTAGTAGGGCGCTTTCTCGCCGGTGTTAAACAGCAAATCCAGCACGCTGACTCCGTGTTCAAACGGGCGGTAGAGCTGGCGGTATTCCGGATACTCGTAGGTCATATACCGAACGTCGATACCCGCCGCGTCGAACAACTCCTGATTCATATACTCCGCCGCCTTCGGCCCGTTGATCAGATGGTCGCAGCCGAGCGCGTTGCAGAGCTGAATGATCTTTTCGCCTTCCTTGCTGCCCTCGAAGCCGTAATCCGATGAGCGGGCGAACTCTACCTGAATGCCCAACGCCTCGCAGAGCTTCTTTGTCGTGTGCACGTCCAGATCGCCCAAATTTGTCCACTGGTGATCGAGATAAAAGTCCTCCAGCAGATAGGCGTATTGCTTGAAGTAAGGCGCTTTCGCGTAGGTTAGCGAAAGTGTTTTGAAGTGTTTCTTCTGCCAGTCCTCGTTGGGATTGATCTCGGTTTCGCAGACGTTCTGCGTCCGCCGATCCTTCGTCAGCACCGGCACGGTCAGCCAAACGAGGCCATTCGCCGTCGGGATTGTGTTTCGGCTCTGCCAGTTTTTTGAGACGAACTGAACGTCGTCGTAAAACATGAATACATCGGACTGGTGGATCATATCGAACAGCCCCTTCCAGGGCAGGTAGAACGGCTGCATCATCGAAACGGTTTTCATGTGAACTTTCTTTCCTTTCGGCGGCGCGGCGCAAATACGGCGCGCTTGTCGTGTTTCATTCTACTTCCGCAACGAGATTGTGTCAACGCTCGCCAACTGGACAAACGACACGCGTTTGGGTATAATTCATTTCGTATATCGTTTCAAAGCGGATACTACTGCAAGCGCTTGGATCGTTCCAAACGCGGAAACGGAGCAGCCCTCTTCATGATACAATCCTGTGAACAACCAAAGGACAAAACCCTGATCAGCCTCGTGATTGCCTGCTATCGCAGCGAGAAGACCGTTCAAACGGTCATCGAGGAGATTGAACAGGTGTTTTCGACCACGACGCAATACGACTACGAGCTCTTTCTCGTAAACGACTGCTCGCCGGACAACGTCTGGCCGGTGCTCAAGCGCGCGGCGGATGCAAACGAGCGGATCACCGCCGTTTCGCTGGCAAAGAACATGGGCCGCCTGCCTGCGCTGATGGCCGGATTTCGCATGTCAAAAGGGGACATTGTCGTCATTCTGGACGACGACGGCCAGTGCCCGATGGATCGCGTGTTCGACCTCGTCGCTCCGCTGACCGGTCCGAGCGAATACGACGTTTCGACCGCGGCATATCCCGTAAAGAAGCAGAGCTGGTTTAAGAACTTCGGCAGCAAGGTCAACGAGCACATGACGAATGTGATTCTCGACAAGCCGAGGGACATTCGCTTCAACAACTTTACCGCGATGCGCCGCTTTGTAATCGACGAAATTCTACGCTACGAGAATCCCTATCCGTACCTGACGGGCTTGCTGCTGCGCACGACGCATAAGATCGTCTGTGTGCCGATGGAGGAGCGCGAGCGCCTTTACGGCAAGACCACCTATACGTTTAAAAAGCTCATCACGCTCTGGATGAACGGGTTTACCGCGTTTTCGGTCAAGCCGCTTCGGCTGGCGACGATCTTCGGCGTCGTAACCGCCATCGCCGGGTTCCTCTGGGGGCTCGTGATCGTGATTCAAAAGCTGCTCAATCCCACGGAGATTCTCGCGGGCTATTCGTCCATGATGGCGGCGCTGTTCGTGATTGGCGGCGTCATTATGCTCATGCTCGGGCTGATTGGCGAATACATTGGCCGCATCTACATCAGCATCAACCGCTCGCCGCAGTATGTGGTGCGCGAGGTGTATTGCGGCAAGCAGCCGCAGGAGAGCGGGAAACAGGCGTAATGGAACAAACGAATACGGAGCTGCGCGCGCCGGAAAAGCGCGCAAGCTGGAAGCTGATCCTGCTGCTGCAACTGGCGATTCTGCTTTTTGCGGGTTGCACGCTGTTGATGAAGGTTGCCGCGCAGTACGATGTCTTTAGTTGGAACTGGATTTTGCTCTTTGGTACGGGGATTCTGGTGCTGGCGAGCTATGCGCTCGTCTGGCAGCAGTTCTTAAAGCGGCTTCCGCTGGTCACCGTCTACGCAAACCGCGCGACAGTCATGTTCTGGAGCATGATCTTTGGCGCGCTTCTTTTTCACGAAACGATTCGCTGGAACATGATCGTCGGCGTTGCGGTCATCTTTTTTGGCATCTATCTGGTGGTGACAAGCGATGCAGAATAGTTACGCGTTCAGCCTGGCGATTATGATCTTTGGCGTGCTCATTGCCGCGCTCAGTCAGATTTTGCTCAAGAAGGCCGCGATGAAGCACTACGACTCGTGGCTCAAGCAATACCTCAACGCGCCGGTGATCATTGCCTACGCGATCTTTGTGGTTTCCACGTTCTGCTCGGTCATTGCGCTCAAGGAACTGCCTCTGTCGCTGATGCCCGCGTGGAACGCGTCCTCCTATTTCTTTGTGACGCTGTTTGCCTACCTGTTTATGAAGGAGAAACCGAACAAAAAGAAGCTGATCGGCCTTGGCGTTCTGTTTCTCGGCATCGTGATCTTCTCGCTGCCTCTGTAAAACCGACGGTTTTCGCAACCGTTTTTTCACGAAAGGGTATTAAGCATGAAAAAGATCGGCGAAACGCTAAAAAAATGGTATGGCAGCGAACGATTTCGCTGGCTGTTCTCGCTCGCCTGTGCGCTGGTGATCGTTGGCGTAGCCGCCAGCCTCTCGACGCTGACGTTCTTTGACAACGACGATCTCAACATTGCCTGGGCGCTCGCGGGCTACCGCACCGGTACGCCTTCGTTTGCGCACCCGTTTATCAACTGCATCATGGCGTTTCTCACGAGCGCGCTGTATACGGTGCTGCC
>CAZDXW010000007.1:19929-54526 GCA_964509485.1 uncultured Christensenella sp.
CGTTTATCAACTGCATCATGGCGTTTCTCACGAGCGCGCTGTATACGGTGCTGCCGCAGCTGCCTTGGTGGCTGATTCTTCAGCTCGTTGCCAGTGCCGCTGGCATGACGGCGGTGTTTGCCGTGATTCTCAAGATTGGCCATAAGCACGGTGTTCCGCTGCTGCTATCGCTCGCCCTCATAGCGGCCTGCGGCGCGGGGCTGTTCTACTACGGAATCGTGTTGGTCACGTTTACACTCAGCGCCACCATGGCGGGCGCGGGCGCGGTTGCGCTCGTTCTCGCGGCAGACGCGGAGGATTCCAAAAAGACACAGCGCGGATATCTGATTGGCTCGATTCTGCTGCTCGCCGTTTCGCTGCTCGTTCGCAACTCCTCCGGCTTAGCTGCGGCGTGTTTCGTGATTGGCGCGTTTGTCTACCGCGCGGTGGAGAGCCGTATTCAAAAGGATCGCGCGACGGCAAAGCGCCTGCTCGTGTTTGGCGCGGCAGCGATCGTCGTTTGCGGCGTGCTGGTTGGCGTCAACGAATACGGACGTACGGCGCAGAACCCGGAAGGGTTCGTCGCCTACGACGAGGCGCGCTCTTCCTACATGGATTATCCCGTGGATTCCTACGGCGAGAATCCCGCCCTGTATGAGAAAGCCGGTTGGGACGAACCGCTCGCCGCGCTGGCTTCCAGCTGGTTTTATCTGGACGAACGGATTACCACCGAGTCGTTCTTAACGATTTCCGAAGGTTCCGCGTTTGCGAAAACCTCCGTGGTGGATCGGCTCAAGACTGGAGTGGCGGACATCGGCTCGATGTTTCATATGTACCCGCTCTCCATGAACTACGGCGTGCTGGTTGCCGCTTCCTACGCCGCCGCGCTGGCGCTGTTGTTGTTCAACCGCAAGCGCTGGACCGCGTTTGTTGGCGCGAGCGCGTTTCTACTCGGCGCCGTCGCGCTGCTGGGCTTTCTGATGGCGGCGGGGCGTGTGAATCTGCGCGTTTGGATGACGGTGTGCATGCTTGCGTCGGTCAGCATCTGGCTCTGCGCGTTCAGGCTCATGCAGCAAAAGGCGGAGTCGTCCCGCGCGGCGCATATGCTCCGGCTGGCGGCGCTGGCGCTGACGCTGCTCGTTTCGCTCGGATTTGGCTACAAGGTGTTTCGAACCGTCATCAGCTACGAAAACGAAACCCCGAATATGCTCGCGCGTTCGCAGGCCGTCGTGACCTATGCGCAGGAGCACCCGGAGAACGTCTACATTCGCGATGTCTACGCGGCAAACAACGTCGACGCGCTGAGCGTTTACCCGAACAATCCGCCGACGAACCTGATTGACTGGGGCGGCTGCGACATGAACACCATCACGCGGCAGAAACAGCTCGAGGTGAATGGCCTGACCAGCACTTACGCCAAGGATCTGTTCCCGCTCGACAACGTATACTACATCGGCGACACGCAGGATCGCTACCTGTCGATGTTTGCGGACTACATGCAGTCGCATTGCGGCGCAAGCGGCTATGAGGTTAGTGACACGATTATCGACGGCATCGTTGCGGTGCATTTTACGTTTGAGGGCGCGAAATGAGGAGAACCGAGGGGAAAGCAGGCCTGCTGGCACGTGCCGCCGCGACAAAGTCCGGGCGGATGCTGCTGAGTGCCTGCCTCACGCTGCTGCTCGTCGGACTGACCGCGGCACTGTTCCCGATTACGTTCTTAACCAATGACGACGCGAGCATCATGTATACCTTCGCGGGGTACTTTACCGGCGAACCGTATCCGATTCACGGGTTCGTGAACCTGCCGCTGGGGTACATCACGAGTCTACTGTACATGCTGCTGCCCACCGTGCCGTGGTGGCCGGTGCTCCAGCTGCTCTGCGTTGCGATTTCCATCTGGGTGATCTTCTACACGCTCTGGGACGTTGGCGCCGAACATGGGCTGCCCGCCTGGGGCATGCTCACGCTCAATACGCTATTGTATCTGCTGGTGCTCAACTATTCGGTATTTCGGCTGTCGTTTACGCTGACCGCCTGCATGCTCGGTACGGCGGGCATCCTGCGGCTGCTTTCCGCGGATACCGGCGGGGAACACCGCCAACCGCTGCCGCTGTTTGTGATGCTCGAGAGCACCGCGCTGATGATCGCCTGCTTTCTGTTTCGAAATTCCACGGGCTATTCGATGGTCTGCTTCTGGGCGGCGGCGGTGGCCTACCACGCACTGGGCACGCTGGTCGGTTGGAAACAACAGGAGCGAAAGCACGAGCTCATTCGCATTGCCGGATTTGCGGCTTGCTGCCTCGCGGTATTCGGCGCGCTCGTTTGGCTCAACGGCTGGTCGTATGAAAACATGAATCCTGCGGGCTACGCGGCGTTTGAGGACGCGCGCGGGCGCTATGTGGACTTTCCGCATGTGACCTACGAACAAGACCCCGCGTTCTTTGCCTCGCTTGGCTGGGACAAGGAGATCTACAACCTCGTCGATCAATCCTGCTTCATCGACCCGCATGTAACGGCGGACAGCCTGAACGCGGTTGTCACATACGACACCGGCGCGCAGGTGTCCCTGACGCAACGGGTTGCAACGGCACTGCACTACGGCGAGGCATTCTTTCGCGGCAACGGACCTGCGGAGTACATGCTGGTGGCTCCGGTGCTGATTGCGCTTTGGGCGCTCTTCCGTTTCTTGAGCGACCGACGCCGCTGGGTGGAGGCGCTGATTCTGTTTGGCATTGCGCTTGGGTCATTTTTACTCTGCCTGTATCTCTGCTTTGCCGAGCGATTGATCCTGCGCGCGTTTCAGGTGATTGCGATTCCGGCGGCGGCCATGTTGCTGCTGCTGTGCCTGCGCATTCGCCCTGCGGGTGACCGTCCGCGCGAAACGAAGCCGAAGATCGCGCTTCGCGTTTCGTTGCTGCTGCTCACACTGTTTGCGCTAAGCTGGGGCATTACGAAAAACATGCTCTGGATTGGGCAGTTTCAGCCACAGCAGCAGATGCAAAACATGCGCACGGCGGAGCGCTACGCGATGGATCACCCAAAGAACGTATACGTCTGCATGCCGACGTTCATCTTCAACAGCGAAGCGTTTAAGATGTATCCGCAGGAAAAGCCGACCAATCTGCTCGACTGGGGCGATACGGGCATCTATTCCGGTTGGAAAACGCGGCAGCTCGAGCTCAACGGTGTGCAGCCGTTTACGCCGGAGGTGTTTCAACAGGCGAACGTTTACCTGATGGGAACGTTTGAAGGAAAGGAACTGCAAGTGCTGATTGACTATCTGGTGAAGGACGCTGGCGCAAAGGGCATGGAGCGCGTCGAAGCGTTTGGAGACGGATACGCGGTCTTTCAGGTGGTGTATTGACGATGGAACAGCAGAAACGCTCCCCGTATTCGCTGGACGGATACATTGTTGATCAGGCGCAGGTTACGGACATTCGCTACGGCGCACTGACGAGCGACATCAACGGCTGCGGCTGGATTGCGGCGTTCAACTTTTTCAAAACGCAGGGTAACGCGGTGAACGCGCAGGCGCTGGCCGACGAGTTGATTCGCTATTCAATCCTTCGCGGATTGGCGGGCACGGATCTGTTTCGGCTCAAGCGTATGCTCAAGCGACACGGGTATCCGACGCGGCTGGTCTTTCGGACGAGCAAAAAAGCGCGCCTGCCCGAGGGGACAGACGCGGGAGTGATTTATTATGTGCATAAGGACGGCCCGCATTACGTAACGTTCTCGCGCATTCAGCCGGTGGAACCCGCTCTGGACGAGGCGGGGGAGACGCGCTTTCGCTTCTTCAACGGAATTGGCGGAGTGTCGAACCATTTCGATACGATGCGCGGCTTTTTAACCACGCATAATGTGCTGCCGTTTGCGCTGATTCTTATCTGGCCTCGCTAAGCGAACTGCCCGCTGTCAGAAAGTCCAGCAGCATAGGATTCAACAGGTTTGCACAACGCAATACGAAGTCATGACTGCCTTGCGGAAAGATCACCGTGAGGCAGTTTGTGTTTTGTTCGCCCAGTGCACGGACGGAGGTCTTGGTTTCCCCGGAGTCGCCGCGCGCGCAGATGGCAAGCATCGGAATCGAAACGGAAGGATAGCCGGTCAGCTCGCCAAGATGGATGCGCTTGGCAAAGAAGGAAACATAGGTGTCGAGCGGAATCTTCGGGCTGTAGGCGACCATGCGGTCTGCCTGCTCCGAGTTGAGGTTCCAGTATTTCGCCTGCATGCGCAGGAGCTTTTCGTTCTTGATGGCGCCGTAGGACATCCGCGCCATACCCGCGTAGAGTTTCGTACTCGCCGCGCTGGCGAGCAGCCAGGGGCTGAGAAACACCGCGCGCGAAAAGAGCTCCTCGTGCTCGCTGGCGAGCTTGACCGCGAGTTCCGCGCCGACGGAGTGCCCCATCAACAGCACCTTACCCACGCCGAGCGAGGAAATCCAGGCGGCGACTGCGTCCGCCGTTGCCTGCGGATCGTAGGCTTCCGCCGCCGCCTCACCCGCGCCGGGCAGATGCGGCACCAGCACGCGGAAGTGCTGCGCGAGCTGGTCGTATTGATTCGCGAAGGTGTCCAGCGCCGCCGCGCCATGCAGCAGAACTAAAACGGGATTCTGTTCGTCGCCGTAAGCATCAAAAAACATAACATCCTCTTTCTGAATTACTACTTGGTGATTCGATATTTCCGACACCGGTATAAAAGACAACCCGGGCAATGCCCGGGCTTGTCGGTTGCATACGGTCAGATCGTGATCTCCTGCGCAACGCGATACATATACTCGTCGAGATCCTTCGTCATGGTCAGCGCCTCGTCGATGGGGACGGTTGTAATCTGGCTGTTGCGATAGCAGACGATCAGGTTCGTGCCGCCCGCGAGAATCTCCTCCACGGCGCGGTGCCCCATGCGGGTTGCCATCACGCGGTCGCGCGCGGACGGGCTGCCGCCGCGCTGCACATGGCCGATGATGGTGACGCGCGTGTCCAGACCCAGCTCGTCACGGCAGCGCTGCGCAATTTCGTTCGTGTTGCCAACGCCTTCGGCAACGATGATCAGGTGATGGTGCTTGCCGCGGTACTGGCCTTCGCGAATGTGCTCGACAACGTCCTTCTCAAAGTCAAACGGACGCTCCGGAATCACAATAGACGTAGCTCCAACGGAAATACCGACGTAGATGGCGAGGTGGCCCGCGTTGCGGCCCATGATTTCAACCACGCTCGTGCGCTGGTGGCTCTGCATCGTGTCCGAGAGTTTATCAATCGCCTCGATTGCGGTGTTCGCGGCGGTGTCAAACCCGATGGAATAGTGCGAGCAGGCGATGTCGTTGTCAATCGTGCCCGGAATGCCGATGGTGTTGATGCCGTATTTCGAGAGCTCGCGCGCGCCGCGGAAGGTGCCGTCCCCGCCGATGGCAATGACGCCGTCAATGCCGAGGTAGCGGCAGTTATCCGCCGCCTGCTTCACGCCCGCGTCCGTGCGGAACTCTTCGCTGCGCGCGGTGTAAAGAATCGTGCCGCCGCGCGAGGTAATGCCGTTGACGGCGCGCGCGTCGAGCTCGACCACGTCGGAGTGGATCAGACCGTTGTAGCCGCGATGAATTCCAATCGGGATCACATCGTGCAGCACGCAGGTGCGAACGGCGGCGCGAATCGCCGCGTTCATGCCCGGCGCGTCGCCGCCGCTTGTGAGAATACCAACTCGACGAATGCTGTTAGCCATGTGTCTATATACCTTTCCTGTTCATTCGATATAGTTTATCCGCCGGAGGTGGGGATCGCTTCGATTGATCAAGCGGATACTCCGCAGACAACGTTATGCGAAAAAATAAAATCCCACCCCATTATTATCAGACACCAGTATACTACGCGAAGATGAAAAATACAATTTGTACAACAGCAGGATTCACGAGAATGTCAAAATGAAGCTACGAAAAAACAAACCTGCAATAATAATCAACACTTTGTTAAATAAAAACCGAAGATATGAGGATTTTGTATGGATTCAAGGATTGCTGAAAACAGGATTGCAGGCGAAAATGCGGAAATCAAGCCTACGAAAAGAGCCAAATATGGCAAGAAAATATATAAAAACCAGACATTTCACGCATTCCGCCGCAAAGAACACTTCTTTTTGATGCACGGTCGAGTGCGAAATGATTTTTTTCGAAATAATGCAAGAAATACTAGACAAGGCTTCAAAACGACGCTACAATGATGCTAGTAACGCACCTCTTCTTTTTTCACAATCATCCATCAAGATACAATTTAAGGAGGCAACACACATGGGTAAGTACGACATTCTCGTAGACGAAATGGAAGCCAAGCTTCGTCCGCCGACGATTGGCCTGAAACCGTATGAGCCGAAGGTCATTCCGCTGACCACGGGCGAGGACATGCTGGTTCGCACGGCGAGCCGCGAAGAGACGGAGATGGTTCTCGAAGGCATCAAGGTTCTGCTCGACCACCAGAAGGATTTCTACGACATCGTGTCCGCGCGCATCGTCGCGGAACTGCTCGGCATGCTGCGCTATCGCGTGCAGGACGAATACCTGCTCATCGGCTGCGTGGACGGCGAGATCGCCGGCATCGTCAACGGCCGCATGGTCAACGAGAAGGTCGGCATGAGCTACCACACCATGACGCTCAAGCGCGGCGCCCGCGTCGGCGCGCAGCTGTTTGCCGCCAAGATGGAATATCACTTCGACTTCATGAATCAGGACGAGGTCTGGATCGTTGCCGAAAGCCCGAACGGCTTTAAGCGCTGGATGATCGAGTATGAGCTCGAATCCCGCCCGCAGTGCCCGCATGAGCTCGGCGGCGTGCCGACCTTCGTGCTGACCCGCGCGCTCTGGGAAAAGCACAAGGCCAACAAGAACGTTGGCATTCGCCCCGCGTTTGAGGACGTCATCGAGGCGAACAAGGTTGTGCATATGCCCGCGAAGATCAGCGTCTGACGAAGGGCATCCGAAAGAGCGCGGTGCAGTCCGCGTAGGGTTACTGCACCAGTAGAAAGGAAGAACGAAATGAGACAAGTAGGAATCGTTGGCGTTGGTCATACCAAATTCGGAAAGACGAGCGTTCCGTTCCTCGATATGCTCTGCGAAGCGGCGCTGCTGGCCATGGACGACGCGGGCGCGAAAACCGGCCGTAAGAACGTCATTGACCAGGTGTTCGTCGCCTCCATGGGTGCGGGCATGGTCAACCGCGTCAGCGGCGCGGCGAGCGCTGTGGTCGACTCGCTGAACATTCGCCCCGCGATGGCGGAGACCATTGAAAACGGCCCGGCCTCCGGCGCGTCCGCCGTCAAGCTCGGCGTAATGGCGATTGCCTCCGGCATGTGCGACTGCGTGCTCGTCATCGGCGGTGAGGCCATGCGCGAGGTCTCCGGCTGGGAAGGCACGGACTTTGTCGCGACGATGCTGCATCCCACGGCGGAGTATAAATACGGCCTGACGCTGCCGTCCTTTGCGGGCCTGTTTACGCGGCTTTGCATGGATCGCTTCGGCGTTGAGAGCAAGGATCTTTCGATTGTCTCCGTTAAGAATCACGACAACGCCTGCCACAACCCCGTTGCGCACATTCAGCGCCCCGTGGTGTTGGAGCGCATTACAAACCCCGCCTACATCAACGCGACGAACCCGATCGTAGCCGATCCGCTGCGTCAGTTTGATATGTGCCCGGTTTCGGACGGCGCGGCCGCCGTACTGCTCGTCGCCAAAGACAAGCAGGAAGAACTGGGCTTTGGACACAAGCCGTTTGTCCGCGTCGCGGGTATTGCTTCGGCAACGGATACCCATGTAGTTGCCAACCGCGAGAACCCCAGCGATCTGCTCGCCGTTCGCCTGAGTGCCGAGAAGGCCTACAAGATGGCCGGCATGAAGCCGGAAGACATCGACGTAGCCGAGTTGCACGACGCGTTCCAGATTCTCGAGATCGAGGAGAGCGAAGAAGCCGGCCTCTTCCCGCGCGGACAGGGGCACATTGCGGCGCGAAACGGCGACACGAAGATTGGCGGCAAACTGCCGATCAATACGTCCGGCGGGCTGAAGGCCAAGGGGCATCCGCTGGGGGCGACCGGCGTTTCCCAGATCGTTGAGCTCGTGCGGCAGCTCCGCGGCGAAGCCGAAGGCCGTCAGGTCGAAGGCGCGAAGACGGGGTTGGCGGTGAACTTCGGCGGGTTTGGCAACAACGTCGTGGCGACGATTCTGACCACGAAGTAAGGGGAGGAAAGAAGCATGGAACAGATGTACGCCTACAAATGCAAAAAGTGCGGAAAGCTGCACCATCCCCGTTACATCGTCTGCCAGAATCCGGATTGCGACGGGCGCGAGTTCGAGGAGGTTCCGCTCGGCGGGCCTTGCAAGCTGCTGACCTGGACGCGGGTGTATAACCTGCCGGAAGGGTACATGATGCCTTGGCTGAACTTTGGCGTGGTGGAGTTTTCAAACGGCGTTCGCGTCACCGGCCAGATTGGCTTTGACGAAGGAATTGAAAGCGGAATGGAGCTTGTCTCCACCGTTGGCGTCGTTCGTACGCGCCGGATTCTCTATAAGGAAAGCATCGACTGCGAAGAATACGGCTTCATCTTCGTAAAGCCGTAAGCGGAACTCGATGGTATGATCGCAACAGCCGCGTGCAAACGCTTTTTAGCTCTGGCAGGAGGAGCCGCCTGTTCGGCAACGGTGCATTCCGTGTTCGACCACGCGGTCAATCTGGAGCTGGAAGGTAGAGTTGGGCTCGTCGGGCTGATTGCGGAAACAAAGGCCCTAACGCCGTATGCCGTGTCCGTGCGGATGGATCGCCCGTTTCCCGAAGCGGGCATTCGCGCGGGCATGGCGGCGGCGGTTGACTCGGGACACGTGTTCATACCGCAGGCAGGCTATAATCTGGATTGTTCGAAGGCGCGCGCGGTTGATTTGAGCCTCGATTCCATTCTGATTCTTTCCGCGAACACATCGCACAGCGCGCAGGCGGAAATTCTGCTTGCAGTGCTTATGGAAGCAGACGCGGGCGAAAGCCTCGCTCCACTGGCAATCGGAATTGGCGGAAACAATTTTTCCAACTTTCTTTCGCCGCGCTTCTATGCGCTGCAAAAAGCCATGCAGTCGGAGGACGAAGAAGCTGCCGCCGTCGCTGCGGAACGTCTCGCAGGTTGCGGCATGGGGTTGACCCCGTCTTCGGACGACCTGCTCTGCAGCTATCTGGCGGCGCAATGGATGCTTGCTCGACAGCAAGGCCAAACCGGGCGAACCAAACTGTTCGCATCACTAGCGGCAGCCGCCGCGAAGAAGACCACCCGCATCAGCGCAACGTTTCTGTTGCAGTGCGGCGAAGGACTGGTCAATCTCTATAGTTACGATCTTTTTTCTGCAATTTTTACACACGAAGACGAAGAAGCGACGCGCGCCGCGGCAAGACGAGTGCTTGCCATCGGCTCAACGTCCGGCGCGGATATGCTCGCCGGCGTAGCGCTCGCGCTGCAGGAGTAGAACGGAGGGAACGAACAACGTGGTAAAACTGGAAATTCGAAAGAATGCCTATTATGATTCCGTCACCCTCATGCTGATTTCGAAGGAGCTCAAAAAGCTCGACGGAGTTAGCGAAGCGCTCGTCGGCATGGGGACGGATCTGAATAAGGAAATCGCGCAGCACATCGGCGTTTCGACGCCGGAGCTGGAGGGCGCGGTTTCCGCGAATGATTTTTTTGTTGCCGTGCAGTGCGAAAACGACGCTGCGTTTGCGGCAACGATGAAAAAGGTAGAAGAACTGCTCAGCAAAAAGTCGGAGGCAAAGGCTGCCGCCTATCAACCGCCTACGCTGGACGGCGCGCTCAAGGTCGATCCTGCGCTGAACATGGCGGTCATCTCCGTTCCGGGCAAGCATGCGGCGGATCTCGCGCAGAGCTGTCTGGATCGAAACATCAACGTTATGCTGTTTTCGGACAACGTGACCATCGAAGAGGAAAAAGCGCTCAAGACCTACGCCTACGAACACGAACTGCTCATGATGGGGCCGGACTGCGGAACGGCAATCATCAACCATGTGCCGCTCGCGTTTGCAAACGTGGTCAAGAGTGGAGATATTGGCATTGTCGCGGCAAGCGGCACGGGCACGCAGGAGGTTTCGAGCATCGTCGATCAGCTCGGCGGCGGCGTGAGCCAGGTCATCGGCACTGGCGGACGCGACCTGAAGAAGGAAATCGGCGGTCTGATGATGAAGCTAGGGCTCGACGCGCTCAAGAACGATCCGAAGACGAAGGTCATCGTGCTCATCAGCAAACCCCCGGCCAAGGAGATCGCAACCGAAATGCTCGGCCTCGCGGCTAAGACCTGCAAACCGACGGTCGTCTGCTTCATCGGCGGGGATCGCAAAGAGGTCGAATCCTTTGGCCTCGTGGCGGCGGTTTCGCTGGAGGACGCGGCGCACAAAGCCGTTGCGCTCAGCCGCGGCGAGCGGGCGGCGGACTACGCCGGATTCGCCATGGGCGAAGCGCAGGCGGAGACGCTGGCAAAATCGATCGCGAAGAAAATGGCGAAAGGACAAAAGTACGTACGCGGGTTCTACACCGGCGGAACGCTCTGCGACGAAGCCATGAAGCTCATGATCGGCTCGCTGGGGCACATCTACAGCAACATTCCGCTCAACGCGGAGGATAAACTGGAAGACGCGAAGGGCGGCAAGAGCCGCGCGCACACCTTCCTCGACTTTGGGGACGACGAGTTCACCGTCGGCCGCCCGCACCCGATGATCGACCCAAGCCTGCGTGCCGAGCGCGTGGTCGCAGACGGCAACGATCCGGAGTGCGCAATGATTCTGACGGACTGCGTGATTGGCTACGGTTCGCACCCGAATCCGGCGGAGGATCTCGCCCAATCCATTCGAACCGCGAAGGCAAACGCGGAGCGCGCGGGGCGGCACCTTTGCTGCATCTGCGCCGTCTGCGGAGCGGAAGGCGACCCGCAGAGCCTGAGCCGCACGCAGCGGCAGCTGGAAGATGCGGGCGCGGTCGTTCTGCCGAGTAACGCGCAGGCAACGCGCTTTGCACTCCGCGTACTGGCGAATCTGCAGTAGGGAGGGCGCGAAGATGAGCAAGCTGAACGAACTGTTTACAACATCCCTGCATGTGGTCAACTTTGGCATCGAGTCGTTTTACGACGACCTCGCGAGCCAGAAGGTGGACGCGGTGCACGTGGACTGGAAGCCGGTTGCGGGCGGGGATAAAGCCGCCGCCGCGAACCTGCGAAAATTGCAGCAGCCGGAACTCGCGGCAAAGATTGACGCGGCCAATCAGGAAGCGCTGCGCCGGATTCTTGCGGCAAAGCCGACCATCGTCGGCCTCGGCATCGCGGGCGAAGTGATTCCAGGCATGGCGAAGAAGACGATTCTGCACGCTGGGCCGCCGGTCACCTGGGCGCGCATGAGCGGGCCGCAACGCGGCGCGGTCATGGGCGGACTGATCTACGAAGGCCTCGCGAAAAACGTTTCGGAGGCGGAAGCGCTCGCCGCGAGCGGCGAGATTACGTTTGAGCCGTGCCATATGCACGATACGGTCGGCCCCATGGCGGGCGTCGTGACCGCGAGCATGCCGGTTTGGATTCTGGAGAACAAAGCCTTTGGCAACCGCGCATACTGCACGATCAACGAAGGCCTGGGCAAGGTGCTCCGCTTTGGCGCGTATGACGACGAGGTGCTGACCCGCCTGCGTTGGATGGAGCGCGAGCTCTACCCGATCCTCAAGGAAGCGCTCTCGATTCGCGGCGAAATCGACATCAAGGTCATCGTCGCAAAGCTGCTGCAAATGGGCGACGAGGGACACAACCGCAACGAGGCGGGAACGTCCCTGCTGATTCGCGAGCTGGTTCCGGCGATTCTGCGCTGTGACAAAACACAGGAGCAGAAGCTCGCGGCTTACAACTTCATCAACGGCAACAACCATACGTTTTTGAACATCTCCATGCCCGCGATGAAGTGCACGCTCGACCCGATCTTCGACATTCCCTATTGCACCGTGGTCGCGACCATGGCGCGCAACGGCACGGACTTTGGCATTCGCATTGCGGGACTGGGCAAGAACCGCTGGTTCACGGGCGAGGCGGAGATGGTCAAGGGGCTGTATTTCCCCGGCTACGAGGAGAAGGACGCCGCGCGGGACATGGGCGACAGCTGTATCACCGAGACGGCGGGCATCGGCGGGTTCTGCATGGCTGCGGCTCCGGCAATCGTCCAGTTCGTCGGCGGGCAGGTCAGCGACTCCATCAACTACTCCACGCGCATGTATGAAATCACCGTTGGCGAAGGGCAGTCCTATAAGATTCCCGCGCTGGACTTCCGCGGCAGCGCGACGGGAATCGACATTCGAAAGGTCATTGAAACCGGCATCCGCCCCATCATCAACACGGGCATTGCGCACAAAGATCCCGGCGTCGGACAGGTTGGCGCGGGCATTGTGTATCCGCCCGAAGTGTGCTTTAAATCCGCTCTGGCGGCCTGCGCCGAAGCCTGGGCAAACTAACGCGTAACCGCATTCCGAAAGGGAAGCTACTGATACCGAATACTTTTTTACAGGAGGCAAACACGATGAGCAAATGGTCCGATATTAAGATGTACGACCTCACGATCCCGATTGGTATCTGCACGCCGGCATGGCCAACCTACGAACCGCTGCAGATGAAGTTCTTCAAGCGTCTGACCCCGAACGGCGCAAACGGACAGCTCCTGACGCACAGCAACCACGTTGGCACGCACCTCGACGGCCCGCTGCACTTTGACACCGCAGGCCGCGACATTGCGAGCATAGAGCTGACCCGCCTTTGCCGTCCCGGCGTCGTCGTTGACCTGAGCGATCAGGCAGAGGACTTCGGCATCTACACGCCGCAGGATATTGAAAAGCGCGTGACCGTCAAGGAAGGCGACGTGCTGATCATCAACACCGGCTATCATGTCTACGGCTGGGACAGCCCGACCGCGGACGAGCGCCGCTATATGCTGCGCCATCCCGGCCCGTCACTGGACTTTATCCAGTGGGTGCGCGATAAGAAGATCAGCTGGATCGGCGTGGACTGCGGCAGCGCGGATCACCCGATGAACACGAAGATTCGCGACTGGGAGCCGATGGAAGCGACCAAGTGCGACGCGATCTTCCAGAAGAAGTATGGCAAGACGCTCAACGAAGTGTACCCCTGGCCGGAACACTACCAGGCGATGCACATTGAGCTGTTCTGCAAACCCTACGAAGCGATTCACGCGGAGTGCCTCGGTGGTGAAATCGAGAAGCTCTCGAACAAGCGCTGCGTCATCGGCATCTTCCCGTGGAAGCTGGTCGAGGGCGAAAGCTGTATTTCGCGCGTCGTTGCGTTCGACGGGTTCGATGATGTATAATTGACCCAATAAGCATGCGATCGGGGCGGGATACCCCGTCCCGATCGCGTGAAGCACCAGTATTTACTGCATATCCTTTGAAATGGTTTTGTATACGGAGTGTATATCTGCTATGAAAAGAGCATGACTATACGTTTCGCTCACAGTCGACAACCAATCAAAAACAGTCAAAACTCCCTATTCATTCCCATTGAATTTTGATATAATAAACACAAATTTCTGAAATTATTGATTAAACAACGCTAATAACACAAAAGTTTTACAAATCAAAAGCAAACAAAAAACTCCGAGCATACGAATAAAATAACTTGAAACAATGCAACCTCTGTTGTAAGATAGCCAAGATAAAGATCGCAATGTTTTCCCGAAGAATACGTAAAACGGTTGGCAAGTGATACCTTACCTTGACAATACCGAGGGCTACCTGCGCGAAACGGTCTATCGCAAACGCACGGCAACTTTTTTGCATGCCGAAAAAACGTTTGCAAAAGAAGAACGGTTTTGCAATTCGGTCGCACATTGGAATAGTTAAGCACGATAGAACTCTCGATGCTTCGTCTGCCTTCGTTTGGGATCGGGCGCGACGGAGCACGGGCACACAAATTGGATTGAATATTCGCGAGTATCTCTCTGTTGGAATTGTACCGGCGAAACACGATTGCCAAAGCGAAAGATCACGACAACTGCATCTATGAATCACGAATTGAGGGTCGTTCTACGTTTATGGATGCATTGCGCGGTGTTTTGCAGAGGCTGCCGGAAAGAAACCGGCGGAAAGAATGGACTGGCGAAGAACCCATATGCGTACCCAGAACACAAAAAACGAGTAGGAGGTAATTCACACATGTCAAAGGAGCCCATGGAACCAAAGACCGTCGGAGGATACCTGCCAGACGAAACCCCGCCATTTTGGAAACTGATACTCTACGCTCTGCAGCAGATTATCGTCATGTTCCCGGCGACGATTCTGGTGGCACTGCTGACCGGTTTCCATCTGGCAACAACGATTTTCGCAAGCGGTTTTGCGACACTCGGTTTTATCCTCGTTACCAAACGGAAGATTCCGCTCTATTACGGTTCGAGCTTCTCCTACCTCTCCGCCATCATCGGTCTGACCGGTGGCGTCGCGTTTGGCGAAGTTCTTCCGGATTCGGCAATCTCCGGCGTTCAGTTCGGCATCATGGCGTCGGGCCTCGTGTCCATTGCGGCCGGTTTCATTGTCAGCCGCTTTGGTCGCAGCTCGATTGAAAAGGTTCTGCCGCCGACGGTCACCGGACCGATCGCAATGGTCATCGGCCTCACGCTTGCGGCAAACGCTCTGAGCGATGCAGCACCCGTTGCGGGCGCGACGGACATCACCGGAACCAACTGGGTTTGGGTTGTGTCTCTGATCACGCTGGTTGCGACGATTCTCTTCTCCGTTTATATGAAGGGTTTCCTCGGCCAGATTCCGCTGCTGCTGGGCCCGATTGTCGGCTGCATTGCGGCGGCAATTGTTTTCCTGATTACCAAGGAGTCCATGTTCCGCTCGTTGCCGGCAGCTGCGTTTGCAGGCACCCAGCTGATTAACGGCGTAATTGCCATTCCGCACTTCACATTACCAAGGGTAGACTGGATCGCGCTCGCGGCGATTATGCCAATCGCGATTGCGACGATTCCGGAATCCACGGCGCATGTCTTCCAGCTGGATATCTATGTCAACGACCTGGCCAAGAAAAAGGGCACGGGCAAGACCTATGACATCGGCGATCGTCTTGGCTCCAACCTCATTGGTGACGGTCTTGGCGACATCCTCGCCAGCTTGTTTGGCGGACCAGCCGGCACGAACTATGGCGAAAACATCAGCACAATGGCGATCACGAAGGTCTTCTCCGTTGCCGTTCTCGTAACGGCCGCGATCATCGCGATGATCCTCTCGTTCTTCACGCCGGTCGTGAACGTGATCTATGCCATTCCGCAGGCCGTTATCGGCGGCATCGAAATCTTCCTGTTCGGCGCAATTGCCGCGCAGGGCATCGCGATCATGATCGACCGCAAGTGCGATATGTTCGATGCGCGTAACATCGCCGTCATCGCCGTGATCATGATCATCGGCATCGGCGGTCAGTACAAGTTCGGCGGCATGATTCCGTTCTTCGGAATGAACGTGCCCTGCATCGCGGGCGCTGCCATTGCCGGCATTCTGCTGAACCTGCTGCTCTCCATTGGCAGAAAGAAGAAGGAAGAGAAAGCCGAGTAACCCCAAAGGGTCTTGGCGAAACCTTTCAAACAAGTCCTTACTCAAGCAAAACCCGGCGAGGCAAACGCTCCGCCGGGTTTTTTGTTTGCTGAGGCTTAGGAATTCAACTGCTCCTGAAGGGCGAGAATTTGCTGCTCAAGCGCGGAAATCCGTTCCGCCTCGGTCAGTACCGGCTCGCCGTTTCGCAGGAATACGCCGTCTGTATACGTGTCCCCAATTGCGACCGGGCGGCCGTTTAGCGCGACGCCCTCGATTCCGTCCGGCAGCGGGCCGACGATCACATTGGTGACGATTCCGTTTTCGATCACTGCATAGTCGTTCATACAATCCTCCTTATGCGGCGCGATGGTTTCGAATGACGACAATTCCATCCGCGCCATTGGCCTGGGCGCTGACGTACGCATTGCTGCCATCTCCGCTATTCGCTCGTGGAAGCTGCGCTGCGCTTGCATGACCACTGCCGCAACCACCATTTGAATAGAGGGCACCAGTCGTTTCGGCAAACTCCCTGGTTGTTGTCCCTTGACCGTATCCATATCCCCATCCGGACGGGTAGTCACTGCCGCCATTGCCACCATTCACTCCTCCGGCCCAGCCGCGGTCGGAACCTCCCGAACCACCATCTGCGTTATTTCCGTAGTTGCCACTCTGGCCACCAAGCGCAGATAGATTAAATGCGCTGCTGGTTCCGCCACGGACGCCGGTACCGTTGGTGCTAGCTCCAGCACCTACGATGAGCGAATACGCCTGCCCTTTCGTTACGGCACAAGACAATTGCGTTGCCGTCAATCCACCAGCGCCTCCCATACCGGTGCCAAGATCCGAGTAGGCTGGAGTTGCTTTCCCGCCACCGCCAACGCAGAATACGTCCAGAGTAATAGTCCCCGCACCGGTAAACACCAGCGTTCCGCTCGTGAGAAACTTGATGCGCCAGTTTCGGTTGCCGTCGTCAATCAACGTATAGGTGCCCGTGTAGGTAAAACGTGGCAGCCCGCTCGAGCCGGCGCCGCCAACGCGAACAATGCCGGGGCAGAGAAACAGCATCATCGCCAGACTCATCTGGATTCGTTTCAGTAGTTTCATCAGTACAAATCCCCCCGAAGAATGATTCGAATGGGCACGTTAATTGTTGGCGCGCCGTCCTTAGCGCGGAGCGTTATGCTGCCTGCGCTTTGTCCGCCATCCAAGAGGTTTGCCGCCTGCAGGGCTTCGATCTCCGCGTCGGTTGCCGCAAGTCCGGGCAGTATTTCCCAGGCGGTGGCCGCCGTGACGGTTGCGAGCGCGGCGATGTCCGTCGCGGTCAGCGTGTAGGTGTTGTTGGACCAGTTGCTCTGGCTGAGAGTCGCCGTTGCCAGAACGGACTTTCCCGCCGCCAGAATCGAAGCGGGCGATACGGTGTCCTCGCCGTTTGCCGCGTGGCGCGTCGCGTGCGTCAACGGCGCGCCTACGTTGCCAGCGACGACGGGGATCGTCGGCTTGTTGCGGATGAACGCGTCCTGCGTGTCGTCCTGTTCGTTCCAGTCCGCCTGAACGTTGATCTCGCCAATGTCCGTGTCGATGCGCGCGGCGGCGGCGAGCGCGCTTGCAGCCGCTTCGTTTGCCACGCGAGCGGCTTCTACCAGCGGGGGATAGGCGGTGTTTGCGCGAATGATGTCCCCGCTGATGAGCGACTTGCGGCAGCGAAAATCAAATCGCGTGCTGGTGATCAGCGTTTTAGCGTCCGTGCCGCTGTAGACCTGAACATCCGCGCTGACGTTGCCCGCGCCATAGGCGGTGGGGTAGAGCGTCAGATCAAACGTGCCCGCCTGCGCTGTTTTCTGAATTCCGCTGGTTTCATCTTGAATGGCAAAGCCGATGCTGGAGGCAAACGCAATCTGAATGTTGCAGCCGTCCAGCGCGACGGGATCGCCATCGTTGAGCAGCGTGACGTGCAGAACGTTGCCCGTGTCGCCTTCGACCACCTCGAATGGACGAAACGGAAGCGTTCGGATCATGTCGAGCGTAATGGAATAATCTTTTGTCTGCATGATTCCCTCCCTGAAATCGATTTGGTTGTTTGGGGTACCCAACCGTATTATCTATTAAATTCGGGCGAAAAAATTACGATAATTTTGGATATCGCCATTCAACGGGAATCGCCAAAAACAAAACAAGCGCCGTGAAGAATGCGGCGCTCGCTTGTTCCGTACCACCAACGGAGGAGGGAAGGTATATTCGACTCGTGCCGTCATGCCCCATTGCAGAAGACGGGCATGCCGACTAGACACTGTGCTTAGAAATCGACCTCGGTGTCGTAGTAGCAGGCTTTCAGCAGGCGTTCCATCTCGGCGGGCGTGATAGAGCGCGGGTTAGAGCCGGTGCAGGCGTCGCCAACGGCGAGTTCGGCAACCTTGGGTAACTTCTCGAGGAATTCCTGCTCGTTGATGATTCCGCCTTCGTAGTCGCGGATGCAGGTTGGGATTTCCAGTTTGGCGTTCAGTTCGCGAATGTGGCGAATCAGCGCATTTGCGCTGGGCTCCAGGCCGAGCCGCGCGGCGATTTCGGCGTAGCGCTTTGCCGCTTCCGGGTTTTTGCTGTTAAACGCGATGACCTTCGGCAGGTACATGGCGTTTGCGCAGCCATGGACAATATGTCCGCCGCTGTATGCCGCGCCGGTTTTGTGCGCCATGGAGTGGACAATGCCGAGCAGCGCGTTGGAAAAAGCCATGCCTGCGAGGCACTGCGCGTTGTGCATGCTGGCGCGCGCCTCCATATTGCCGTTGAACGAAGGAACCAGAAACTCGCTGACCATCTCAATGGCGTGCAGCGCAAGCGGGTCGGTATAGTCGCAGTGCAGGGTGGACACATAGGCTTCGACTGCGTGGGTCATTGCGTCCATGCCGGTATGCGCGGTGAGCTTCTTCGGCATGGTTTCCGCGAGGTCGGGGTCGACAATCGCGACGTCCGGCGTGATGTTGAAGTCCGCCAGTGGGTACTTCACGCCCTTTGCGTAGTCCGTAATGACCGAGAACGCGGTCACTTCGGTCGCCGTGCCGGAGGTAGATGGAATGGCGCAGAAGCGCGCTTTCGTGCGCAGCGTCGGAAAATTGAACGGAATGCAGAGCGACTCGAACGTCACGTCCGGATACTCATAGAACGCCCACATGGCCTTTGCCGCGTCAATCGGCGATCCGCCGCCGATGGAGACGATCCAGTCCGGCTGAAAACGGCGCATGGCTTCGGCGCCGCGCAGAACGGTTTCCACGGAGGGATCGGGCTCAACGCCCTCAAACAGCTCGACTTCCATACCCGCTTCACGAAGGTAGGCTTCGACCTTGTTGAGAAAACCGAAGCGCCGCATGGAACCGCCGCCGACAACGACGATTGCGCGCTTGCCGCGGAGCGTTTTGAGCGCTTCGAGCGAACCTTTGCCATGATACAGATCTCTTGGTAGTGTAAAACGTGACATAACGAACATCTCCTCTTGAATCAGTAATGCAGTATCGGTAAACAACAATCGATAATATAGCACCGATATAGAGGCGTGTCAACCCAAACCGCAAAATTAAGTTCGATCTATTTTCTTAAGTGCTGCGGATGAGTCGCCCTTGAAACAGATAACAAGAAAAAAGCACCCCGAAGGGTGCTTGCTTAAGCAGAGAGGTGGTCAGTCGACCAGCTTGGAGTCCAGCCGCTCGGAAAGGTGCTTCGAGAGCACGGCCAGCGACGCCGCCATGTTTTCGTTTTGCACCAGGATGCCTTCCGGAGTGTTCAGGTGCATGGGCGCGAAGTTCCAGATCGCGAGGATTCCGCTGGAAACCAGCGCGTCGCAGACCGCCTGCGCCTGCGAAGCGGGCACGGTAATGATGCCGATGTGGATGTTCATGTTGTGGCAAACGCTGCTGAGCTTGCTCATCGGGAGCACCTGCTTACCAGAGATTTCGCCGCCGGTCAAGTTGGGGTCCACGTCGAACGCGGCAACAATGCTCAGACCATACGCCTCAAACCCGCGGTAGGAGAGCAGCGCGCGGCCAAGGCTGCCCGCGCCGACAAGTACCGCGTCGTTCGTGTTGTCATATCCAAGGGTACGCTCAATCGCGGCGATCAGCTCGCTCGTTTGAAAACCGGTCTTCGGTTTTCCGGCGGTGTCGCTGACAGAGGCAAAGTCCTTTCGAACCTGAACTTCGTTTAAGCCAAGCTGCGCGGCTACGGTAGGGGCGGATATGATTTCCGCGCCCGCATCGCGCGCGGCGCGCAGCGCCTGCAGGTAATACGGCATACGCTGCAGCGCTTGTCTCGAAATTGAGACGGGGGTATTCTTATCCATTGCGCACCTCCGGAAAACTATATCGATATTATATTACTGCTATTGCAAGTTTGTCAAATAATCTTGATTCTGGGGGAACAAACGCGATTTGCCACGCATTCCGCTGGCATATTTCGAAAACATTCTCTGTATCATAACATAATCAATGTTATTTTTCCAGTCTTACAAAAGGTTTTCGTGCCTTACACAAGATCGTGTTACGGGTGCCTTCCATCCTCCGTCAGCGTGGCCTGGTGTGTCGCGCGGTATCTGCGCGGACTCATGAGCAGCTCCTGCCGAAAGACCTTTGCAAAGTAACTGGGGCTGTTGAAACCCGTTGCAAAACAGATGTCCGATATGCTCTTGTCTGAGCCAGAGAGCATGCCCGCCGCCGCGCGGATGCGATATTGCAACAGGTAGTCGATGGGCGAGGTATCCAGCACCTTTCGAAAACAGCGGTAGCACTCGCTCTCGCTGATGCACGAGGCGGCGGCAATTTGCGAAACGGTCAGCGGCTCGGCATAGTGCTCGTGAATATACCCCAGCATCTGCTTGATGCGGATGGCGTCCTTGTTTTGCGTCAGCGCGGTTTCGCAGATGCGCTCCTGTTGGTTTTCCAGCAGCACGAGCAGCAGGTACATCAGTTCGACCTGAACGATGATCTCATAGCCGAACCGGTCGCTGTTGAACGCCTCAAACGCGCGCTGAAAATGCGCAATCGCTTCCTCCTGCCAAGGTACGGACGGCAGCAGCAGCACCTCGGAGAGCTGTGCGCAGCGAACGAGCGGCGCAATGTACCGCTGTTGAATGATGCTCTGTGGAAAGCCGGAGATGAACTCCGGGGTAAACAGCAGGCTGTTGATCCGGCATGGAACGCCTTTTTGTCCACGCTTGAGCTTATGCAGCACGTTTGTGTTGACAAAGATCATTTCGCCCTCGTGCAGCAAAAACTCCGCCTCGTCGCAGAGCACTAGCGTATCGCCCTCGACGGAGAGGATGATTTCGATCTCCTCGTGCCAGTGCCAGGGAATGTTGCCGACGAGGTATTTTCCGGGGTCCTCATCATAACCGGCGCAAGGAAACACCGGCGTGCCGTGCTGCGTGAGCTCGTGCAGGTCCGGTGCAACCGAGATATCGAGTAACTGAAGCGCTTTCATCGTTCAACCTTCGATTTTTGCAGAAATGTGCTAGAAGTTACTGTTATTATAGCGGTTCATTCTTACATTCGCAAGGATTTTTACAGTTTGCACAATTGTAAAGCAAAGACCCGCCTCCTTCTGGGAAAGCGGGTCTTGAATACGAAAAATGCTCAGACGAGAATATCCGAAAGCGCCTCGGAGGGAGGAACCGGGTGCGTGCGCAAGAAGCGATCCGTCTGCTCGATGGAACGGCCAATGTGCTTCATTGGGTCAAGCTCAAGCCGAATCTCCTCGAGCGAGAGCGGAAAGTCCGCGTCCCCGGCGAGTCGATTGGCGAGGTCGTTCGGTTCGCCTTGCGACATGCGCTCTTTCGCCGCGAGGGAATGCTTGCGGATGATTTCGTGCAACTGCTGCCGGTCGCCGCCTTTTTTGACGGCTGCCATGAGCAGGTTCTCCGTTGCTAAGAATGGCAACGCGTCGCCAAGGATGCGCGCGTTCGCTTGCTCATGGACGACGAGACCGCGAGCGACGTTCGCCATGATGCGCAGCACCGCGTCCGTGGCGAGAAACGCTTCCGGCAGGGCGATGCGCCGGTTGGCGGAATCGTCCAGCGTGCGCTCCAGCCATTGCGTGCTGGCGGTCAGCGGCGCGTTGAGCGCGGTGGTAATCACGAAGCGCGAGAGCGAGCAGATGCGTTCCGAGCGCATGGGGTTTTGCTTGTAGGCCATGGCGGAGGAGCCGATTTGCTTGCTCTCAAACGGTTCCGAAAGGATTCCGTCGTGCTGGAGCAGGCGAATGTCGTCGCCAAAGCGGTAGGCGGTCTGCGCAATGCTGGAGAGCGCGTTGAGTACGCGGCTGTCGAGCTTGCGCGGATAGGTCTGTCCACTGACATCGTAGATGCGCTCAAAGCCGAAGTCCGCCGCGATCCGGCGGTTCAGCTCGTCGATTTTTTCGGTATCTCCGTTAAAGAGCGAAACAAAGCTTGCCTCCGTCCCCGTTGCGCCGCGGCAGCCGAGAAACCGAATCGCCGAGAGCGCGTCGTTGAGCTCCTCCACGTCGAGCCAGAGTTCCTGCAGCCAGAGGCAGGCGCGCCGCCCGATGGTGACCGGCTGGGCGGACTGAAAGTGCGTGTACCCAACGGTCGGAATACTCTTTGTGCGTTCCGCAAACGCGGAAAGAGCGGAAAGAACAGCATACACGCTGTTGCGAATACTGGTCAGCGCGTCCCGCAGGATCACAAGATCCGCGTTGTCGGTGACAAAGCAGCTCGTCGCGCCAAGGTGGATGACGCCAGCCGCCTTGGGGCAGACGAGCCCGTAAGCGTAGATATGCGCCATCACGTCGTGGCGGACTTCCGCCTCGCGCGCGGCAACCGCGTCGTAGTCAATGTCCGAAATGTGCGCGGAAAGCTCGTCAATCTGCTCCTGCGAAACGGGCAGGCCGAGCGCATGCTCCGCCTTGGCAAGGCTGAGCCAGAGTTTTCTCCAGGTGGAGTAACGCATGTCCGGCGAGAAGAGCCGCTGCATCTCGTCCGAAGCGTAGCGGCTGTTCAGCGGGCTCTCATAACGATCCCGCATGGCCGTTACCTCCGGATGATCGCATCGCGCGAGGCTCCGACGGAGATATTCGAAATCCTGCAGCCGATGTTCTTTTCGATGTAGAGAATGTAGTCCTGCGCGGCCTTCGGTAAATCGTCGAAATTGCGGCAGCCGGAGACGTCGCACTGCCAGCCGGGCATGTACTCGATTACGGGCTTGGCCTCCGCAATGACGGCGGGGAAGGGGAACTCGTCCGTCTTCTCGCCGTGGAGCTCATACTGCGTGCAGATCGGAATCTGCTCCATATAGGAGAGGATGTCGACCTTCGTGAGTGCGACCTCGGTCGCGCCCTGCATGGTGACGCCGTAGCGCGTGGCGACGATGTCCATGGGGCCGACGCGGCGGGGGCGGCCGGTTGCCGCGCCGTATTCCGCTCCCTCTTCGCGAAGGCGGGATGCTTCCTCGCCGAACCACTCCGCCGTGAACGGGCCTTCGCCGACGCAGGTGGAGTACGCCTTGACTACGCCGATCACGCGGTCAATCTTCGTGCCTGGCATGCCCGCGCCAATGGGCGCGTAGGCCGCCAGCGGTGCGGAGCTGGAGGTGTAGGGGTAAATACCGAAATCTACGTCCCGAAGCACGCCGAGCTGCGCTTCGAAGAGAATGTTCTGTTTGCCGTCGACGCTGCGCAGGAATTTGCCCGTGTCGCAGAGGTAGGGCTTGAGCTGCTCGCCATAGGTCATCAGCCAATCCCAGACTTCGTCGAGCGAGTAGGTCTTGCCGCCGTATACGTTCTTGAGCGTCAGGTTCTTCCACTCCAGAATGCCCTCGAGGCGCTTTTTGAGATATTCCGGATAGAACAGCTCGCCGAGCATGACGGTTTTCTTCATGTACTTGTCGCCATACACCGGCGCGATGCCGCGCTTGGTCGAGCCGTACTTCGCGTCTAAAAGGCGCGCTTCCTCGAGCACATCCTGATCGCGATGGTAGGGGAATACGATCGGCGCGCGGTCGCTGATTTTGAGGTTTTCCGGCGAAACGGCGATGCCGTGGGACTGCAGCTCCGTAATCTCCTCCAGCAGTTTTTCCGGATCGATCACCGTGCCGTTTCCGAGCACGTTGACAACGCCCTTGCGAAAAATACCGGAAGGCAGGAGGTGCAGCGCGAATTTGCCGTATTCGTTGACCACGGTATGGCCCGCGTTGTTGCCGCCCTGATAACGGACGACGACGTCAAAATCCGCCGCGACAAGGTCGACCATACGGCCCTTGCCCTCATCACCCCAGTTGATTCCTACGATTGCACAGTTCGACATGTTCTGCTCCTTTCGAAAGTACGACGCTCTCATGAGATAGTATCGTGTGATCAATGTGAAACAAATTCAGTTGCGCGCTTTACCGCGCGGTTCGATCGTACACGTCGTTGCCAGCTAGATCGAACGATACGATCACCGGAAAATCCTGCACGGTGAGCCGGTAGACGGCCTCCGCGCCAAGATCGCCAAAGGCGACGAGCTCGCAGCTCGTAATTCGCGAGGCATAGAGCATGCCCGCGCCTCCGGTGGCGGAAAAGTGCACGGCGCGTCCTACCATGGCCTCATTGACCGCGGGACTGCGCGCGCCCTTGCCGATGAACTGGCAAATGCCGTAGTCAATCAGCGCGGGGGTGTAGCGGTTCATGCGTTTGCTGGTGGTCGGCCCGCAGGGGCCGATCACTTCGCCCGGCGCGGCGGGGCAGGGACCGGCATAGTAGATTGCCGCGCCCTTGGGCACGGGCAGTGATTCGCCGCGGGCTAGCAGTTCCGCAAAGCGGGCGTGCGCGGCGTCGCGGGCGGTATACAGTTCACCGCTGAGGAGAACGACGTCCCCCGCGCGAAGAACGGACAAATCTTCTTTCGAGACCGGAACACGAAACGAGTATTCCATTCGGTTCAGACCTCCTCGCTCGCGTGGCGGCAGGCGTGGCACTGAATGTTGACCGCAACGGGCAGCCCCGCAATGTGCGTCGGTTCGGCGGCAATCTGCACGGCGAGCGCCGTCGTTGCTCCGCCAAGCCCCATGGGGCCGATGCCGCTCGCGTTGATGCGAACCAGCGCTTCCTGCTCCAGTTTCGCGAGGTCTTCCCGCTCCGCGGGCTCGCCGAGCGGGCGAAGCAGCTGCCGTTTCGCCAGCAGCGCGCAGGATTCCATGGTTCCGCCGATGCCAACGCCAACAACGACCGGCGGGCAGGCGGAAGCGCCCGCCTCCGAGACCGTCGATACAATCTGATTCAGAATTCCTTCCGTACCGGCGGAGGGAGGGAGCATGGTCAACCGGCTCATGTTCTCGCTGCCAAAGCCCTTTGGCGCGACGGTGAGCAGCAGCTTGTCGCCCTCAACAAAGCGAACATGGAGCACGGCGGGCGTGTTATCACCGGTGTTGACGCGGGTAATCGGGTCGAGCACGGACTTTCGTAGATAACCGTCCACATACGCACGGCGAACGCCCTCGTTGACGGCCTCGGCCAGGTCGCCATCGATGAATACTTCTCGCCCGATGTCCACAAAGACAACGGCCATGCCGGTGTCCTGGCAGATGGGGCGCTGTTTTTTCCGCGCGAGTTGCTGATTTTCAATTAACTGGTTCAACACGGACTCTGCGGCGCCGCCGCTCGTCTCCGTGTTTCGGGCGCGCAAAAGCGCGGCGCAGACATCCTCCGGCAGGGTGCAGCATGCGCGAAGGCAGAGCCGTTTGATGGGCTCAACGAGCGCGGAAGCCGGAACCAGACGCATGCAGCCAAGCACCTTTCATGAGATGTAAGCATCGCTCCGAAAAAAATATTATCGCATAGATTCTGCGGTATTTCAACATGTAAATTCGCTGAATACGGAATATTATGCATCGAAAGAGTATAAATATGAGCACTTCTTTCTTCTACGACGGATTAAATCGTGTTTTTGCAAACAGGCTCCGTGGTGAAATTATGACTCGTTTGTAAAGAATCGTTCCGGAACCCAAAGATAACCGGATTCGGGTTGATCATCCAATCTCGTGCCGCAGGTCGTTTGCATTTGTTCACATTCGAACAAGATTCTGCTCTTGCCATATTTCGAATCGTCGCTAAACTAACGGTATGGAAACACCCAAAAGGCGGTAGCATTTATGAATGGAACGTTAAGCAGGTTATTTCGGGCACTCGGAACGATGAACACCATCACCGTGGAGCAGGCGGAGGATCACGCCCGCGCGGCGGATGCGCTGGAGCGCGCCGAGCGCCGCGTGCTGGAGCTCAACGAGGCGCTCTCGGCGTTTCGCCCGGAGAGCGAGGTTTCGCTGCTGAACGCCTCCGCCGGATGCAAGGAAGTTTCCGTCGGTGCGGACACGATGTTTCTATTAAAGGAAAGCAAGCGATACTCCGAGCTGACCGGCGGCGCATTCTGCGTGACCACGCGCCCGCTCAGCGCTCTTTGGGAGCTTCACGCGCGCTGCGGCACCGTGCCGTCCCGCGCGGAGATTGAGCAGGCGCTGTTGCTCGCCAGCGACGAGGACATTGTGCTGGACGAGGAACACGGCACGGCGGCGCTCAAGCGCTTTGGACAGGCGGTTGACTTTGGCGGCATCGCGAAGGGATACGCCGCGGACGAGGTGCGTCGCATCCTGCTCGAAGGCGGGGTGACCAGCGCGTTGATCAACCTCGGCGGAACGGTGATTTCGCTGGGAAGGGAACGCAACGTCGGTATTCAGCATCCCGACCGCTATACGGGCATCGCCATGGGGCGGGTCACACTCCGCGACAACTGCGCGGTGACGTCCGGCGATTACGAACGATATTACGAGGTGGACGGCGTTCGATACCACCACATACTTGACCCGAGAACGGGATATCCCTCCCGCTCGAATCTGCGCAGCGTGACCTTGATCGGCGAGTCGGCAATGGAGCTGGACGCGCTCTCGACCGCGATCTTTGTGCTCGGCGCCGAGGAAGGACTACCGCTGGCCGAACAGGCGGGCGTGGAGTCCGTATTCGTAACGAACGCGCTGGATGTCTTTTGCTCCGAGCAGCTGCGGGAGAACTTCTCTCTGTTGGCAACGCCATCCTAAAAAACAAAACTGGGTATCGACGGATTTCGAACGTTCAAGCGGTACAGAAGCTTAGGTCAGAAGCCATAATAAGACAGGATTTCGCGAAAAGTGTGTTGAAAAGTCGGTATTGTGTATTTGTTACTGACTGTAATATAATTTTCACATAACATAATAACGATTATCATTATTATACGTGCGCATCAGGTCTTTTTTACACTGAGTTCGCAAAACGAGCACAGAACGACCTTGACAGCACAGAGGTAAGGTGTCATGAAGAAGAAATTATTTCAGAAAATAACGGCGCTCACATTGACGCGGCGCATCATTCAGGTATTATCGTTTTTGCTCTTTCCAGGGTTATTCATCTCTACCTTTTCGGCGATCAAATCCATCTACGTCGCGCTGATTGCGGGAACGTTCAGCGCCTCCGCGCTCGCGGGACAGATTATCCTCGCGGCGGCAATGCTGCTCATCACGGCGATCATGGGGCGCTTCTTTTGCGGGTTCCTCTGCGCGTTTGGAACGATGGGCGACTTTTTCTGGTATTTGGGAACGAAGCTGAAGCTGCCTCGACCCAAGATCGGCTCAAAGGCGGATCGCATTCTAAAGAAACTGAAGTACGTGATTCTCGTGTTGATCGTTCTGTTCATTTGGACGTTTGGCGCGACGATTCTAAACGGAACGAACAACCCCTGGACGGTGTTTGGCATGTATGCCTCCTTCAAAGGCTGGGCGGATCTCTCCGCGTTGGTTTCCGTTGGGGCGCTGCTGCTGCTGCTGATCATCGTCGGCTCGCTGTTCATTGAGCGGATGTTCTGCCGCTATCTTTGCCCGCTGGGCGGCGTGTTTGCAATTGTCTCCAAGTTCCGGCTATTCAAAATCCGCAAGCCGCGAACGAAATGCGGTGCCTGCCGTGCTTGCACAAAGCGCTGCTCCATGGGCATCCCGCTGTATCGAACCAGTGTGGTGACGAGCGCGGAGTGCATCGACTGCATGAACTGCGTCGAAATCTGCCCGCGCGACAATGTGACGGCCAACCCCAAGCCCGCGTTTGCGGCGGCAGTTGCGGTCGTAGCGCTCAGCGGCATGTACTACGTCGGCAACATTGCCGGCAACGCAGCCGCATCCTACCAGGCAGTCGCGGCAGCGGAGAGCGTCAGCAACGCAAACACGGCGTCCGCCGGCCCGTTTGTGGACGGCACCTACACCGGCAGCGCGGCGGGTTATCACGGCCAAACCAGCGTGCAGGTCACCGTTCAGAACGGTTACCTGAAGGACATCTCCATTCTGTCGACGGGCGACGATTCTGAGTTCTTCAACCAGGCGAAGAACGGCGTGATCGCGGGAATTCTCTCCGCGCAGAGCGTCAACGTCGACACGGTGACGGGAGCAACCTTCTCCAGCCGCGGCATCATCGACGCAGTGTCCAGCGCAATTTCCGGCGCGCTCAAGACCAGCAGCGACGTTTCGGTCTTTGTGGCGGACACGTCAAATCTGACGCCGACGCCCGTACTGACGCCAACGCCGTCCCCGGTGCCCACGCCTACGCCAACCGCGACGCCGGAGCAGACCAACGAAGGGCCGATTACGCTGGCCGACGGCGAGTACACCGGTTCTGGCACCGGATTCCATGGAACGATAAAGGTTGCCATTACCATTCAAAACGGCTATCTCACGGGGATTCGAATTGTATCGTCCCATGACGATGAAAAATACTTCTCCCGCGCGAAAGCAGGAATGATTGACCGGATCATCTCCGCGCAGAGCCTGCAAGTGGACACGGTCTCCGGCGCAACCTACAGCAGCAAAGGAATAATGGAAGCCGTTGCAGACGCGATTGGCAACAACTATCGCACCACGACGACTACGACGACCGCGAAAACGGGGACTGTGGACACGGTTTCCGGTGCAACTACGATTAGTCGCGGTTCCGGGTCCAGCGCCGGTTCCGGCACCGGTTCGAGCGCATCAGGCGGCGGAACGAACGCAGCGGTCTACTCTGGTGACGATGACTACGACGACGATTAGAGCTTAGGCGCTTCACTCCCCTGCCAGAAACGGCGGGGGAGTTTTTTTGTGCGAAAAGGGACTCCACGTTGCGTAGGTTGCGCCGAATTACGCGCAATGTTATGCTAACGGCGAAGAGAAGAGGAGTAACCACGATGAACAACAATATGACGGGGAGCGCAATTCGCGCCTTGTGGGAACAAAGATGAATAATTACGTAACGGGAAGCGCGATTCGCGCGCTGCGTGAACAAAAAGGATATACGCAAAAACAGCTCGCCGAGCGCCTGCTGGTCAGCGATAAGGCGGTGTCCAAGTGGGAGTCTGGTCGGGGACTTCCGGACATCAGCCTGATTGAGCCGCTGGCAAAGACGCTTGGCGTTTCGGTGGCGGAGCTGCTCTCTGGAGAATACGTCCAAAACCGCAACCGCCACGGAAATATGCTCAAGAGCCGGTTTTACGTTTGCCCGGTCTGCGGAAACGCGATGTTCGCCACGGGGGAGGGCTCGTTCAGCTGCTGCGGCGTGTCACTGCCGCCGCTGGAGCCGGAGGAGCCGGACGAGGCGCACGAAATTCGAACGGAGCGCATCGAGGACGAGCACTATGTTCGCTTGGACCACCCGATGGACAAGACGCACTATATTTCGTTTCTCGCGTTTGTGACGGCGGATCGCGTGCAGTTTGTCAAGCTCTACCCGGAGCAGAACGCGGAAGCGCGGTTTCACCTATCCGGTCGCGGGGTGCTCTACGCGCTCTGCAACCGCCACGGGCTATTTAGAAAGAAGATTTGAGGACTAAGGACAATGAAGATACTGGTGATCAACGGTTCGCCACGGGGCGAACAAAGCGTTACGATGAGTATCACCCGCGCGTTCATCGAAGGCATGGGCGAAACATACGAAACCATCGATACCATGCGGGTCAACGTGAAACCCTGCCTCGGCTGTTACGCCTGCTGGCGGATCACGCCGGGCAAGTGCGTTCAGCAGGACGACATGGCGGGCATTCTGGATCGAATTTTTGAAAGCGAGCTTGTGATCTGGTCGACGCCGCTGTACTGCTACAGCGTGCCTTCCAATGTCAAGGCGCTCTACGACCGGCTGATTCCGCTGGGCACAATGGAGCAGCACGTCGACGAAGAGGGCGGCACTTACCATCCCGGGCGGCAGGAAATCCGAACGCAGATCATGCTGATTTGTGGCTGCGGCTTTCCGAATCGCGAGAACAACTGCGAAGCGATGGACTTTCAGTTTAACCGGATGTTCAGCCCGACCTGCCCGCGCATCTACTGCGTCGAGTCTCCGCTGCTTGGTATTCCGGAGGCGAAGCCCGTTGCGGATCAATACCTCAAGTACGCGTGCCGCGCGGGGGCGGAGTTCAAGGCGACGGGTAAGATCAGCGCAGAAACACAGGCGCTGCTCGACGCGCCAATGATTCCGCCGGACGTCTACCGCGCACAGATCAACGCCCGGTAAAATCCAATGGAATTTGCTATACTTCTGCACACAATATGATACAATGAGCTCGGTGATGAAGCATCGCCGAATCCAACAGAAGGAGTAGCGCAGATGAAATCGCTTGTACTGTATTACACATTTGGCGGCTCAACCAAACTGGAGGCGGAACAGATTGCCGCCGCGCAGGAAGCGCCCGTCTACCGCGTTCGCGAAAAAAGGAACCGGAGCCTGATCGGCACGTTTCTGCCGGGTTGCTTCCAGGCGCTTAAACGCAAACGTTCAAAAATCCTTCCATTGGAAGTCGATTTGTCTGCGTTTGATCGAATCTACCTTGGTGCGCCTGTTTGGGCGGCAAGCCCCGCGCCCGCGTTTAACTCGATGGTCGACCTGCTGCCCACGGGCAAGGAGGTTGAGGTGTTCCTCTGCGCGGGCGGCAACGATCCGCGCCCGAGCGACGAGGTGACCAAACAGATGATTGAGGCCAAGGGCTGCATAGTGTCGAAGATTACTACGATCGCCACCGGAAAGCCGCCGGCAAAGCTGAAAGAATAGTTGAAACCAATACGCTGAAAGTATAGCTAACACGTATACAAAAAAAGCGCGAACGGATTTTTCCGCCCGCGCTTTTTGTTTGAACGTGTTTCTAGTTCTTCTTCACCGCATTGAGAATTCCGCCGACGATGGCGAACAGACCGAACAGCACAATGTTGACGCAGACGACGCTTGCCCCGCTCGGCGTTTCATAGACGAAACTGATGATCATACCGAGGAAGAACCCGACGATGGCGACGATGGCGGAGAGAATCGTTACGCTGAGGTACCGCTTGCCAATTCGCATTGCCGTGAGCACTGGAAAGATCACGAGGCTGGAGATCAGCAGTGCGCCCATCATCCGCATACCGAGCACGACGGTGATGGAGGAGAGCGTCGCGAGAGCGGCGTTGTACGCGCGCGTCGGAATTCCCGTTGCGCGGGCAAACGACTCGTCAAACGTAACGGCGAACAGGCGCGGATAGAACAGCACAAACAGCACGAGCACCACCGCGCTGAGCACGGCGGAGAGAACCGCGTCCCCCTGCGAAAGGGAGAGGATGCTGCCGAACATGTAGTTGTACACGTCCGTATTCATGCCCGTCGTCATGGAAACGACCATCACGCCGATGGCGAGCGAACCCGCCGAAAGCATCGCGATGGCTGCGTCGCCCTTGATGCGCGTGCTCTCGCTCATGCGCAGCAGCAGAAACGACGCTGCGATGCAGACCGGAATCGCAAGGTAGAGCGGGGCTATGTTTGCCGCCGCCGCAATGGCGAGCGCGCCAAAGCCGACGTGGGACAGCCCGTCGCCAATCATGGAAAACCGCTTGAGCACGAGGCTGACGCCCAACAGCGACGCGCAGAGCGCAACGAGCAGCCCGACGATCAACGCGCGGACGAGGAACGGGTAGGACAGCATTTCGGTCAACGTACTGATCATTTTGCTTCACCGCCTAAGAATCGTTTGCCGATTTCACTCTTGCGATAGTCCGACGCGGAGCCGAAAAAGAGTTGCTTGTTGTCCAGATGCAGAATGTTCTTCGCTTCGTGCGCGGCCGCATGCGGGTCGTGGGAAACCATGATGACCGTAACCCCGTGGTCGCGGTTCACGTGCTGAATCAGGCGGTACATCTCCGCCGTCGCCAGCGGGTCCAGCCCGGAAATCGGTTCGTCGAGGATAATCAGCTTCTGCGTCGCCGCCAGCGCGCGGGCAAGCAACGCGCGCTGCTGCTGGCCGCCGGAGAGGTCGCGAAAACTTGCGTTTTTCAGTTCGGTCAGGCCGACGCAGATGAGCTGCGCCTGCGCGATTTCCCGTTGCTTTTTCGTGTAGAACGGGCGAAGGCCGAGTGAATTGAGCGTTCCGGAGAGCACGACCTCCTGCACGCTGGCAGGAAAGTCGCGCTGGCTGTCCTTCTGCTGCGGCAGGTAGCCGATTTCGCGCGCGCGGAGCCCTTCCTCAAACGAGATGGCCCCGCTGGACGGCGCTTTCAGCCCCAGCAGGCCTTTGACCAGCGTGCTTTTGCCGGAGCCGTTTTCGCCGACCACGCAGAGGTAGTCCCCGCGCTCCACGGCGAACTGGAGGTCGCGAACAACCTCCTTGCCGTCGTAGCGAAATGATGCGTTTTGAACGTTGATGAATGCCATGAATCCGGATTGCCTCCTTGGGTTACGCGATTTGCGCGACCCCGTTCGTTTTAGCCGAGCGCCTTTTGCAGCGCGAGCACGTTGTTTTGCATGAGCGAAAGATAGGTTGCCCCGCTCTCAAACTCCGCCTTGGTCACGTTGTGGCAGGTGTGGAAGAGCAGCTTCTGCGCGCCGGTCTCCTCGCAGACGGTGTCCGCCATCTTTTGATTCGACATTTCAATATAGAACACATAGGGGATTTGTTCCGTCCGTACGTGGTCAATCAACGCGGCGAGCGTTGCGGCGGAAGGCTCGGTATCCGTCGAACAGCCGGGGAATGCGGCATAGTACGAAAGCCCGAATTCCTCAACGAAGTAGCGAACGGGAAACCGATCCGCAAAGACCATAATCTTGCGAGTAGAACCATTGACCACGTCCCGGAACGACTGGTCGAGCGCTTCAAGCTGCTTGACATATGCGTCCGAATTCGCTTGATAGGCCGCCGCGTTGTCTGGATCGATGGCGGCCAGTTCGCTCGTCATGGCTTTGACAATAGAAATGGCGTTGACCGGCGCGGTCCAAACGTGCTCGTCCCATTCGGTTTCCGCGGCGGCTCCCGCGGGCTGCGGCTGCTCCTGTTCGGGCTGCATGCCGTCGGTCAGTTCCTCCTCATAGAGCGTGACATAGTCCATCATCTTGAACGTGTGGACGCTCTTGTCGAGGCCGGAGAGCACGTTTTCCACCCACGTGTCGTTCTCGCCGCCCACGTAGAGAAACAGGTCTGCGTTCTGTACGCGAATGATGTCCTGACTCGTCGGGTCAAAGGAGTGCACCTCCTCGCCGGGCTGCAGCAGCATGGTCACGCTGGCGTTTGTGCCCGCCGTGATCTGGCGCGCAAAGTCGTAGCTGGGGAACACGGTGGAAACGATCGAGATTCCGTCGGTTTTCGCTGCGGTTGATTGCGGCGCGCAGGCGGCAAGGGACGAGAGTAAGAGGAATAGGAAAATTGCGATTGCAATGAGTTTGTGTTTGCGCATGAAAAACCTCCAAAGGGTCGGTTGTTTGGGTTGTCCGGGAATCGTTATTTTCGCTTGCTGCAACTCTTGCAGGTGCCAAAGAGCACCGTCTCTTTTTGATCGAGCGAAAACGCGCTTTGTTCAAGCACCTCGCCGATGATCTGTTCGGATACGGCGTGGTTCATGTGAAAGAGGCTGCCGCAGGCGGTGCATTTCAGGTGCAGGTGCGCCTGGCATTCCTCGCAGGCGACGAGCTGGTATTGAAACCGCCGTCCGCGTTCCCCCGCGAACCGCTTGACCAGCCCTTCCGCAACCAACTTCGGAATCAGACGGTAGAGCGTGCTCTTTCCGGGGAGCTGCTCCGAAGGACAGCAGGAAGCTAACGCATCGTAGAGTTCCTCAATCGAGAACCCACGATCCGGATGCTCCTTTAGATAGTCGAGTAGAACCCGCCGCTGCTGGGTTTCGTACTCCGCCATGGCAATCGCCTCCGAAAATGAGAATTACTCTCATAATACTGGCACGATGGACAGGGTTTGTCAAGCACGGAGGAACCGTCAAATGGGAACTCTGTGTGACAACGCTTCGCGATATATTTGTTTTGTGCTCGACAGGAGGCGCACCACTGATTAAAATAGAAGGAGTAGAGCGAAAATTCAGATTTCATGCATAGCAATTCGAATACACATCTTTTCATCATCAAAGAGCATCGTACCGCGCGGCAAAGGGAGCGAATTTGCATCGCGGACAGACGGAGGACAACACCATGGACGATCGAACGAACCTCTCCGGCGTATTGGACGCGCATTATGCGGAGTTTGCCAGGAGCATTGGCGTGTCCGTAAAGCAACTGCGCGCCTGGACGGCGAAGACGAAATTCGACGCGGAGTTTCTCGCGCAGTTTGGTCGCCGCGTGTCCTGCACGGCGGTTGCGGCGTTTTGCGAGCCGGTGATCAAGCGCTTTGGCGAGTTGCCGACGGAAGGGCTGCTACCGTATACCTACGAGGTGCTCTCCGCGGGACTCTACCCGTATTCTGGCGCGCCGCGCTCGACAAAAGGGCAAAAGATCGCGCAGAAGTTCTATCTTTCTGTGCTTTCGCGCCTGCTGGACGCGGAGCGGGAACAGGCGTTTGATCCGCTGCTGGACTACATGCCCGTCTCGGACGCGGAGCTGGAAATAAGCGCCGTCCGCGGACAGTGCATTGTGTTTGCGGACGTGATGAAAAAAAGTAACTATCGCGAACTTCTGCGCATTGGCAAGGAGATTATGCGGTTTGACCCCGCCGGGCATACCTTTGGCGTTCGGCATGTTGCCGTGCACATGGCGCGTCAGGCCGCCGTCG
>CAZDXW010000008.1:0-18151 GCA_964509485.1 uncultured Christensenella sp.
GAAATGCCCAAATCATTTTCGGAACAGGAAAAAGCGTATATTCAGGAACGGCTGCTGACGGAGGCGAAGAAGTGCCTCGCGCAATACGGCATCCGCAAAACGACGGTGGACGAGCTGGTGCGCCGCGTCGGCATTCCGAAGGGTACGTTTTACCTTTTTTACGAGTCCAAGGAGCAGCTGCTGTTCGACGTGATTTTGCAGTTTAACGACGACATTCAGACCGACCTGCTCACAAAAATCTCCGCGCTCACGAGCGTGCCAAACGTGGATACGCTCACGGATATCATCTTTCGGCTCTATCGAAGACTGGACGACTCGTTTTTACCGCGATTGCTGCAGGACGGCGAACTGGAGTTCTTCATGCGGACGCTCCCGCCGGAACTATCCAAACTGCACGCGGAGCACGACGACAGCCGCGTGCGCGAACTGCTCAAGCTGCTGCCCGGCATGCACGAGGCGCGCGCGGAGGTCTTCAGCGCGGCGCTCCGGTGCGTCTTCTTAACGCTTCTCTATAAAGGCGAAATCGGGGAAGCGATCTACGACGAAACGCTCCGCATTCTGATTCGCGGAATCGTGATACAACTGCTGGAGGAGCGCTGAAGCGCCCCATTCGAACAAACTGAGACAAGGACAGGGGGAACAACAGGGTTATGGAACATGCCATTGAAACGAGCAAACTTACGAAGTACTACGGCAAGGCGCGCGGGATTGTAGACGTGGATCTCGCGGTGGAAGAGGGCGAAATCTTCGGGTTCATCGGCCCGAATGGCGCGGGCAAGTCCACGACAATTCGAACGCTGCTGGGGCTGATCAAAAAGTCAAGCGGCGGCGCGAAGATCTTCGGCATGGACTGCGAAAAGGACAAGGTGAAGATTCTCGCCGAGGTCGGCTACCTGCCGGGCGAGGTGTTTTACTACGACCGGATGCGCGCCATCGACCTGCTGCGCTATTCCGCGAGTTTTTACAAGAAGGACTGCACGCAGCGGATCAAGGAGCTTGCCGACGCGCTCTCGCTCGACCTGAACAAGCGAATCGAGGACATGAGCCTTGGCAACAAGAAAAAGGTCGGCATTGTGCAGGGGTTGCTGCATTCGCCAAAGCTGATCATTCTCGACGAGCCGACGAGCGGCCTCGACCCGCTCATGCAGCGGACGTTCTTCGACCTGATTCAACGCGAAAACGAGCGGGGCGCGACGGTGCTGTTCTCTTCCCATATCTTAGGCGAGGTGCAGCGCATCTGCGACCGCGTGGCAATCATCAAGGAAGGGCGAATTGTCGATTTGCGCAGCATTGATGATCTGCGCAAGAACTCCTATAAAAAGGTGTCGTTCACTACGCAGTCGCCGCTGGCGGATTTCTCGCTGCCGGGCGCGGCCCAGGTGCAGCAGGACGGCGCGCAGACGAGCTTTCTCTACAGCGGGGACATCAACGCGCTGATGGGGCGGCTGGCGAGCCTGCCGCTCGTGAATGCGGACGTCAGCGAGCCGGAGCTGGAGGAAATCTTTCTGCATTACTATGAGGACGGGGAGGCGAACGCATGAACGTCTTTCGGTTTGAACTGCGGCGCGCCTGGGTGGGCGCCGCGGTCTGGACGCTCGTGATCCTTGGCCTGTTGGGCGGGTTGATCATTGGCGCGCTGCCCGCGTTCATGGACAGCCGCGCGGGTGTCGAGGCCATGATGAAGAACTTTCCACCCGCGTTTGCCGCGGCATTTGGCCTTCAGCTTGACAACCTCTTCAGCTTTGGCGGGTTCTACTCTTTTGGTTTTTTGTACTACTCGCTCTTTGGCGCGATTATGGCCGCCGCCATCGGGATCGATCTCTTTTCGCGGGAAAAGCGAGAGAAATGCATGGACTTTCTTCTTACGAAACCACGCATGAGAAGCCGCCTGTTCGGCGAAAAACTGCTTGCCGCGCTCACGCTGCTGTTGGCCTCAAACTTGCTGTTTGTTGCGGAGTCGCTCGCGCTCTACCGCGCCTATGCGCCCGCGCCGCTTCAAATGGGGCTTGCGCTGCTCGCGTCGTCTGCGTTGTTCTGCACGGAACTGGTCATGCTTTCCATTGCGATCTTTGCGGCGGTGTTTGCGCGAAAGATCCGCTCCGTCTCCGGCATTGCGACGGCAATCGGCTTTGCGGGTTTCCTGCTCAGCGCGCTGCATAGCCTGTTGGAGGAGGAAGCGCTTCGCTATATCACGCCGTTCAAGTATTTCGACGCGGCAAAAGCATTCTTCGAGGGTTCGTTTGACGCGAAGTATGCCGTCACCGGCGCGGCGCTGACAATCGTTCTGCTGGTGGCCTCTTATGTGCGGTACACGCGCGCCGACATCCCAGCGCTGTAGGAAGGGAGGAGACGGGTATGAATCTATTTCGAAAAGAACTGAAAACGGGACTCAAGCCGTTCCTCTTCTGGACGCTTGGACTGTTTATGCTCATCTTTGCGGGCATCGTGAAATCCAGCGCGGCTATGGCGGACGGCGCGTTTATGACGGAACTGATCAGCAAGTTCCCGCGCATCGTTATTGCAGCCATGGGCATGGCGAATGTAGACATCGCGCAGTTTGCCGGTTTTTACGCGGTGCTCATGCAGTATGTGTTCATCCTTGCGGCGGTCTACGGCACGCATCTTGGCAACAACGCCGTTTCGCGCGAGAGCGTGGATCGCACGTATGAATTTCTATTCACCAAGCCGCGCACGCGCTCGTTCATTCTTGTGTGCAAACTGCTTGCGGCGCTCGTGTTTTTCACGGCGCTCTGTGTGCTGAACTTCGCGTTTTCCGTTGCCGCTGTCCAGAATATCGGCATCGAAGGGGACTATTCAAAGCTCTTTGCGCAGTTCTCCCTCGCAATGTGGCTCTTTGGCATCGTGTTCTTCACGCTCGCGGCAATGTTCTCGGCGGGCATCCGCTCCGCCGAACGCGGCGCAAAGGCGGGCAATCTCGCCGTTCTGGGCACCTATGCGCTGGCGGTTGTCTACGACCTGCTCGAAAAGCCCGGCCTTCTGCGGGTGCTGACGCCGTTTCGGTATTTCCTGAATACGGAACTGATCCAGGGGACCATTCCCTTGTTTTACGCAGGGCTCTGCGTGGCGCTCAGCGCGGCATTTCTAGCCGTCGCGTTTGCCCGGTTTGAGCGGCGCGATCTCGGCGCGCTGTAGATTCCAGCGGGGGGAAACCCGCAAGTTCCCGTGACAAAACGGAAAACTCTTTTCAAAATCTGGCTCCATACGCCCGTAAAACGTCAAAATGCGCTTTGCGGGCGCTTTGTTTTGTGATACGATCGTGCAGGTTTTCATCATAGAAAGGCAAAAAACAAGACAATGGAACTCTTGGAACAGGTTTACTGGAACAATACGATTCTCGATTACGCCGTGTTTCTGCTGACGCTGGCGCTCAGCGTGGCGGCGGTGTTCTTTCTGGGCCGTGTGCTGCTGCGGAAGCTCGCGGCATACAACGAGAAAACGCAGGCTCCCTACGGCGAGTTGGTTCGCGTAAGCATCAAGCGATATCTGCTGCCGATTGCGTACTTTACGGCGTTTTACTCCTGCACAAAGCTGTTGACGCTGAACAAAACGCTTTCGAACATCGTGAGCGGCGGCGCAACGCTCTTTGCCATCATCATGGGGGCGATGTTTCTCTCGTCGCTGATTGCGTACTTCTTTGGCAAGCTGAAAAATGGACACCAGGAGAACGGCGCGCTCGCGATCAAATGGCTAGGTCGCATGGCGAAGGCCGTCGTCTGGGGACTTGCGCTGATTCTGTTTCTCGACAACATCGGCATCAAGATTACGTCGCTTGTCACCGGCCTCGGCATCGGCGGGGTCGCGATTGCGTTTGCCGCGCAGAGCGCGCTGGCGGACGTCTTTTGCTTCTTCACGATATTCTTCGACAAGCCGTTCGAAATCGGCGATTTCATCATCGCGGGCGACAACATGGGCACGGTGGAGCACATTGGCGTCAAGACGACGCGGCTTCGCGCGCTAGGCGGCGAACAGCTCATCGCCTCCAATGCGGACCTGACCGGTTCGCGCATTCGCAACTACAAAACGCTCCAGCAGCGGCGCGTGAGCTTTACGCTCGGCGTACCATACGACACTCCCTCCGAATCGCTCAAGCAGATTCCCGCGCTGATTCGCGAGGTGGTGGAGAGCACGGAGGATACGTCGTTTTCCCGCGCGCACTTCGCGTCGTTTGGCTCCTACTGCCTGAACATCGAGGTCGTGTATTTCGTGCTCAGCTCGGACTTCGACCGGTACATGGACATCAACCAAACCGTGAATCTCGGCATCAAGGAAGCGTTTGAGCGCATCGGCGTGCCGTTCGCAATTCCGACCACGGCGGTGCGGATTTGTTCCGAACCACCCGCACAGGCGCGGAACTAACGAATCGAATTAGCACTTTCCGGCGGAGGTGGCAGTTGCCCCTTCGCCTTTTTTATTCGTCGAAGCGGCCGGTTCCGCGCTTACCGCCGGATTTCTGAAGCGCCTTGCTGAGCTTGGCAATCTGCGTGAATTTCTCCTGCTTTTGTCGAAGGTACTCCGTTTGATTGCCGGAATAGCTTGCCTCGCGCTGGAGCTTTTGGTAGCTTTCCCAGCGTGCGGGGGATAGCTCGCCGCTGGCAAGCGCGGCCTGCACCGCGCAGCCGGGTTCGCTGCCGTGGCTGCAGTTGGAGAAGCGACACTGGCCAAAGTATTGTTCTACGTCCGAGAAAGCCTCGCTCAGGCCATCGCCGGAGTCCAGCATGCCCAGTTCGCGCATGCCCGGCGTGTCGATGAATAGCACGCCGCTGCTGAGGCGAATGAGCTGACGGTGCGTGGTGGTGTGCCGACCCTTGCTGTCGTTCTCGCGAATGGTGTTCACCGCCATGAGCTCCTCGCCCGCGAGCGCGTTGACGAAGCTGGACTTGCCAACACCGGACGAGCCGAGCAGCACGATGGTCTTGCCGGGCGCAAGATAGCCGCCAAGGCGGTCGAACCCGAATCCGGTTCTCGCGCTGACCGCAAAGACGTCCACGCCGGCCGCCGCTTCGCTTGCGCGGAGCAGCTGCTCGTCGAAGCGGTCCACCAGATCCGCTTTGGTCAATACGACAACCGGCGTAGCGCCGGACGACCAGGCGAGCGCCAGATAGCGCTCCAGCCGCTTGATGTTGAAGTCGTAGTTCAGCGATTGCAGAATGAACACGCTGTCAAAGTTCGCGGCTACCGCCTGCTCGCCCTGCCCGGGCGTTGGGTTGCGGCGGGCAAAGTACGAGCGGCGCGGCAGGGTTTGGGTAATCCGGCTGTTGCCGGAGTCGTTCCAGTCCAGCAGCACGAAATCGCCTGTGGTCGGAAACGGCTGATCCCCGCCGTTGAAATAGACGGAGGACTTGAGCACCGCCGAGCACTCACCGCGCTCGCAGACGAGCTCGTAGCGCTCCTTATGCACGGCGGTGACGCGCGCGGGAATCTCCGATACCGTTCCCCGCGCCGTGAGTGATTCCAGCAGGGCGGGGGAGAATCCGTAGGCGGTCAGGTCGATATTTTGGGTCATGGTTCGTTCCTCCCGAACAGGTCGTTCGTTGTTGGTTCTATCTTACCGCCCGGTAGCGGGGGTGACAACGGTTGTTGCGACTTTCTGTTTGGCGCGCTGTTCCGCCTTTTCCAGGCGTCTGAGCTCGCGCCGCACGGCCGCGGGGTCATCGACGATGCGGGACTCGGTGAAACCTGATCGTCGGGGTTTGGACGGCGGCACCAGAAATGGCATCGCCAGCGAATGATTTTCTCGATGAAACATGGGATACTTCCTCCAAAATATGTTTGTTCTTCAGCTTTTGTTTGTTTTTGGTAGTTCTGGGCATAAAAATAGCCGTGAAGTGCAGCCTTTTTCAGACTGCTTTCACGGCGGAGATCCGGTGGCGCCCGGTTTTATTGCAAACAAAAACGAGCACACCCGATCGATATGCCCGTAAAAAATTACAGTTCGTTCGAAAGGTTACGCGCTCAGACGTGGCTCGGCTCTCAAACTGGATGAACTCAATAGACCAGCGAGAACGGCTCCCCGTCCGAATATGCGGTTGTTAGGCTTTCGCCACCCCGATCACTTCAAGCATTAACATTTTTCTCCTTTCTGATCTCCGCGCTGCGTGGGTAACGCCCGCTTGAATCTCTTTACGGGCAGAGTATAGCATGCAATTTTTTCGAAATGCAAGAGAAATTTGCGAAAAAAATAATATATCTTTGAGCTCGTTTTATCAGACGGTTGTCTATACTTTAATCTATTTACAAAAGCCGCTATTTCACGAGCGAAGCGGCGAAGAAGACGGCGAGCACGCTGAGCACAACGCTCAGCAGCGCATAGAGCAGCGCCACCATCGGTTTACCCGCGCCGAGGAGCGAATGCGCCTCCAGCGCAAAGGTGGAAAATGTCGTGAACCCGCCGCAGACACCGACCTTGAGAAACAGGAGCGTTCGCGGATCGATGGCGGCGTTCCTTCCGGCGAGCGCCATGATGAAGCCGAGCGCGAACGCGCCGAGTACATTGATGCCGAGCGTAACGAGCGGGAACCCGCTCGCGTGCCGCAGCGGCAAGAGGCTGACCAGATAGCGCAGCACGGAGCCGACCAGGCCGCCGAGGCCGACGAACACGCAGTTGAGGATGGTTGCCAAAACAATTCTCCCGGGATGGATGATGTACGCGCGCGCGGGCGCAGCGTCCGCAACAGGATATCACATTGGCGTGGGGAAGGCAAATTCCGGGATGTGTTTACCGTGAAAATGGCAGCATACAATATTGTGTTTTACGAAGAGTACCACATGTGGTAAAAAAAAGTAACGTTTTGAAGAAACGTAGTTTGTCGCACCATTTTTTCGTTGAAAAACACCACGCGTGGTAAATCGTCTTATTTTTTTCCGAATTACTCGATAAAAACCGACAGCAGACAAATCAAAAACAGCTCGCGAGAAGCGAGCTGTTCAAAAACAGAAAACCCTTTTATCCGAGGCGGACGCCCTTTTGCACCGGCTGATCCGGCTGAATCAGCACGACGCCCTGCTCGGCGTAAACACCCAGTACGAGCACCTCGGAGATGAAGTCCGCCACCTGCCGCGGCGGAAAGTTCACCACGCCGAGCACCTGCCGCCCGATGAGCGACTCCGCCGTGTAGAGCGTCGTAATCTGCGCGCTGGAGCGCTTGATGCCAATGGCTTCGCCAAAGTCCACCCAGAGTTTGTAGGCGGGCTTCTTGGCTTTTTCGAACACCTCCGCGCGGATCACTTCGCCAACGCGAATGTCGAGCTGCATGAAATCGTCAAATGTGGGCATAAAACTTCCTCGGTTCGGTTTTGTGCAATCGCACGTTGAGACACATTCTAGTACGGCTCGCAACATTCGTCAACTGTCAGAGCGGCTGCGTAAAAAAGCCGCCCTTGCGGGCGGCCGGGAGAAACGTAAGTTCGTTACAGCGAGAGTTCGAGTTTCACCGGCGACGCGCCCGTGAGCTCGCGGCTACGCGCGTCCGGTTGGCTCGTGCCCGCGTAGAGCGAATAGCGGCCGCCGGGGAAGACCCGGGTTCCGTTGTCGTCCACGACCGTTAGGCAACCGGCCGGAACCGAGAGCGAGACGGTTTTGCTTTCTCCCGCCGCAAGATAGACGCGGGCAAACCCGCAGAGCACGGGATTCGTCGGAGCAAAGGGGGAATCCTCGGCCTTGAGGTAGAGCTGAACGACGTCCTCGGTATCCACCTTGCCAAGGTTCTGCACCTGTGCCGAAACGGCAAGTCCGCCTTTGTCATCCTTCGTCGCGCTGGCGGTCATCACGCGAACGTCCGCGTAGGTCAGTCCGTAGCCGAACGGGTAGAGCGGTTTGCGGGTCAGGTAGCGATAGGTGCGCCCCGTCATCGAATAGTCCGTAAACTCCGGCAGGTGCGCTAGATCCTCGTCGTAGTAGAACGTTACGGGCAGCTTGCCGGAGGGGGAGCGCTTGCCGAAGAGCAGGTCGGCGACGGCCTTGCCGCCGCGCGCGCCGGGGTACCAACCGAGGAATACCGCGTCCGCCTTCGCTTCGGCGAGAGAGAGGTCGATGGCGCTGCCCGCGAGCAGCACGACGACGGTGGGCTTGCCAACCGCGAGCACGCGTTCCAGCAGCTCCTGCTGCACGGCGGGCAGCATCAGATCGGGCTTGTCGCCCGCCTCCATGCTGTTTCCGTCGTCCGGCGCTTCGCCTTCGAGCAACTCGTCCAGCCCCAGCACGAGCACGACGGTGTCGCTGTGCTCGGCAACGGCAACGGCTTCCGCGACGCGATCGTTGTCAAACGCAAGGTTCTCGGTCTTGCGGCGGAAGATGTCGCAGCCTGCCGCGTAGAGCACGCGGACGTCGTCCCCGCACTCGTCCTGCAAGCCTTCGAGCACGGTGATGTAGCGCGAGGAGGTGCCGTGGTAGTTGCCCATGAGCGCAATGCGGCTGTCCGCATTCGGGCCGATGACACCGAGGGTCTTGATCTTCTGCTTATTGAGCGGCAGGATGCCGTTGTTCTTGAGCAGCACGCAGGACTTGAGCGCGGTTTCCTGCGCGAGCGCGAGGTGCTCGCGGCACTCGACCGTTTCGTAGGGAATCTGGTCGTATTCGCTGCCCTCGCCGAGAATGCCGAGCAGGTAGCGCGTGGTGAACACGCGCTCCGCGGCGAGCGTAATCTGCTCCTCCGTGATGAGCCCCTGGTCAAACGCGGATTTGAGCTGGAGATAGATTGATCCGCAGTTCAGGTCGAGTCCGCAACGCATCGCGAGCGCCGCGCTCTCCTCCGGACTGTTGGTCACGCCGTGGCCGGTGTGGAAATCGATCAGCGCCCAGCAATCCGAAACGATGAATCCCGCAAATCCCCACTTGCTGCGCAGAATGTCCACCAGCAGCGTTTTGCTTCCGCAGCAGGGTTCGCCGTTGGTGCGGTTGTAGGCGCCCATCACGCTCTCGACGTTCGCGTCCTTCACCAGCGCTTCAAACGCGGGCAGGTAGGTTTCCCAGAGATCCTTCTGGTTCGTTACGGCGTTGAAATGATGGCGAATCGCCTCCGGCCCGCTGTGCACGGCGTAGTGCTTGGCGCAGGCGCTCGCGAGCATTACGTCGCCCTTGCCCTGCATGCCGACGACAAACGCCTTGCCGAGCTCCGCCGTCAGGTAGGGGTCTTCGCCGAGCGTTTCGTGTCCGCGTCCCCAGCGGGGATCGCGAAAGATGTTGATGTTCGGGGAGAAGAAGGTGAGTCCTTTGTAGATGTCGCGATCGCCGAGCTTGGAATAGGCGTTGTACTTGGCCCGCCCTTCGAGCGCGGTTGTTTCGCTGACCTGACCCAACAGCTCGCGGTCAAACATGGCGGCGAGCGCTATCGCTTGCGGAAAGTTCGTTGAAACCCCCGCGCGGGCAACGCCGTGCAACCCCTCGTTCCACCAGTTGTAGGCGGGAATTCCAAGCCGCTCAATCGCGGGCGCACCATAGACAAGCTGGGACATCTTTTCTTCGAGCGTCATTTGTATGACCAGCTCTTTTGCCTTTCGCCGGGCAGATTCGCGATTCCACATCTCTTTGTCCTCCATATTAACTACTTAATTATTAAGTTATGTATTCGCAGTACGTTTTTCAATCCGATAAGCGAAATCGATTGCGTTCGATGTAATCCGCATGTCACTTAATTTACTGGAAATTCCGGTGGAAAAACGGATGGTAGCATCCGCTTCTGCGCGGGAAAGACCCATACTGGTGAGCACATGCGACGGCTCGCGTTCGCCGCTTGCGCAGGCTGCGCGTGTTGCGGCGTAGATTTCCTGCGCGCTCAACGCGGCCAGCATTCGCTCGCCGGAAGCTCCGGGAAACGTAACGCTGAGCAAATTCGGCAGACGCTCCGCTCCCGCGCCGTTGATGCGCGCTCCAGGGATTGCGGTCAAGAGCAGCGACTCCAGCAGGTCCCGCGCGGAGGAGTCCGCCCGCGGTGGCAGGTGCTCCAGCGCCTTGGCAAAGCCGCCAATGGCGGGGACATTCTCCGTGCCGGGGCGCAGTCCGCGCTCCTGCGAGCCGCCAAAGAAGAGCGGAACGAGCGGAATTTCGTTTCGGACGTATAAAAACCCCGTTCCCTTGGGACCACCCAGCTTATGCGCGGAAACACTCATCAGATCGATCCGAAGGGCTTGTACGTCAATTGGAATCTGTCCGAACGCGGCAACCGCGTCGCAGTGCAGCGGAATGTGCCGCTCGCGCGTGATGGCGCCGATCTCGGCAATCGGCTCCATTACACCGGTTTCGTTGTTCGCCAGATGGAGGCTCACCAGCGCGGTATCCGGCCGGATTGCGGCGCGGAGCGCTTCCGGCGAGTAAACGCCGTTCTCGTCGCAGGCAAGCTCGGTGACGAAGAAACCCTCCGCTTTCAGCGCGCGCGCGGCGTACAGCACACTATGGTGCTCCGTTGCGCCAACAATCAGGTGCTTTCCGCGCCGACTGGCACGCGCCGCACCCAAAATTGCCAGATTGTTGCTTTCGGTGCCGCCGCTGGTGAAAACGATTTCGTCCGTTTGCGCGCCGATGCGGTTTGCAAGTGCCGCACGGCTGATATGCAGAATTTTACGCGCTTCATAGGCCGGTGTATATAATGAGGAAGGATTTCCGAAAATTTGGCGCTGAATTGCTTCCATTTCCTTCAGAACGGACGGTAAAAGAGGGGAGGTAGCCGCGTGATCAAGGTAGATCATATCGCCTGTTTTTGTCCTTTCCAGACCGCTGTCTTTATTCTGCCTGAATTTGTTGCTTAAGTCAAGTTCGACGCGAAGAAATTAAGCTTAAGTGAATTAATTTCAAAATCAATCTTGACTAAACGTTAAGCGCATCCTATAATGAGACTGTCACATCAATGTTCACATCGTGACGCAATCTGTTTTTTATTAATTACATCTTGTATCATCCCTGTGGGCATCGTGGCGCAATTTAAAAGGAGGAGTATCAGGAAGCAATGAAAAAGACATTCGCGCTCATTCTGTCTCTCATGCTGATTATGGCCACCCTGGCTGGCTGCGCAAGCACGCCCGCGGCCGAACCGGCAACCGAAGCTCCTGCCGCGGAAGCGGCGACCGAAGCACCCGCAGCCGAAGCACCGGCAGCGGAAGGTGACAAGGTCATCAACATCTACACGTTCACGGACGAAGTTCCGAAGATGCTCGACAAGTACGTAGCATCCCACCCGGATTTCGGCTACACGATCAACGCGACCATCATCGCCACCACCGATGGTCTCTACCAGCCCGCTCTGGACCAGGCCCTGGCCGCCGGCGGGAAGGACGCCCCGGACATGTATTGCTGCGAATCGGCCTTCGTGTTAAAGTATACGCAGGGCGACATGAGCAGCTATGCCGCGAAGTATGCTGACCTCGGAATCGACGTAGCCGCCGAAACCAAGGCCGCGGACATCGCGCAGTACACCATTGACATCGGCACCCGCCCGAGCGATCAGGCTCTGGTCGGCCTCGGCTATCAGGCAACTGGCGGCGCGTTCATCTATCGTCGCTCGCTGGCCATCGACACCTGGGGAACCGATGACCCCGCCGTGATCAAGACCAAGATCGGACCGGGCTGGGATCAGTTCTTTGCGGCAGCCGCAGAGCTGAAAGCCAAGGGTTACGGCATTGTCTCCGGCGACGGTGACATCTGGCACGCAGTCGAGAACAGCTCCCCGACGGGCTGGATCGTAGACGGTAAGCTCAACATTGACCCCGCTCGTGAAGCGTTCCTCGATCTGTCCAAGCAGCTCAAGGACAACGGCTACGAGAATGACACCCGTGACTGGACCGATGCGTGGTACGCCGACATGAAGGGCGTTGGCGCGCAGCCCATCTTCGGATTCTTTGGACCCGCCTGGTTGATCAACTACGTCATGGCCGGTAACTCCGGCGGCACGAAGGTTGGCGAAGGCACCTACGGCGACTGGGCAGTTTGCGAACCGCCGGTCGGCTTCTTCTGGGGCGGCACGTGGGTTCTGGCCAACAAAGATTCCAGCAAGCTGGAAGCGGTTGGCAAGCTCATCGACTGGATCACCCTCCAGACCGGTGAAGACGGCCTGCAGTATATGTGGGCGAACGGCACGCTCAACGGCGAAGGCGGCACGAAGGACACCGTTGCTTCCGGTACCGTTATGGCGAAGTCCAATGGCGAACTGGCGTTCCTCGGCGGCCAGAACATGTTTGACGTGTTCGTACCGGCCAACCAGTTTGCAAACGGCAAGAACCTGACCCAGTATGACGAAACCATCAACAACCTCTGGCGTGACCAGGTCCGTCAGTACACCGCCGGCAGCTGCACCCGTGACGAAGCGATTGCAGCGTTCAAGCAGGCTGTGACGGATACGCTCGGCATCGAAGCGAACTAAAATAGACCGCGTGTTCGCACCGGTGAACCATTAGGCATATGAGATATGGACGGACGGAGTTCTTCCGCCCGTCCATATCCTCGTAAGAAACTCCAACAAAATGCGCCTAGGGGGAAGCAGTCATGCCTCAAAATACCATTCGGCACAAGGGCGTCAGCTACGCAAAATACGGCTATCTGTTCAGCCTGCCATTCATCATCGCGTTTCTCATCTTCATGCTCTATCCAACGCTGTTTACGGCGGTTATTGGGTTTACGGACTTCAAAGGCGTCGCGACCACGACGTTTAAATTCCTTGAGCACCCGTTTGACAACTTTGTCAGCATATTTAAAAACGAGACTTTTCGTAATTCACTCGTGAATACGATTGTGATCTGGGTCATGAACTTTATACCCCAGATCAGCCTTGCGTTGCTGCTCACGGCCTGGTTTACGAACCGGAGCCGTAAGATCTATGGGCAGGGTGCGTTCAAGGTTCTCTTCTATCTGCCGAACATCATCACCGCGGCTACCGTGGCGATTCTATATGCAGCCATCTTTGGTTACCCCGTTGGTCCGATCAACGACATTATTCAATCGCTCCATCTGACCACAAAGCCGTTTGATTTTTCGACGAGTAAATTGGCGGCGAAACTTGTCGTCGCGTTCATTCAGTTCTGGCAATGGTATGGGTATACGACCATCGTTCTGATCTCCGGTGTGCTGGGCATCAATCCCGAGCTCTTCGAAGCGGCGGAGATTGATGGCGCAACGCCGAGTCAGACGTTCTTTCGCGTTACCTTACCCTGTATGCGCACAGTGCTCGTCTTCACGCTGATCACGAGCCTCGTTGGCGGCCTGAACATGTTCGATATCCCGAAACTGTATATCTGGAATGGCGGCCCCGCGAACGCAACCATGACAACAAGCGTGTTTATCTACGCCAAGGCGTTCTCCGGTACCTACCTGTATAACCAGGCTGCCGCGGCGAGCATGATCATGTTTGTCATCATCGCGGTTCTTTCCGGCGTCACGTTCTACCTGATGCGCGACCGCTCGGAGGCACGCGCCAAGAAAGCCATGAAGCGGATCGACGCTGCGGTCAAACGCAGTAAGGAGGCGGCTGTATGAAACGCAGAAAAAAGAACAACGTTGTCATCTACATCGTCTGCATTGTGCTGGGGATTCTGAGCATTCTTCCGTTCTGGATCATGATTGCGAATGCCACGCGCAGCACTTACCAAATTCAACAGCACGCCATCTCGCTGATCCCTTCCACGCATTTGCTGGAGAACCTGAAGGTGCTCACGGGAAAGACGTTCAATCCGATTACGGGTTTTCTCAACTCCATTGTCATCTCCACCGGTGCGACGGTTTGCGCGGTATACTTCTCCACTCTGACGGCTTATGCGCTGGTTGCGTATGAGTGGAAAATGCGCCAGCCCTTCTTTACGATGATCCTCGCGGTCATGATGATTCCGACGCAGGTCATCAGCATCGGGTTCTACCAGTTCATGTATCGAGTCGGTATGACCAATAACCTGCTCGCGCTGATTCTGCCGGCCATTGCCGCGCCAATGACGGTGTTCTTCATGCGGCAGTACATGCTGCCATCGCTGAACCTCGATATTGTCGCTTCCGCGCGCATCGACGGCGCGGGCGAGTTTCGAACGTTCAACAGCATCGTATTGCCGATTATGAAACCGGCCATGGCGACGCAGGCCATCTTTACCTATGTGACGAGCTGGAACAACCTGTTTATCCCGATGATCCTGCTGACCAAGAAAGAGAATTATACGATGCCGATCATGGTCAGTCTGCTCAAGGGCGACATCTACAAGACCGAGTACGGCGCGGTGTATCTGGCGCTGGCCATGTCCGTGCTGCCGCTGTTCGTCGTGTACTTCCTGCTTTCCAAGTATATCATAGCGGGCGTTGCACTCGGCTCCGTCAAAGAGTAAAATCGTTACAACCACACATTCGAGGCGCCTGTCCTCTTACTGGGACGGGCGCTTTTCCGCTCAAAGGAGGGTTTTGTCGGCATGAAGGAGCGATTTCGGTTACTGCGCGAAGGGTTTGTCAACGCGCTGTCCTTTCTTGGGGACATCGTGATTCTCAATCTGCTGTTTCTCGTCTGCTCCACTCCGATCGTGACGATCGGCGCTGCGGCGACGGCCTGTTACGCGGGAGTTGGCCGAACGCTGCAAAAGCGCGAAACGGGGCTGGTGTTTCGCGCGTTCTTTGCGGATTTTCGCGCCGCGTTCCGGCAGGCGACGGCGGGTTGGCTGCTGGAGTTGCTCGTTCTGGCGGTTTTAGCTGGTGACCTCTGGTTTGCGGTCGTTTTCTCCGAGCCAAAAAATACGTTCTTTCTGATCTTTGCGATCGTGGTTGGCGCGGTTATTTTGCTTGCGTCGCTCTGGTTCTATCCGCTCGTGGCGCGGTTTCAAAACACGCTCGGCGGGCAGCTGAAGAACGCGTTTCTGCTCGCGTTTGCGCAGTTTCCCCGCACGCTGCTGGCGCTGCTCGTTTGGGCGCTGTTTCTCGGCGTGCCGGTGTTGCTGTTTGACGTGTTCGTCTACTTGGGTTGGCTCTGGCTGCTGGGCGGAATCTCTCTGCCCATGTATTTGACGGTGAAGATCTTTCGACAATCGCTTCAACTCACAAAGTTGGAGCAGGCGAAAACAGAAGACTGAATTTTCCGAAACAGAAAAGAGCGTATGGTGTGATCCATACGCTCTTGTTTATTGTATTCAGTTTTGCTTAAAGAGACTGTCCGTTGCTCTCGACGACGGAGCGGAACCAGATCGCGCTGTCCTTGGGCAGCCGCTCCAGCGTCTCGTAATTGACAAAATACAATCCGAAGCGCTCTTCGTAGCCGTTGCTCCACTCGTAATTATCGAGCAAACTCCAGTGAAAATAACCGCGAACATCGACGCCTTCGCTCGCGGCGCGCTTGAGTTCCAGCAGGTAACGATGCAGAAAGTCGATTCGGTCGGCGTCGTGCACCTTGCCGTCCAGATAGATCTTATCGTTGCAGCTCAGGCCGTTTTCCGTGATGTAGACCGGCAGGCCATAACGCTCAAAGAGAAACTTCGTGCCGTGGTACATCATGCTTGGCGTAATCGGCCAGCGCATAGCCGTGCGCGGATATCCGCGATGGAAGGGGACGTGTTCCGGCCCTTCATTACCCGCGCGTATGATATAAGCATTGTAGAAGTTCAGCCCGATGAAGTCGATCGGCTGGCAAATCTGCTTGAGGTCTTCCGCCGGAATCTCGATTTCACGAAAGAACGGATGATCCGGATAGCGTCCTAAGATCGCGGGATCGAGAAAGGCGTTGTGCGAAAACAACGAAAAGTCTGTGTGTTTGCCGAACGAGAACATAGCGTCGCGTGCGGCTTCGATGTCCGCCGCGCTCTCGTGTTCGGGCGTGCAGACCAGCCCGCAGGAGGCGAGTCCCACCTGCGCGTCGGGATCGGCCGCGCGAACGGCCTGCACCATCCAGCCATGCGTGAGCATCGCGTTGTGCCAGCAGGTCAACAGCGGCGCGCCGGAGAGCTGCTTGCCAGGCGCATGGCTGCCCGTTTCATAACCGAGGCCAATGAAGCACTGCGGTTCGTTGATCGTAAAATAGTGCGACACGCGCCCGCGAAAATGCGCGGCGACCACGCCCGCATACGCGGCGAGGCGCTTCGGCGTTTCGCGGTTGAGCCAACCGCCCACGTCCTCCAGCGCCTGCGGCGTGTCCCAATGGAACAGCGTGATCCACGGCGTAATACCGCTTTCGAGCAGGCGGTTGACCACGGCGTCATAGTAGGCAAATCCGCGCTCGTTCAGCGTCTGCCCGTCGGGAAAAATGCGCGTCCAACCAATGCCGAAGCGATAGTGCTTGACGCCAAGCGCAAGCAGCGCCTGCAGGTCTTCCTCAAAGCGATGGTAGGAGTCGCAGGCGATATCGCCGGTATGGCCGTCAAACGTCTTTTCCGGCGTATGCGAAAACGTATCCCAAACGCTCGGTCCGCGCCCGTCCTCGGACGCAGCACCCTCGATCTGATAGGCGGCGCTCGCCGCGCCCCAAATGAAATCGTTCGAAAATGGCATTCGATTCTCCTGTTAGCCCATGACGACGCGGACGTCGCAGGGGTCGTTGCTGGAACAAAGCGGCACAACGTTGCCTTCGATCGCGATGCCGTTTAGATAGAGCTGCTTGACGCCCTTGCTGACGCCTTCCGGATTTTCCACCGTAATGTGGTAGCGCGCGCCTCGGTAGAGCCGCTCGCAGGAAAATCCCGGAATGGAGGCGGGCAGGCAGGGGTCAATCGCGAGGCCGTTGTTCGTCGGACGAATGCCGAGAATGTACTGGCTAATGTTCGTAAACGTCCATGCTGCGGTGCCGGTCAGCCAGCTGTTCTTGCCCTCGCCAAAGCTCGGCGCGTCGATTCCCGCAACCATTTGGCAATAGGCGTAGGGTTCCGTCCGGCGGACTTCGCTGATGTCCTCAACATAGGCGGGGCAGGTGCGCGTGTAGACTTCAAACGCGCGGTCGCCATGGCCAAGCACGGTTTCGGCGCAGCTGATCCAAGGATTGTTGTGGCAGAAGATGGCCGCGTTTTCCTTATAACCCGGCGGGTAAGAGCTGATTTCGCCCAACTCGACATGGTATCTCGTGTACGCGGGCTGATGCAGCACAATGCCGTGCTTCGTGTCCAGCCGCTGCCGGACGCTCTCGAGCGCACGCGCGGCAAGCCCTTCCGTAACGCCGATGCCTGCCATGACGCACATGCCCTGCGGTTCGATGAAGATTTGGCCTTCCTCGCAGACATGGCTGCCAATCGGGTTGCCAAACGCGTCGTAAGCGCGGCGGAACCACTCGCCGTCCCAGCCGGATTCCAGAACCGCCTGCCGCATTTTTTGCACTTCGGCGCGAACGCTGGTTGCCTCGTCGGCCAAACCGCGCAATTCGCAGATTTCGGCGTATTCCTCGCCGTATTTCACGAACATTCCCGCGATGAACACGCTCTCCGCAACCGGCCCTTCGCTGGGGCCAAAGGTTTGAAAACTCTCGCCCGGCTCCGTCGAGAAGCAGTTCAAATTCAGGCAGTCGTTCCAGTCCGCGCGGCCAATCAGCGGCAGACAATGCGGGCCCTTGTGCGTTACGGTGAATTGAAAGCTCCGGCGCAGGTGCTCCATGAGCGGCTTCGCGAGGCTGGGATCGTTGTCAAAGTCGCAGACTTCGTCGAGAATTGACCAGTCGCCCGTTTCGCGCAGATAGGCAGCCGTTCCGGCGATCAGCCAGAGCGGGTCGTCGTTGAATCCGGTTCCAACGTCCGAGTTGCCGCGCTTGGTCAGCGGCTGATACTGGTGGTATGCGCTGCCGTCCGGAAACTGCGTTGCGGCGATATCGAGAATGCGCTCCCGCGCGCGTTCCGGAATCAAATGGACAAAGCCCAGCAGATCCTGACAAGAATCGCGGAATCCCATGCCACGCCCAAGGCCGCTTTCAAAATAGCTCGCGCTGCGACTCATGTTGAAGGTGACCATGCACTGATATTGATTCCAGATGTTGACCATGCGGTCGAGTTTTTCGTCGCCGGTCTGCACGGTAAAACGCGAAAGCAGGCTGTTCCAGTGCTCGTTTAGCTCGGCAAACGCCGCGTCAAACTGCGCGTCGGTCTGGTATTTTGAAAGCAGCGCATCCGCGGGCGCTTTGTTGATGACATTGTGGGCGACGAACTTCTCCGCGGGGGGATTCTCACAGTAGCCCAGCACGAAGATGCAGCTCTTCGTTTCGCCCGGCGCGAGCGT
>CAZDXW010000008.1:18251-52373 GCA_964509485.1 uncultured Christensenella sp.
TCTCACAGTAGCCCAGCACGAAGATGCAGCTCTTCGTTTCGCCCGGCGCGAGCGTTAGGCAGACGTGGTGGCTGCCGATGGGCTGCCAGCCGTGCGCAACGCTGTTTTTGCTCTCGCCGAGTTCCACTGCTTCCGGATTGGCAAAGCTGCGAAACGCGCCGCAGAACGCTTCGCGATCCGTATCGAACCCGCAGACGGGAACGTTAACGGAAAACACCGCAAAATGGTTCCGGCGCTCGCGGTATTCGGTCTTGTGGTAAATGCGGCTGCCTTCGACCTCGACCTCGCCAATGTTGTAGTTGCGCTGAAAATTGCTCATGTCGTCCAGCGCGTTCCAGAGGCAGAACTCGACGGCGGAGAATAGATCGACCGTCTTTTCCTCGTTGGTTTCGTTCGTCAGCGATACGCGGGTGAGCTCGCAGTTGTCGTCGTTCGGCACGAAGGTTTCCTGCTTGGCAAAGAGTCCGTCCTTCGCGCTCTCAAAGATCGTGTAGCCGAGGCCGTGGCGGCAGAGATAACGGTCGAGCTCCGCGCGCACCGGCTGCCAGCCGATGTTCCAAATGGAGTTGTTCCGGCTGCGATCGCGAATGTAGAAATAGTGCCCGTTCACATCGAGCGGATTCTCGTTGTAACGATAGCGCGTTAAGCGAAGCAGCTTTGCGTCTTTGTAGAAGCAATACCCACCGGCCGTATTGGAGATGAGCCGAAAGAAGTCCCGCGAACCAAGATAGTTGATCCACGGAAGCGGCGTTTTCGGCGTCGTAATCACGTATTCGCGGGCAGCGTCCTGAAAATACCCGTATTTCATCGAAGGTCCTCCGTCGTAAGTTTTCAACTGAAGATAGAACGCTCTGCGTGGAGCGAGAGGGGTGCGAACAGAATATTCAACGAGCGGTGCGATTCGGCAGATATGGTGAAACCATGCGGCTTTTGAAAAAACTTAATCGATTAAGTTCTTATTTTTTCGCCGGTTTGTCCCTGAAAAAGAGAGGGGTACTCCCCCAGTAAGACCACGGTGTGACGAATCGTTCTTCGGTGGGGAGGGGAGAACCCCTCCCGCACGAAACCTCTAGTCGATGCAGCGAACGCTCATGCGCTCCTTGAGCTGCAGGGATAACGCAACTTTCATGAGTCCGGACTCCCGGCTGGTTAGCAGGGTGTCCCCCGCGTCAATGCGCGTGTTGAGCAGTTCGACGGCGATCTTGCCGAGGCGCTCCTTAAACGCATGCATGGTCGTAATCGGCGGCTCGATCATTTCGCAGATCTGCACGTCGTCGAACCCCATGACGGAAACATCCTCCGGAACGCGGAAGCCCTTTTCCTTGAGCGCGCGAATGAACGCGGCGGCGAGCATGTCGTTTTCGCAGAAGTATGCACCCGCGGGCACGTTGCCGGCGGCGAGCCAGGCAAAGATATCCTCGCGTGCCTTGTCCGGCGAAATGTCCACGTCCAGCACCTGCAGCGGGGCAAGCCCTAGGCTGCTGTGCTCCTCCATGGAGAGCTTAATGCCGAGTTCGCGGTCGTCAAAGTTGACGATGCGCTGCTTGGAGCGCAGATAACCGATGCTCCGGTGGCCACACTTAATGAGATACGAAATCGCAGCCTTCACGCCGTAGGTGTTGTCGTTGCCGACGCAGTCCACATAGGCGGAAAACAGGAAATTGTCGATGATCACGAGCGGCACGTTGCCGAGATGGTAGAATTCAAAAAACGCATCCCGCTGCGGCTCGGTAATGTCCGTGCCAAGCAGAATAACGCCGCAGGCGTCCGACAGAATGCGCTTGATCTGTTCGTCCCAGGGTTGGTCGGCATAAAAATAGTGCACGAGAATGCGGTAGCCCAGCCCCTTGGCAACGGACTCCGCGCCGCGCATAACGAACGTAGAAAACGTCGTTTGTTCCGCAACGCCAATGCCGGTGTAAATGACGAAACTGATGATGTTCTTCGCCGCCCGTTCGGACTGCCGCGTCTTCGGGGTTACATAGCCGAGCTTCGCGGCGGCGGCGAGCACCTTTCCGCGCGTTTCGGAACTGACGCCGGGTTTTCCGTTCAGCGCCATGGACACGGCGGCGGTGGAGATGCCAAGCTGAATGGCGAGGTCCCTTGCTGTTACGTCTGCCATTGTGTTGTTCCTTATTTCCGTACTAAATTAATCATATTATACAAGTTTTAAGTTAAGAAGTAAAGTTAATTATGAAGTGAAACGATTTTCTGGTGAAACCGACCAGTTTCTATCTTGACAAAGACGTAGAATCGAGTATGATGAGATTAAGCTGAATTAATCATGATTCGAAGTTATAAACAAACAAAAAATTAAGTAAACAAGTCAAACGATCAACCGGTACGAAAGGACAAAAACACAGATGGCAGAGATTTTTTCGGAGATTTCCAAGGTACGTTACGAGGGCGCAGGAAGTAAAAATCCGCTCGCGTTCAAATTTTACGATCCGGAACGAATTGTTCTAGGCAAACCCATGCGCGAGCACCTTCCGTTTGCGATGGCCTGGTGGCATAACCTTTGCAACACGGGCAAAGATATTTTCGGTATGGGCGTCGGCACGGCGGACAAATCCTTCGGTGCGGAACCGGGCACGATGGAGCACGCGCTCAAAAAGGTAGACGCCGGTTTTGAACTCATGCAGAAGCTCGGCATTCGCTATTTCTGCTTCCACGACGTGGATCTCGTGCCCGAGGCGGACGACATCAACGAGACCAACCACAATCTCGATGTGATTACGGACTACATGCTCGAGAAGATGAAGGGCACCAACATCCAGTGCCTCTGGGGTACGGCGAACATGTTCAGCAATCCGCGCTTCATGAACGGCGCTGGCTCGACCAACTCGGCGGACGTGTTCTGCTTTGCGGCGGCGCAGATCAAAAAGGCGCTGGAACTGACCGTGAAACTCGGCGGGCGCGGCTACGTGTTCTGGGGCGGACGCGAAGGATATGAATCGCTGCTGAACACGGACATGAAGTTTGAGCTGGACAACATTGCGCGTCTTATGAAAATGGCGGTTTCCTACGGCCGCAGCATCGGCTTTAAGGGCGACTTCTACATCGAACCCAAGCCCAAGGAGCCCATGAAGCACCAGTACGACTACGACGCGGCGACCGCGATTGGTTTCCTGCGCGCCTACGGGCTCGACAAGGACTTTAAACTCAACATCGAAGCCAACCACGCGACGCTCGCGGGCCACAGCTTCCAGCACGACCTCCGCGTGAGCCGCATCAACGGCATGCTCGGCAGCATCGACGCAAACCAGGGCGACCTGCTGCTCGGCTGGGATACGGACGAATTCCCATTCGACGTGTATGAAGCGACGATGTGCATGTACGAAGTGCTCAAGGCGGGCGGCATCTCCGGCGGATTTAACTTCGACGCGAAGAACCGTCGCCCGAGCTACACCTACGAGGATATGTTCTACGGATTCATCCTCGGCATGGACACATTCGCGCTGGGTCTGCTCAAGGCCGCCGCGATCATCGAAGACGGCCGCGTGGACGGGTTCGTGAAGGATCGCTATGCGAGCTACAGCTCCGGCATTGGCGCAAAGATCGCCAGTGGCGAAGCGACGCTTGCGGAATGCGCCGCAAAAGCGCTCGAAATGAAGGCGCCCGCTCTGCCCGGCAGCGGCAAGCAGGAATACCTTGAGAGCGTGGTCAACGGAATTCTTTTCGGTTGATCAACAACGAAACAAACTTACGGGCGGCGGTCGCGTCGCCCAATTTTTACGTGAGGTGAAACGCATGTATTACATTGGCATCGATCTTGGTACTTCCGCGCTGAAAACCCTGCTGATGGACAGCGAGGGCAGCGTGCTCAACATCGCCTCCCGCGAGTATCCGCTGGAGTTTCCACACCCCGGCTGGTCGCAGCAAAAGCCCGAGGACTGGAAAGAGGCGGTCTTTGCCTGCATTCCGGAGCTGCTCAAGGGTTACGACGCGTCAAAGGTTGCCGGAATCGGCGTCGGCGGGCAGATGCACGGTCTCGTGGTGCTCGACGAGCACGACGCGGTCATTCGCCCGGCGATCCTCTGGAACGACGGACGCACCGCGAAGGAAACCGATTATCTCAACAACGTTATTGGCAAGGACAAGCTCTCTGAATGGACGGGCAACATCGCCTTCGCCGGATTTACCGCGCCGAAACTGCTCTGGATGCGCGCAAACGAGCCGGAGAACTTTAAAAAGATCGCGAAGATCATGCTCCCGAAGGACTACATCGTCTACCTGCTCACGGGCGTGCACAGCTGCGATTATTCGGATGCCTCCGGCATGCTGCTGCTCGACGTCAAGAACCGCCGCTGGTCGCAGCCCATGCTGGACATCTGCGGCGTTTCGGAAAAGCAGATGCCGAAACTGTTCGAAAGCTACGAGTCGGTCGGTACGCTCAAACCAAACGCGGCAAAGGCGCTGGGCTTAAGCGAAGCGGTCAAGGTCTGCGCGGGCGCGGGGGACAACGCGGCGGCGGCGGTCGGCACCGGCACGGTCGGCGAGGGACGCTGCAACATTTCGATTGGCACCTCCGGCACGGTGTTCATCAGCAACTGCGCGTTCGGCGTGGACAGCCACAACGCGCTGCACTCCTTTGCGCATTCGGACGGGAACTATCACCTGATGGGGTGCATGCTCTCGGCGGGTTCCTGCAGCAAATGGTGGATGGAGGACATCCTCGACAGCAAGGACTATAAGGGCCTCGAAGCGCCGATTACGGACGACAAGCTCGGCACGAACCACGTGTACTTCCTGCCGTACCTCATGGGCGAGCGCTCGCCGCACAACGACCCCGCCGCGCGCGGCACGTTCATTGGCATGACGATGGACACCTCCCGTGCGGACATGACGCAGGCGGTGCTCGAGGGCGTTGCGTTCGCGATTCGCGATTCCGTAGAGGTTGCAAAGTCGCTGGGTATTAAAATCGACCGCAGCAAGATTTGCGGCGGCGGCGCGAAGAGCAAGCTCTGGAAAAAGATGTTCGCCAACATTCTGAACATGGAGATCGACACGATCACCTCCGAAGAAGGCCCCGGCCTTGGCGGAGCGATGCTTGCGGCGGTTGCCTGCGGCGAGTACGCCTCGGTGGAGGAGATCGCCGAGAAGATGGTGCACGTGAACGCGACGGTCAAGCCGGACCCGGAGATTGCCGCGCGCTACGAGGCACAGTATCAGAAATTCGTTAAGATCTATCCGGCGGTGAAGGCGCTCTTCCCGCAGATCGGGTAAACGAACAAACCGTAAGCGCCGCCTTTGGGCGGCGCTTTTGCGTACAGCGAGTTTTCTCGATATAATAGCAATATTCTTCAAGATTTCCATTTTGAGTTGAGGTATTCTTTGGCAATGGGACAGGTGAACGAGAAAACAGGCGAATTGCGAACCGCGCGTTACGACCCGGAGCTGATGGTGGAAGCCTACCAGTTTCAGGGCGTGATGCAGGCGTTTCCGAGTCATTTTCACGAGCACTACGTGGTCGGGTTCATTGAGCGCGGGCGGCGAAAGCTGACCTGCCGAGGAGAACAGACCATCACCGCGCCGGGTGACCTGCTGCTGTTTAACCCCGGCGAGAACCACGCTTGTGAAGGCGCGGTGGATCAACCGCTCGACTACCGCTGCCTCAACATTGCGCCGGACGTAATGGCAAAGGCCGCGCGCGAAATCTTTGGCGGGGAAAGTGCGCCCGTGTTTGCGCAGTCCGTGGTGTTCCACTGTGAGCTAATTCCCGATCTGCGTGAGCTGCACGCAATGATCCTCCGCGGAGAAACGGGTGTGCAGAAGGAGGAGCGCTTCTTCTTTCTGTTGGAGCAGCTGTTGCGCGACTATGCGCACGCCGGCTCGCCCTGTCCGCCGGAACGTCGTGCGGAGGTGCAGGCCGTCTGCGACTACCTATTGGCGCATCTGGATGAACCGGTGTCGCTCGACGCGCTCGCCTCGGTTGCCAACCTAAGCAAGTATCACCTGCTGCGCTCGTTTACGCGGGAAACGGGCATCACGCCCTATAGCTACCTCGAAACGCTGCGCATCGACCGCGCGAAAGCGCTGCTCAAGGCGGGCGAAACGCCCGCGAACGTTGCGCTCGCGACCGGATTTTGGGATCAGAGCCACTTTTCCAACACGTTCAAACGGCAGATCGGGTTGACCCCTGGGCAGTACCGCCGTGTGTTCTGGCAGGAGCGGCTGGAGGACGAACCGGAACAGCCGAATGACGATCCATCCACAAAAACAGGAGAACGATAATTCAGCATGGAACAACAGGAACAAAAATGCGTCATGGTCATCGACGCGTCGCTGCCGCTGGGGCTGATTGCGAACACCGCGGCAATCTTAGGCACAACGCTTGGTTCCGCCAAGCCGGACGTGGTAGGCAGAAGCGTCACGGACGCTGCGGGCGGAACGCACCTTGGCATCAATACGGTGCCGACAACTGTATTGCAGGCGAGCGAGGAACGGCTCCGCGAGCTGCGGCTGCGGCTGTACGAACCGGAGTTTGAGGATCTGGTCGTCGTGGATTTTTCCGACGTTGCGCAGCGAATCCAAATCTATGAGGACTATCTTTCCGAAGCGGAGCGGACGAGAACGGAGGAGTTCCGTTACTTTGGCCTCGCGCTCTACGGAAACAAAAAAGCGGTCAATCGCCTGACCGGCATGCTGCCGCTGTTGCGCGCGTAGGCAGGTTTGCCTACCCGTAAGGCGCAAATTGTGATACAATACCCTTTGGCAAGTTTCCGATTTTCAAACGGGCAGGCCGCGCTTGCCCGTTTTTTGTTTCTGAGGTGAAGGCATGGATACAAGACCAATCGGCGTGTTCGACTCCGGCATGGGCGGGCTGACGGCGGTGCGCCAGATGATTCGCCTGCTGCCGGGCGAGGACATCGTTTACTTTGGCGACACGGGGCGCGTACCCTACGGCGGGCGTTCGGTGGAGACCATCGTGCGTTATGCGCGGCAGGACGTCGCGTTCTTGCGCAGCTTTGACCTGAAAGCAATCGTCATCGCCTGCGGCACGGTGTCCACCACGGCGCTTCACTTGCTCAAGAACGAAAACGCGATTCCGATCCTCGGCGTGGTGCAGCCCGCGGCAAACGCGGCGGTACAGGCGACCAAATCGGGCAACATCGGCATCATTGGCACCAAGGCGACCATTCGCAGCGGCGCGTATGAGGCGAGCATTCGCGCGCTGCTGCCGGAGGCAAAGCTGACCGCGAAGGCCTGCCCGCTGCTCGTGCCGCTCGTGGAGGACGGGCGTGTGCGCCGGGGCGATTTCGTCACCGAGCGCGTGGTGGAGGAATATCTCTCTCCCGTCAAGGCGGCGGGCGTGGATACGCTCGTACTCGGCTGCACGCATTATCCGTTGTTGGCCGACGTGATATCGGACTATATGGGCGCGGGCGTTACGTTGATTGACACCGGCGAACAGGCGGCGCTTGCCGCCGCCGCGCTGCTCGGCGAGCAGGGCAGGCTGAACGACGCAAGCCGCGCGGGCGAACGGCGCTACTACGCCAGCGACAGCGCGACGGACTTTGCCGCGACCGCATCGCTCTACCTCGGCGCGGATATCTCCGGCTTGGTCGAGCGGGTCGCGATTGAGAATTATTAAGCTTTCCTTGGAATAGAAATAGCAAAGAAAACAGCAAACGCCATCCGGAACGACCGAATGGCGTTTATTTGCATAAGTAAATCGTATCGCGACGGTTACAGCTCGGCGAACTCCACGCGATCCCGCCCATTTTGCTTGGCGCGATAGAGGCAGGCGTCCGCTAGGGTAACGAGCTGCGCGGCGGTGCAGTGTTCGGTGGTTTTTGCGAGCGCTGCGCCAACGCTGACCGTAATATGGACGCAGCAGGGTTCGATTGGGATGTCGCTCGACTGAATGCTCGCATGCAGCGCTTCGGCAACTGCTTTCGCGTCTTTGCAGGCCGGAATCAGCACCGCAAACTCCTCGCCGCCCCAACGGCAGACGTTCGCCTGCGCGCCCGCGCCTTCCTGTATCCTACGCGCAACGTTTTGCAGCACCAGATCGCCCTGGATGTGCCCATACTCGTCGTTGATTCGTTTGAAAAAGTCGATGTCGAGAATGATCAACGTGAGGTTTTCGCGGTGCTCCTGAAAATAGCGATCCATCAGCTCGTTGAACCCGTATCGGTTGAACACGCCGGTCAGCGCGTCGTGCGCGTAGAGCGAGCGGTAGAGCGCTTGCGTTTCGAGCAGCTTGTTCTGCGTGAGCTCCCGCATGGTTTCCAGTAAAAGAGAAGCGAAGTAAAACGCGAGGTACAGCATCGGAAACCGGATTTTGAACGTTGCGGAATACGCGTATTGTACCAACGACTGCCCAAACGGGGTGTGCAGGAGAAACAGCAGCTCCAGTAGCATGCCAAGGCAGATCAGCGTGCCTGTTTTCCGCCCAAATGCCAATAGGCCGCAGGCGGGCAACAGGCAGACCCAGAGAATGCTGAATCCGTCCGGATTGCCGGAGATGATAAAATACGTCAGCAGCAGATAGAAGCTCACAACAAACGCAATCTGCGAAACAAAAAGATCGATTCGGTGTTTCAGCAGCAGCAGAAAAATCAGTGCACAAAAAACGGCATACACGGCGGTGGACACCGTCAGCATGCCCTTATGGGAGAGGATGTTCATAACGGTCATTCCCGCGGCGATGAGGCTCAACAACGCGTAGATATTGAGGAACAAAAAATAACGCTGCTCGCGGCTGTCGAGCAGGGACGCCTGCAGTCGTTGTTGAAAACGAAGGAGGAATTTCTTCATAAACACCAGACAGGATGAAATCTAACATTATTATAATCGGGCAAACGCGAAATGCAACAGGCCAGAACGGTTCGAGTAACGAAAAGGACGAATAATTTCATATATGATATATTGACACAAACATAGCTTTGTGTTAACATCGACAAAAATAGGCGAATCGCCTCATTTTTCGGCAGAAATGCCAAAAAATGAGTTCCATGTTTCATAAAACAGGTCTTTGCGGCACGTCCTTGATTCCTCCTTTCGGCGGTTTCAAGGATATTTTTTTAAACGCCGCAGAGAACCGGAAGGAGAACACGCCATGGGAAACATACTCATTTCCGACGTAACCCTGCGTCAGGAACGCAAACGGACCGAAGCCGCGCTGAGCTTCCGTGAAAAACTGGAGATCGCGCGCGCACTGGACCGACTGCGACTTAGCGGCGTTGAACTACCTTCCATTCAGAACGAAAAAGCGGATACGCTGCTCATCAAGTCCATCGCCTCCGCGGTGAAGGACAGCCGCGTCGTCCTCACCGCCGCGCTTTCGAGCGAGGGCGTCGAGCAGGCGTACGCCGCCATCAAGGAAGCGAACAAACCCTGCCTCCAGATTGCGGTGCCGACCTCGACCGCGCAGATGGAATACATCTGCCATAAAAAGCCGGATCAGATTCTGTCGCTCATCGGCGATCTTGTTAAGCAGGCAAAGTCCCTCTGCAAGGAGGTGGAGTTCGTCGCCGAGGACGCGACCCGCAGCGACGCGGAGTTTCTCTATCGCGCCATCGACACGGCAATTTCTGCGGGCGCGAGCATCGTGACGCTGGTCGACGGTTCGGAGGGGATGCTCCCCGCGCGCTTTGGCCAGTTTATTCGGGACGCGTATGCCCACGTACCGGCGCTGAGCAAGGTGTTGCTCGGCGTGCAGTGCGCGGACGGGCTAAGCCTTGCCGCGGCTGCGGCGCTGAGCGCCGTCGAAGCGGGCGCAGGACTGGTCAAGACCAGCACCGGCGGGGACGGCGTATTGCCGCTCGAAACCATCGCAGGGATTCTGCGCGCGCGCGGCGTTGAGCTCAACCTGAGCTCCAACATCGCGATGACCGAGCTGAGCCGCGCGGCGGGACAGGTGCGCTGGATGGTCAGCGCCAAGCGCGAAGCTGCTTCCGACTATGAGTCGGGCGCGGCGCGCACCGCGGACGAAGCCGTTGTGCTGTCGAGCGAAAGTTCGCTTTCGGATATCTCCGCCGCCGTGCAGAAGCTCGGCTACGATCTCTCCGAAGAGGACAACGCGAAGGTATACGCCGCATTCTTACGCATTGCGGACAAAAAGAACGTTGGCGAAAAGGAACTGGACGCAATTGTCGCGAGCGCGGCGCTGCAGGTTCCGCCGACCTATACGCTGGAAAGCTACGTCATCAACAGCGGAAACGTCATCACCGCGACCGCGCAGGTCAAGCTGCTCAAACAGGGAAAGACGCTCTCCGGTTTTGCGGTTGGCGACGGCCCGATCGACGCGGCGTTTCTCGCCATTGAGCAGATCATTGGCCACCACTATGAGCTGGACGACTTCCAGATTCAGGCGGTTACGGAAGGGCGCGAGGCAATGGGCAGCGCGCTGGTGCGCCTCCGTGAGGACGGCAAGCTCTACTCCGGCAAGGGTATTTCCACCGATATCATCGGTGCGAGCATCCATGCCTACCTCAACGCGCTCAACAAGATTGTCTACGAGGAGGGCGCCCGTGCATGAACCGAACGATTGTAACAGGGGCAAAATGCCCTTCTGCGTCCCAAACTGCAAAAAGGGGGAACGCGTAAGATGAAACTGAGCTTTTCCACCCGAGGCTGGGGCGAATGCGGCTGGGAAGATTTCCTCGCCGCGGCAAAGGCGACCGGATACAGCGGCGTTGAGTTGCACGGGGTTGCGCACTCCGCCTGGTCGCAGGACGGCGCGCCGTTTTCGCGCGCAAACGCGAGCCGGACGGTTCGGCGGTTGTTTGACGAGGGTTTGTGCATCAGCTGCATAGACTCCGTTTGCGACATTTCGTCCGCCGAGACGGACAAGGACGCGGAACTGACCGAGACGATTCAACTGGCGCACGATTTTTCGATTCCCTATGTGCGTCTGCGCGCGCTGGACGGCAGCGAGGCGGGCATTCAGGCGGCTTACGAGCGCATTGCACGCGCCCTGCCGTTTGCCGAGGAGCGCGGCGTCATTCTGCTCGTGGAGACCGTTGCCGCCTTTGCGGACACGGCGAAGCTGCAGAGCTTTTTGACGCGGTTTTCCAGCGATTTTCTTGCGGCGCTCTGGGATTTTCACCATCCGTATTTTGACCACAGCGAATCGCCCGAGGCGAGCATCAAGAACCTCGGCGCGTATGTGAAACACGTTCACGTCAAGGACGCGGCGGACGGAGACTTCTGCCTGCCCGGCGAAGGCACGCTGCCGATGGCGGAGCTCATGACCGCGCTGAGTTCGATCAACTACGACGGCTTCCTCTCGCTCGAGTGGGACCCCAAGTGGATGCCGGAGATGGACGATTTGGAGAGCGTGCTCGCGCACTTCTCCAACTATATGCAGCGCTTTGGCACCACCGCGCGGCAAAAACCGAAACGCTACCAGAACAACGCCAAGACCGGCACGTTCGTCTGGCGGAAGGACATTCTGATCGACGCGACGTTCTCGCAGGTACTCGACCGCATGGCGGAGGAGTATCCGGATCAGTATGCGTTCAAGTATACGACGCTGGACTACACGAGGACCTATTCGGAGTTCCGCGAGGACGTGGATCGCTGCTGCCGCGCGCTCGTGAGCATGGGCGTCGGCCCCGGCAGCCATGTGGCAGTCTGGATGACGAACCTGCCGCAGTGGTACATCGCCTTCTGGGCGGCAACCAAGATCGGTGCGGTGCTCGTCACCGTCAACACGGCGTATAAGATTCACGAGGCGGAATATCTGCTCAAGCAGAGCGACACGCATACGCTGATTCTGGAGCAGGGGTATCGGGATTCGGACTATTCCGGCATCATCGCCGAACTCTGCCCTGAACTCAAAACCACACGCCCCGGCGAACACCTGCACGCCAGAAGACTGCCTTTTTTACGAAACGTCGTTTCCGTCGGATACAAGCAGGAGGGCTGCCTGAACTGGGAAGAGATGATGGCGCGCTACAGCCGCACGCCCATCGAAGAGGTCAAGCGCCTTGCCGCCGCGGTGAACCCGCACGACGTCTGCAACATGCAGTATACGAGCGGCACGACGGGCTTCCCCAAGGGCGTTATGCTGACGCACTACAACATCGTGAACAACGGCAAGTGCATCGGCGACCGCATGGATCTCTCCACCGCGGATCGCATGATGATTCAGGTGCCGATGTTCCATTGCTTCGGCATGGTGCTGGCAATGACCGCCTGCGTGACGCACGGCTCGACCATGCTGCCGCTGCCGTACTTTTCGCCGAAACCCGCGCTGGCCTGCATCGATCAGGAGCACATCACCGCATTCCACGGCGTGCCGACGATGTTCATCGCCATGCTGGAGCATCCGGACTTCCCGAAGACGGACTTTTCGTGCATGCGTACGGGCATCATGGCGGGCAGCCCCTGCCCGATCAAGGTCATGCAGGACGTGCTCGAACAGATGCACATGGATCAGATCACGATCGTATTCGGTCAAACCGAAGCGTCGCCGGGCTGCACCATGAGCTCGACGGACGACCCCATCGAGGTGCGCGTCGGTACCGTTGGCCGTGCCCTGCCGGAGATCGAGTGCCGCATCGTCAGCCCGGAGACGGGCGAGGTGCTGCCGGTCGGCGAGATTGGCGAGTTTGTGGCGCGCGGCTACAACATCATGAAGGGCTACTACAAGATGCCCGGCGCGACGCGCAGCGCGATTGACGCCGAGGGGTGGCTGCACACGGGCGACCTTGCCTGTGAAACGCCTGAGGGGAACTACCGCATCACGGGCCGGCTCAAGGACATGATCATTCGCGGCGGCGAGAACATCTACCCCAAGGAGATTGAGGAGTTCCTCTATACGCACCCCAAGGTGAAGGATGTTCAAGTCATCGGCGTGCCGAGCGAGCAATACGGCGAGGAGATCATGGCCTGCGTCATCCTCAAGGAGGGCGAGTCGGCCACCGAGCAGGAGATTCAGGACTACGTTCGCGCGAGCATGGCCAAGCACAAGGTGCCGAAGTATGTGGCGGTGGTGGACTCCTTCCCGATGAACGCCGCGGGCAAGATCATGAAATACAAAATGCGCGAGGACGCGATCCAGAAACTCGGTCTGCAAAAGGCCGCGAGCGTGGTCACCGCATAACGCACGAAAACGGGTCGTTTCGCCGCATAATTATGAAATTGGCGGTTGACAAACGGCACGAATGCTGATAGGATACCAATAATTTCATACAGAACAAAAGGCTGTGACGAAGACGGACGAACGCGCCGCACAAAGAGAGCCGGGGAGGGTGAAATCCCGGCGGCAGGCAACTTCACAATCCCATCCCTTCCGAGCCGAAAACTTGAAACGGTGTTTCCGAAATAGGGTTTTCCGTCGTTGCCGCGTAAAGGCAAAAGGCTTGTTGGAGCCTGACGAGTGGCGTTTTCACAAACGCAAGTTGAGTGGTACCGCGGGACAAATCAAAATGATTGCCCGTCTCAAGAGAAATCTTGGGACGGGTGTTTTTTATTTCCGCGAATGCCGGAGATAAAAATCAAAAGAATCTTGGGGCGGGTTTTTTTATATTTTGTTTTTCGCTGCTGGCGCAGCAGAATTAAATTAAGGATAGAAGTTTTCCGGCTTGTGCCCGCAGGGCACACAAAAAATAATCCTACTTCAGGAGGGACTATGGAAACAGTCGAACTCAACAGCCAATTGCTTGAAATCGCCTACCGCATTCGCGAGATGCGCGAAATTTCCGGGTTCACGCGGGACGAGATGGCAAAACGCACGGACGTCACCTTGCAGGAATACACCGACTACGAGGCGGGCAAGATGGACTTTCCGTTTACGTTACTCCATAAGTGCGCGGTTGCGTTCGGCATAGGCATTACCGACCTGCTCGAAGGCGACAGCGCCAAGCTCTCGTCCTACACGGTGACCCGCAAAGGTCAGGGGCAGATGGCGGCAAAAGAGGACGGAATCGAGATCAGCTCGCTCGCGCCAATGTTCCGCAACAAGGTCGCCGAGCCGTACTGGGTGCGCTATGCATACTCCGAGTCCCAGCAGAACCGCCCGATCCACCTGACGACGCACAACGGGCAGGAGTTTGACCTCGTGCTCCACGGTTCGCTCAAGGTGCAGGTTGGCGAGCACACCGAGATTCTGCGTGAGGGCGACAGCATCTACTACAACAGCGCAACGCCGCACGGCATGATCGCCGTTGAGGGTAGCGAATGCCTATTTCTCGCGGTCGTGCTGCCGGGCGAGGGCGCGGCGAACACCGCCGAGCTGCACACGAGCATCGTGGAAGCGCGCAGGGCCGAGGACTACGTCTGCAACCGTTTTGTCAAAACGCAGGAGGACGAGCACGGCGCGCTCCAGCACGTGGACTTCGTGGACTCCGACAAGTTTAATTTCGCGTTCGACATTGTGGACGCCATCGCGAAGAAAGCGCCAAACAAGCTCGCCATGCTGCATGTGGACATGGATGGCGTGGAGCGGAAGTTCTCGTTTGAGGACATGAGCAAGGCCAGCAACCGCACCGCGAACTATTTCCGCTCGCTTGGCATCAAGAAGGGCGACAAGGTTATGCTCGTGCTCAAGCGCCGCTACCAGTTCTGGTTTGCGATGCTGGCGCTGCATAAGATTGGCGCGGTGGCGATTCCCGCGACGTATCAGCTCGTTGCGCACGACTTCACCTATCGCTTCCAGGCGGCGGGCGTCAGCGCGCTGCTCTGCACGGCGGACGGCGACGCGGCGGCGCAGGCGGAGCTGGGGCAGGAGGGCTGCCCAGAGCTGACGACGAAGATTCTCGTCGGCGGAACGCGCGAGGGCTGGCATGACTTCGACAGCGAGTATCAGCGCTTCAGCAGCCGCTTTGAGCGTCCGGACGACGCGATTGCGGGCGAGGACACGATGCTGATGTTCTTTACCAGCGGCACCACGGGCTACCCGAAGATCGCATCCCATAGTTGCACCTACGCGCTGGGGCACTTCGTGACCGCGAAATACTGGCATCAGGTGCATTCCGATGGGCTGCATTTAACGATTTCGGACACCGGCTGGGGCAAGGCGCTCTGGGGCAAGATCTACGGGCAGTGGCTCTGCGAAGCGGCGGTCGCCACGTTTGAATTCGAGCGGTTCGACGCGAAATACCTCATTCCGTTGTTCGCCAAGCACAAGGTGACGACGCTCTGCGCGCCGCCGACGATCTATCGCATGATGATCAAGGAAGACCTGAGCAAGTTCGACTTTTCGACCATTGTCCACGCAACGACCGCTGGCGAGGCGCTCAACCCTGAGGTGTTCTACCAGTTTGAACAGGCAACCGGCCTTCGCATTATGGAAGGATTCGGTCAGACGGAGACGACGCTGCTCGTCGCCTGCCTGACCGGTATGAACCCGAAACCCGGCTCGATGGGGCGTCCGGTGCCGACCTACGACGTCGACCTGCTCACGCCGGAGGGCAAGCCCGCCGAACTCGGCGAACCCGGCGAGATCGTGATCCACATCGACAAGGGCTATCCCTGCGGATTGTTCCAGGGATACTATCGGGACGAAGAGCAAACCCGCGAGGCGGTTTGCGACGGAATCTACCACACGGGCGATCTCGCCTGGCGAGACGAGGACGGCTACTATTGGTACGTTGGCCGCAGGGACGACGTGATCAAGAGCTCCGGCTACCGCATCGGGCCGTTTGAGATTGAGAATGTCATCATGGAACTGCCGTATGTGCTCGAGTGCGGCGTATCCGCGGCGCCCGACGAACTGCGCGGCCAGGTGATCAAGGCGAGCATCGTGCTCACCGCAGGTACCGAGGGCACCGAGGAGCTCAAGAAAGAGATTCAGGAGTACGTAAAAACGCATACCGCGCCGTATAAATACCCGCGCATCGTCGTCTTCCGCGACGAGCTGCCAAAGACGATCAGCGGAAAAATCATGCGTCGACTGCTCTAAAACAGGCTTTGTTCCGCCGCTTCGCGCGTTTGCGCGAAGCGGCGGACGAACGAAATCGACATAAAACAACGATTGTGTAAAGCCTGCATAAAACTTCGGAAATACTCCTTGACAAGAATATAGGATTCGTGGTAGTCTGTACGAAATTAAACGCCCGTTGCGTAACTTACGCGGCGGCAACGTTCCACACAAGGTCTACAAAAGGCTGAGACGGAGAGGATCGCGTCCCGATTGCTTTTGCAGAGACCCGGCGGCTGGTGAAAGCCGGGATGGCATGGACGATGATTTGTAGCTCCCGAGCCGGAAGGAAGAACACCGAGCATACGGTTCGGCAAGTAGAACCTTCCCGTGCATGCGGCGTTACGGCATAGGGCTTATTGGAGCCTGAAGAGGGGTATCGGCGGCAACGTCGGTGCAATTTGAGTGGTACCGCGGGTAAAAGCTACGAGCTGCACTCGTCTCAAAGATGATCGGACTATTACGGGATCATCTTGGGGACGATTTTTTTGTACCTTTCGGTGATGTTCCAGAGCGTCCGAGCGCAACTGAGCAATCATGCCGGGGTGGTTTTCGCCGCCGGACGAAAGGGAGCAGGCAATATGAAGGGCAGCAACAGCGAACTCGATTTCCAGCTACAGGAGATGGCGGCTCGCATCCGCGAGCTACGGCGCATCTCAAACCTGAGCACCGCCGAGATGGCGGAGCGCACCGGCGTCTCCGAGGCGGAATACACCGCCTGCGAAAGCGGCGGACACGATCTCAGCTTCGCGTTCATCTACCGCTGCGCAATGGCGTTTGGCGTGAACGTCACGGACATCATCGAGGGCACGAGCCCGACGCTGCGCGGCTATGCGATTACCCGCGCGGGCGAGGGAGCGCGCATCGAGCAGGCGCACGGCATGGTCTACTACAACCTCGCCGCGCCGTTTCAGAACCGCATTTCCGAGCCGCTCTACGTGGAGGTTGGCTACAACCCCGAGGCGGAGCAGAAGGATATTGAGCTCACCACGCACGAAGGCCAGGAGTGCGACCTCGTGATCAGCGGCACGCTCAAGCTCCAGATCGGTTCACACACGGAGATTCTGCACAAGGGCGACTGCGCGTACTTCGACAGCTCGATCCCCCATGGCATGATCGCCGTCGGCGGCGAGGCCTGCCGGTTTTACGCGATTGTCCTGAACCCCTCCGCCTACAAGGACGCGCACAGCACCGAGGCCATCCAAAATCCGGCCTGGGAGCGGCCGGACGAGTCGGCGCAGCCGCGCATCTTCAACAAGTTTATTCATCCGACCATCGACGCGGACGGGAACCCCACCGAGCTGACTTTCGAGAATACGGACAAGTTCAACTTCGCGTTTGACATTGTGGACGGCCTCGCGGAGAAATATCCGGACAAGCTCGCGATGCTGCATATTTCGAAGGACAAGACCGAGCGGCGCTTCACGTTTGGCGACTTTAAGCGCGCGAGCGCGCAGTGCGCAAACTACTTCGCCTCCCTCGGCATCCAGCGCGGGGATCGCGTGCTGCTCGTGCTCAAGCGGCATTACCAGTTCTGGTTTGCGCTCTTGGGGCTGCATAAGCTAGGCGCCATCGGCATTCCCGCGACGTATCTGCTGCAGGAGCACGACTACGCCTACCGCTTCGAGAAGGCGGGCATCAGCGCGATCATCTGCACGGCTGACGAGGATGCCGCGGAAACGGCCGACCGCGCGGCGGCGGGTTTTTCCGGTAAGCTCACGAAGATTCTCGTCGGTGGCAAACGCGACGGCTGGCACGATTTTGACAGCGAGTATTCGCGCTTCTCCGGCCGCTTCCCGCGCGAAGCGGACGCGCCCTGCGGCGACGACCTCATGCTCATGTTCTTTACGAGCGGCACGACGGGCCAGCCCAAGCTCGCCGCACATACCTATAAATACCCGCTGGGGCACCACATCACCGCCGAATACTGGCAGTGCGTGAATCCAAACGGCCTGCATCTGACGATTTCGGATACCGGCTGGGCAAAGGCAATGTGGGGCAAGCTTTACGGGCAGTGGCTCAGCGAGGCGGCGGTGTTCGTTTACGACTTTGACCGGTTCGACGCGGCGGATATTCTGCCGATGTTCGCGAAATACAACATCACGACCTTCTGCGCGCCGCCGACGATGTACCGCATGCTGATTAAAGAGGATCTCTCCAAGTATGACCTGAGCTCCGTCAAGCACGCAACCATCGCGGGCGAGGCGCTCAACCCGGAGGTCTTCCGCCAGATGGAGAAGTCCACCGGCTTGCAGCTCATGGAGGGATTCGGCCAGTCCGAAACCACGCTGGTGATCGGCAACCTCCGCGGCGGCACCCACAAGGTTGGCTCCATGGGCAAGCCCGTTGCGCTCTACGACGTGGATCTCGTCGACCCGGACGGCAATCCCGTGGAAACCGGAACGAACGGCGAAATCGTCATTCGCATCGAAAACGGCGATCCCTGCGGGCTGTTTAAGGAGTACTACCGCGACGACGACGCGAACCGCGAGGCCAAACGGGACGGGCTGTATCACACCGGCGACCTCGCCTGGAAGGACGAGGACGGCTACTACTGGTATGTGGGCCGCGCGGACGATTTGATCAAATCCTCCGGCTACCGCATTGGGCCGTTCGAAATTGAGAGCGTGATTATGGAACTGCCATACGTGCTCGAATGCGGCATCTCCGCCGAGCCGGACGACATTCGCGGGCAGATCATCAAGGCGAGCATCGTGCTCACCGCGGGCACCGAGGGCACGGAAGCGCTCAAATCCGAGATTCAGGAGTACGTCAAGAGCCACACCGCGCCGTATAAATATCCGCGCATTGTGGTGTTCCGCGAGAGCCTGCCAAAGACGACGAGCGGAAAGATCATCCGAAGGCTATTATAGCTGTTATTAGAGCTGTTATAATAGGAGAGTAGCGCGCGTGCAAAGCGTCCAGCGCGCAAAGCGAGGAGAAGCAAACGACGTTGAATGCCAAGCGCGTGACCATTCTGACCGGACACTACGGCAGCGGAAAAACGAGCATCGCGGTGCAATACGCGCTGCGCCTGCGCGAGGCGGGTAAGATGGTCTCCATCTGCGACCTCGACATCGTGAATCCGTATTTTCGCTCGACGGATCACCGCGCGGAGCTGGAAGCGGCGGGCGTTTGCCTCGTGACCTCCCAGTTTGCGGGCAGCAACCTGGACATTCCCGCGCTGCCCAAGGAGCTCTATGCCGCGATTGCGGACAAGAGCGGCTATGCGGTGCTGGACGTCGGCGGGGACGACCGCGGCGCGGTTGCGCTGGGGCGCTATGTGCCGGACCTCGTGGATGAAGGCGACTACGAAATGCTCTTTGTCGCGAATTTCTTTCGCCCGCTCACGAAGACGGCAGAAGACGCATTGCAGGTTCTGCGCGAGGTGGAAGCCGCCTGCGGCATGCGCGCCACCGCGCTGGTCAACAACAGCAACCTTGGTGCGGAGACCACGGCGCAGGATGTTCTTGGCACACTGGACCGAATGGAGCACTTTGCGAGGCTCTCCGATTTGCCAATCGCGTTTACGAGCGTGAGCAAGCGATTGAAAGAACAATTAAACAATCAAATAGAACATCCGTTCTGGATGAACTTTTCGAAAATCAATCTCAGTTGACAGGAAAGGCGATACCATGGCAAAAGTGACGTTTGAGACGAATCTTTGCAAAGGCTGCGGGCTCTGCGTAGACGCATGCCCCAAGAAGATCCTCAAGATCGATCGAGAGACGATCAACCAAAAGGGACACTCGCCCGCCGCAATGACGGACGAAGCACAGTGCATTGGCTGCGGCTTCTGCGCCACCATGTGCCCCGACTGCGTAATTACGGTGGAAAGGTAAGGGCAAACAGCATGGCGGACAAGGTTTTGATGAAGGGCAACGAGGCCATTGCCGAGGCGGCGATCCTCGCGGGCTGCCGACACTACTTCGGCTACCCGATTACGCCGCAGACGGAGATTGCGGCCTACATGTCCAAGCGGATGCCGAAGATCGGCGGCGTGTTTCTGCAGGCCGAGAGCGAAATTGCGGCAATCAACATGGTCTACGGCGTATCCGCCGCGGGCAAGCGCGTAATGACCAGCTCCTCGAGCCCCGGCATTTCGCTCAAGGGCGAGGGTTTGAGCTATCTTGCGGGCAGCGACCTGCCGGCGTTTCTCGTGAACGTTCAGCGCGGCGGCCCGGGCCTCGGCGGCATTCAGCCCTCGCAGGCGGACTATTTTCAGGCGACACGCGGCGGCGGCCACGGCGACTATCACATGATCGTGCTCGCGCCCGCCTCCGTTCAGGAGATGGCGGATCTGACCGTCAAGGGCTTTGACCTCGCGGACAAGTACCGCATGACGGCAATGATCCTCGCGGACGGCACCATCGGACAGATGATGGAGCCCGTCTCCCTCGATATCGGCGAACAGAAGGTCTACGACAAGCCCTGGGCGCTCACCGGAACCAAGATGGAGCGTGAGCACAACATCGTGACCTCGCTGTTTCTCAAGCCGGAAGCGCTGGAGCAGCTCAACTTTGAGCGCTACGCGCGCTATCGCATTGTTGAAGAGAACGAAGTCATGTATGAGTCGTTCCAGATGGACGACGCGGAGATCTGCGTCGTGGCCTACGGAATTACGGCGCGCGTTTCGAAAAACGCCGTCACCGCCGCGCGTGCCAAGGGCATCCGCGTCGGGCTGATTCGACCGATTACGCTCTGGCCGTTCCCGAAAGCGGCGCTGGCCGAGGCGGCAACGCGGGTCAAGTCGTTTCTCTCGGTGGAGATGTCCATGGGGCAGATGATTGAGGACATCGAACTTTCGATTCGCTGCGCAAAACCGGTGACCCTCGTCAACCGCGTCGGCGGCATGATCCCGACGCCGGAGCAGGTACTTTCCGCCATTGAACAGGCGGCAGGAGGTGACAAGAAATGATTGTCGCAAAACGTCCGAATTCGCTGACCGCAACGCCCACGCATTATTGCCCGGGCTGCACGCACGGCATTATTCACCGCCTCGTCGCGGAGGCGATCGACACACTGGGCATCGAGGGACGCACCATTGGCGTCGCGCCCGTCGGCTGCTCGGTGCTGGCGTATAACTATTTCACGGTCGACATGATCGAAGCCGCGCATGGGCGCGCGCCCGCGGTTGCTACCGGGGTAAAACGCGCGGAGCCGGGCAACATCGTCTTTACCTATCAGGGCGACGGCGACCTCGCGAGCATCGGCATGGCGGAGACCGTCCACGCCGCGGCGCGCAACGAAAACATTACAATTATCTTCGTAAACAACGCGATCTACGGCATGACCGGCGGTCAGATGGCGCCGACCTCGCTGCCGGGGCAGGTCACCCAGACGTCCCCCTACGGACGCGATGTGACCCAGTGCGGCTACCCGATTCGCGTCTGCGAAATGCTCTCCGAGCTCGAAGGACCGGAGTACCTTGCCCGCGTTGCGGTCAATAGCGTGAAAAACGTCAACGCCGCGAAGAAGGCAATTGAGAAGGCGTTTCGCAATCAGATAGAGGGCAAGGGCTTCTCGCTGGTCGAGGTTGTTTCCGGCTGCCCGACGAACTGGGGCATGACGCCGCAGGCCGCGCTCAAATGGATTGACGACGCGATGATTCCCTACTATCCGCTTGGGGTCTACAAGGACCGCAGCGCAAAGGAGGCGTAACGCGCTATGGCTAACAAGAGCAAGACTACGCGCATCCTCATTGCCGGATTTGGCGGACAGGGTGTACTGTTCATGGGAAAACTGCTTGCCTATGTCGGCATGGCGGAGGATCGTCAGGTCAGCTGGCTGCCCTCCTACGGGCCGGAGATGCGCGGCGGCACGGCGAATTGCAGCGTGATTCTGAGCGACGACCCCATTGGTTCGCCCATCGTCGACGCGCCGGATGTGCTGATCGCCATGAACCTGCCGTCGTTTCAAAAGTATCAGAGCGCGGTCGTTCCCGGCGGTTCCATCGTGCTGGACTCCTCGCTGATTGGCGAAGCACCGGCGCGTAAGGACATTTCCTACTACGCGCTGCCCGCGACGCAGCTGGCGACGGACGAGCATCTGGACGGGTTGAGCAACATGATTCTGCTCGGCAAGTTCCTCGAAGCCTGCCTGCCGACGAGCGGCGAGCTCACGAGAAAGGCGCTCTTAAAGGTGGTTCCCGCGAAAAAGGAGCACCTGCTCGCGTCGAACGAACAGGCCATTGCGCTCGGACGGGCGTATCAGGGGTAAGAAACGATGAAGATCGCCTGCGTGCAGATGGACGTGTTACCGGGCAAGCCGGAGCAAAACTATGCCATTGCCGAGGCGCTGATTCGAAAGGCCGCGCGAAAACAGCCAGACGTCATCCTCCTGCCGGAAACGTGGAACACGGGCTTTGCGCCACAGCACCTCGACCCCACGCAGGCGGACGAGGACGGCGCGCGAACGAAACGCTTGTGTTCCGCGCTGGCAAAGGAACTGGGGATCAACCTGCTTGCAGGCAGTGTCACGACCCGTCGCGCGGACGGGCTCTACAACACCGCCTACGGGTTCAATCGCTTTGGCGAGATCGTTTGCAGTTACGATAAGACGCATTTGTTTTCCCCGCTGGGGGAGGACAAGGCGTATCGAAAGGGCGGTTCCCTCGCGCGTTTTACGCTGGACGGAGTATCCTGCGCGCTGATCACCTGCTACGACCTGCGTTTTCCGGAGCTGGCGCGCACGCTGGCGCTGCCTGGGCTGGATGTGCTCTTTGTGGTCTCCCAGTGGCCGAAACAGCGGATTTCGCATCTACAGACGCTCGCAAGAGCGCGCGCGATTGAGAACCAAACGTTCGTCGCGGTTTGCAACGCCTGCGGAAATGCGTACGGTACGAAGTTCGGCGGGCGCTCGATGGTGATCGATCCGCTGGGGAACATCCTCCGGCAGGCGGGAACGCGCGAGAGCATTTTTCACGCGGAAATCTCGCTGGACATGCTCCCGAAGATACGGCAGGCGATTCCGGTATTTCAAGATCGCAGGCCGGAGCTCTATTTACTGGATTAAACTGGTTTGGTCATATATTACAGATAAAGCAGAGGTGGAAAAAAGAACATGAGCTACGAATTTTCAATCACGAAAAACCCGAACCCCAAGCCGAAGCCGGACCCCAATACGCTGGTCTTCGGTCAGGTGTTCACCGACCACATGTTCGTCATGGACTATGACGAAGGCAAGGGCTGGCACGACGGCCGCATCCTTCCCTACGGCGACATCTGCATCAGCCCGGCGAGTAGCGTTTTGCACTACGCGCAGATGATGTTCGAAGGCATGAAGGCGTACCGCACCGAGGACGGTCATGTTCAGCTGTTCCGCCCGGAGATGAACGCGCGCCGCCTGAACCGGACGAACGAACGCATGTGCATGCCGCAGATGGACGAGGATCTCTTCGTCGCGGCGGTCAAGGCCGTTGTCAAAATGGACGCGGACTGGGTGCCGGACGCGCCGTTTACCTCGCTTTACGTGCGCCCGTTCATCATTGCGGACGATCCTGCGCTCGGCGTAAAATCCGCCAAGCACTTCCGCTTCATGATCATTCTCTGCCCGTCCGGCCCGTACTACGCGGCAAACCGCGGCAAGCTCTCGACGACGCGCATCTTCGTGGAAGACGAGTTCATCCGCGCGGCGCACGGCGGAACGGGATATGCGAAGGTCGGCGGCAACTACGCGGGTTCGCTCCGCGCGTCCCAGAAGGCGCACGAATGCGACTGCAACGACGTGCTCTGGCTGGATGCCATCGAGCACAAATACGTCGAAGAGGTTGGTTCCTCCAACGCGTTCTTCATGATTGGCGACGAAATCATTACGGCTCCGCTGGCGGGCACGATTCTGCCGGGCATCACGCGGGACTCCGTGCTGACGCTGCTGCGCGAATGGGGCATCCGCGCGAGCGAGCGCAAGATTTCGATTGACGACATCATTGAAGCGGCGAAGAAGGGCGAGCTGAAGGAAGCCTTTGCCAGCGGCACCGCGGCGGTCATTTCGCCGATGGGCCTGCTGCACTACCAGGACAAGGAATACACCATCAGCAACCGCGAGGTCGGCCCAATTTCGCAAAAGCTCTACGACACCATCACCGGCATTCAGACCGGCAAGATTGCGGATACGCACGGCTGGATTCAGCGCGTCGTCTGAGTCAACGGTATATAAAAAAATAGATACTCGTATCTAAAAGATCAGCTTGCTTTTTTATACGGGAAGGCTATAATACAATCTTGTTCCGGCACGTTGCCTCGCAGTTTGGTGTGAAGAACACGAACGCGCGGTGAGCGTGCCGGAATTCTTTTTTGGTTGAAAAAGAAAGCATTACGGAACAATATATCATATACTATTGACAACTTTGCACCGCCGTGCTACAGTGAACGCAATTGAATTTTCCAACGCGATGACGGAAACCAGTACCCGTTCAACAAGCTTTTTTCAGAGAGCCGCCAATTGGTGCGAAGCGGCAGAAGCGGGAGCGGCGAATTCCTTCCCGAGCGGCTTGCTGAAGCGAAGGTGGTAGGCAAAGACGGGAGCGCCCGATACAGCGCCGGGGGTATGACAGCGTATCCCAACGAGGCCTTTTCGCGCAAGCGAGCGGCAAATAGAGGTGGTACCACGGGAATCAGCCCGTCCTCTGCGGAAACAACATCCGCGGAGGGCGGCTTTTTTATTTGCCGGAACCCGCGAACAAAAAAAGTAAAAAACGGCATTGCAAATTGCTTGCCTGCCGGAGTATAAAGGAGAAGAGAACCATGGAGCATTATTATCAACGGGAGATCGAGACCGCTCCGCGCGAGCAGATCCGCAAACTGCAAAGCGAGCGGCTGCTTGCCACCGTGCGCCGCGTGTATGAGCGCGTCCCGCTCTATCGCGAGCGGATGCAGGCGGCGGGCGTATCGCCGGACGATATCCGGAGCATCGACGACCTCAAGAAACTGCCGTTCACCTACAAGCAGGATCTGCGGGACACCTATCCCTACGGCATGTTCGCCGTTCCGCTCAAGGATGTTGTGCGCCTGCACGCTTCGAGCGGCACGACCGGCAAGCAGATTGTCGTCGGCTACACGGCAAACGACATGGAGGTTTGGGCGGACTGCTGCGCGCGCTCCATCGTGGCCGCGGGCGGCAGCGAGGAGGACATTGTCCACGTTTCGTATGGCTACGGGCTGTTCACGGGCGGGCTCGGCATGGACGCGGCGAGCAAGAAGGTCGGCGCGACGACGATTCCCGTTAGCAGCGGCAACACGCAGCGGCAGCTCACGATTCTAAAGGATTTCGGCTCCACGATTCTTTGCAGCACGCCCTCCTACGCGCTGCACCTCGCGGAGGCGCTCCGTGAAAGCGGCGCAACGAAGGCGGATATTTCGCTCAAGGCGGGCATCTTCGGCGCGGAACCCTGGACCAACGAGATGCGCCGCGAGCTGGAGGAACAGCTCGGCCTCAAAGCCTTCGACATCTACGGACTGACGGAGATCATTGGCCCGGGCGTTGCGTTTGAATGCGGCGAGCAGACGGGCATGCACGTCAACGAGGATCACTTCCTGATCGAAATCATCGACCCGGACACGGGCGAAGTGCTGCCGGAGGGCACGCAGGGCGAAATCGTCTTTTCGTGCATCACGAAGGAGGCGTTCCCGATTCTGCGCTACCGCACGCGGGACATCGGCCTCATCACACGCAAACCCTGCCCCTGCGGGCGCACGCTGGTCAAGATGACCAAGCCGCGCGGGCGCACGGACGATATGCTCATTATCCGCGGGGTCAACGTGTTCCCCAGCCAGATTGAGACCGTGCTGCTCGAACAGGGCTACACCGCGAACTACCGGATCATCGTCGACCGCTCGCAGAATCTGGACAGCGTGGACGTCGAGGTCGAAATCGGCAGCGAACTGCCCTCCGATACCGTCAAGGGGCTCGACCGGCAGGAGAAGGCGCTCGAAGAGGCGCTACGCTCGCTGCTCGGCATTTCGGCGAAGGTAAAACTGCTCGAGCCGAACACGATTGAACGCTCCCAAGGCAAGGCCGTTCGGGTCATCGACAAGCGCAAACTGCTCGACTAGCCGAAACAGAACAGAGGAGGAAGCAGCATGATACAGCAACTCTCGGTCTTTCTGCAGAACGAACCCGGCAAGCTCGCCGCCATCACGACCGCGCTCGCCGAGGGCGGAATCGACCTGCGCGCGCTCTCCATTGCGGACACCACTGACTTTGGCATTCTGCGCATGCTCGTCAGCGACGCGGCCAAGGCGCGGGCCATCCTCGAACAGAAGCGCTACTCCGCGAGCGTCACCGCCGTGACCATCGTCGCCGTGCCGGACGTACCGGGCGGGCTCGCGGGCGTACTGACGATGCTCGCAGGCGAGGGCGTGGACATTGAATACATGTATTCGCTGATCGGCCGCGGGGAGGACAAGGCGTATATGGTCTTCCGCGCGACGGACGGAAGTAAGCTTCTCGCGGCGCTTGCGCAGCACGGCATTGACACCATCTCCAACGAGGAACTCGGCATTCGCTAAAGTAAAACAGACGCACGAAACGCCATCCTAACGGGTGGCGTTTTTCGCGCGAGATAAACAGACGGCAGTTGCGCAACGCTTTTTGAAAATTCTGTTAAACTACGGAATTTTAATCGAAACGGCAGTATCGAATACGCGCGGTTTTGCTTGACAGCCGCCCGCTTCCGGCGCGATACTGAACACGACGGGCGGATTGTGTTCTTGCGGGCGAATCCGGCCGTTCTGCCGCGCGTTTTCCACCTTTGGCGCAGTAGTCGCGTTCATTACGGTTTCGCCGCACCGGCAAGCGGCGAGTTGGGGAAAGGGAGAATATGTTTCAATTTCAGGAAGGCTCCTCCGCGCTGGCGGTTTGGGGCGTCTGGCTCGCGGTGTTTGCCGCGCTGTTTCTCTTTAACGAGTTTGCGCGCCGTTGGAAGTGGGCGGGGTTCTTCAGCTTCGTGATCCTTCCGGTCGGGCTCTCCGTGCTCTGGTTTACGGTGCTCAAGGAGAAGACCTATACGGATTGGTTCCACTTGATGAAGGTCTACTCCGCAACCATCGGCAGCCTCGGTTTCTGGTGCATCCGGCACATCCAGAAGAAGGACAAGCTCACGGGTGAGGTCACCTGGCGGCTCGCGGACGTGAAGTGGGCGCTGATTTTCCCACCGCTGATCCTCGCGATCAACATTCTCGAAGCCTGCGTGCGCGACTTCCAGGTTGGCGCAACGTATTGGATGATGAACTCCGGCGCGATTGAAGGCGAAGTCACCGGCGTGCTCGGCGGACCGTGGAACTTCATGAACGGCATCGCGGGCCTGCTAAACATCATCACGATCACCGGCTGGTTCGGCATTGTGCTCCGCAAAAAGACCAAGCTCGACGGCAGCCGCGATATGCTCTGGCCGGATATGCTCTGGTTCTGGATCATTGCGTATGACCTCTGGAACTTTACGTATACCTACAACTGCATTCCGACGCATTCGTTCTATGCGGGTCTTGCGCTGCTGGCGGCGCCGACGCTCTGCGCCTTTACGCTCGGCAAGGGCGCCTGGCTCCAGCACCGCGCGCAGACGCTGGCGATCTGGTGCATGTTTGCGCAGACGTTTGCCATGTTCCAGGACAGCGGCATGCAGATGGTGCGCTCAACCTACAACCCCGTGATCTACACGATCTTTGGCGCGGTTGCGCTCGCGGCGAACGTCGGCGTGCTCGTGTACATGATCTACAAGGTGGTCAAGACGAAGCGGAATCCGTACAAGGCGGAGCTTTATACCGACCTGAAGGAGTACGCGGCGATCAAGGCGCTGGCGGAGTAAGGGAACAAGGGGAAAAACCAAGTTATTGGGCGAAAAAACAGCCTCTTCCGAGAGATCGGGAGAGGCTGTGATTCTTATAGACAAAACTTGTGAGAGATAATTCTATTTTAATTAGTACACTCTGGATGCTTGAGCTTATTATCAACTATTCTTACTGCTTATTTCCATGACTCTTGAACATATATTCTGCGATGCCCACTCGATAAGGGTGGTTTGATAGATTTCATCGAGCTTTTTTACAGAAGTTTCAATAGTATAAAAGAATAGTTTCGCGGATTTGCTTTTGGGAGCAATAGTTGCACCTAATTCGCAATCAGGGTGAGCATTCACAAAAGTAGTGTCACAGATACCATTATTGTGGACAATTACATTTCTGTAATCGGATAATAAAATGAGAGCTTTGTAAACATCTTCGCCGATTATCTGTTTATAATTAATGCCTAGGTCACTTTTTAGCCTACTTTGGGTCTTCCCAGGATTAAGGAAATCGTTTCTACAATCACGGATAAACTTTTGATACAAAGATTGATCGAACTTAACAAATCTCGAGTTTAAAATGTCCGCATAGAAATCTCGCAAATATACCTCGTAAACCGAACTGATTAAAGCGATAATTTGTTGATTGAGTGTTTTTGCCATATCTCCATATTCAGATTCTAGAGCACTACTTAATTGTAACATGGAAATTATCTTTTCTTTACCGGTTGAGAATCTATAGTCTATACTTGGTTCTCCGCATTGATGGCAGAATTTCAAACCGTGAGCAGCTTTATGTCCAGAATGCATGACTACAAAACTATTCTCCTTACATTTTGGACAATACAAGTAGGTTATCACGGTACGTGTGCGATTAGATAAGAAGAACTCACTTTTCGAAAGAAGGTTATATTTATTTCTATGAAGTTTTACATATTGTGAATAGGCATAATCGGATATTAATTGTCTGTCTTTATCTGAAACTCGATCAAGAAAGGCTTGGTTTATTAAAAAGTAATTAGCATACATATAGGGCTCCTATATTCATTTCTAAGAAAGACAAAAACTTGATATAGTTATTTAGAGTTAAGGCAAGTTTACCAGCCTTTGATCGGAAAAGAGCTAAAAAATGGCAAAACTAAATTCTAGTACTACAAGTAGGATTCCTGCTTAGGTGCGATTTCTGCAAATCCTCATATGTTGAACTAACAAAGACTTGATAACGCTTTTCCATGCTCAATACTCCTGAAAAAGTTATTCCGCGTTATATGTGCCGCAATTAGGACAGTAACCCTCTTGTTTTGTGTATCCAGAGAAATGACATTTTCGACAACTTATATAGTGCAGACTAGCGTGCACTTCCTCTAACTGATGCATTATTACAGGGTATGTCTTTTCAGCGAAATTCAAATACTCGTCGTCTACTATTTCCCCATGAATCCCTCTGTTTGCGATTTTTGTCAATTGAATCGCGAGGTTGTATATCTCGTAAGAAATCATCTGACTACCAGTAATATACTGCAACATATTTGGAATGTTGCGGGGGCCCTTATAATCGGTTTTCTCGCAAATATCTAATAGGATTTTCTCTAGCCTTAAGCGCGCTTTGAAAAGAAATAATGTTTCGCTAGTGATATCAGTCTCTTCGGTTTTTATATCTGCAATAACAATATCCGCTTGTAGTTGCTCAACCTCTGTCGTTAATCGTTTAGTTTCTTGCTTATCTGGCAAAGGAGATTGTGTAATGTTTATATCAATACTGCTTGAATAATTAAATCGTAATTGGAAGATTTGATTTTTTACTTCATCAACAGAGTTCTTTACATCTTTACTTACTTTTTCTAGTTCTTTCTTAAGCCTAATTCCAAAAAACTCCAATTCAGAAAAGAGCGGCAATATTAGAAGAATAACCCATAACAGTGCAATCACCGCCTGAGCATTGATGCTTGATAAAGCTAATATTTCTATCCGATTGAAGTATATATATATTGTGCTCAAAACAAGGAGAAAGATATACCACAAATTTTGGCAAATCCACTTCCACTTTGATCGTATCCAATCAATAAAAACGTTTTTCTGTTTATCTTCCATATGCGCTATCCACTCTTTCGATTAAATATATAAACAATTTATCACCATCTTAAGTAAATATCAATAATGATTGTTTCTCGTAAAGATGCCATTAGTTTCAATACCCCAACTCTTCCCCCACCAACACAACCTCCGTCACCCCAACGCCCCCCATGGGCTTGAGCAGCGTCACCACACCATTGCAGATTCGATCCTTGCTGTCGCAATCGTAGCACTTCATCACCTTGCCCACCGCGCAGGGCGTGTTCCGCTTGAGCCGCCGCGCGTTGAGCGGAGCGGCAACGTTCCGCGCGCGAAACAGCGCGCTCTCGGCATCCGGCGCGAGCTTATTGACCCCCGCGACGAACACCACCCGCTCGTGGTTGTAGAGCGTGGCGGCGACGCGATTACCGCTGCCGTCGATGTTGATGATTTCGCCCGTCTCGGCGATGGCGTTGGCCGAGGTGAGATAAACCTGCGTGCTCGCGGCGGAAACGCGGGTAGCGAGGTCGTCCGTCTTCCAGTGCCAGAACACGGTATTGTTTTTCGTCAGCCGGTCGTAGAGCCCCAGCTGCTCAATCGTTAGGCTCCCGCCGATGCCGACGGTCTTGCCGGAAATGCTCTCGGCGAGATAGTCCGTCGCTTCCTTCGCCGTCTCAAAAGAGTGAACGGCAAACCCTTTGCGCGTGAGCGCCGCAATTGCGCGTTGAACGTCCATGAATTGGTTGCTCCTTTGGAATGCTATTGCTGGTATTATACCACGCGAACACAGGGGTGAACCGCGTTTTTTCGGTTGACGCGCGGCGCAGGCAAACTATAATGAAGGAAGACGGATTTGACAAGGGAGCGTGAAGAACGATGAAGACAATTTTTACCGAGCAGGCCCCGGCGGCCATCGGCCCGTATTCGCAGGCAATCGTCAGCGGCGGGTTTGTGTTTACGAGCGGACAGATTCCGGTTGACCCCGCAAGCGGAACTGTGGTGGCGGGCGACATCACCGCGCAGGCCGAGCAGGTGATGCTGAACCTCGGCGCGGTGCTTTCCGCCGCGGGCAGCGGGTTTGAGCGGGTGGTCAAGGCGACCTGCTTTCTGGCCACGATGGACGATTTTGCGGCGTTCAACGCCGTTTACGGCAAGTACATGACGGGCAAGCCCGCGCGTTCCTGCGTCGCGGTCAAGACCCTGCCGAAAAACGTGCTCTGCGAGGTTGAGTGCATCGCGGAGGTGTAAGGCTTTGCGCCGCTTGGGCGCGAAAAACGAATAGACCAGTCAAGCCCGGCTCCGGCCGGGTTTTTGTTTTGCGGAAAAGTGTAGGAATTCGAAAATAATTCTGTACTTTAGCACACAGAAGTGATAAAATGCTAAAAACTATCCAATTGCGCGCGGAGCTTCCCTGCGTAGGCGGGAATCCGGCGGAGGGGCAAAAGCCCCCGAACACGCCGCAGAAGAAGGAAAACATCGATGGGACTGCCAAAGAACAAGCAGACGGACGAGCTCTTCGCCTCGATTCTGCAACTCAATAGCATAGACGAGTGCTACCGCTACTTCGAGGACATCTGCACGATTCAGGAGGTGCGCGATCTTGGCCTGCGGCTGGAGATTGCCAAGGCGCTGGACGGCGGGGACTCCTATCAGTCGACGATTGAGAAAACCGGGGTCAGCACGGCGACCATCGGGCGCGTGAAACGCTGCCTGCTCTATGGCGCGGGGGGCTACCGGCTGGTGCTCGACCGCTTGCGCGCACAGCGCACGGAGGAAACGCGATGAAACGGGACACGCTGAACACGCAGGAGCGCCTGACGCTGGGGCTACGGGAACTCTATCAGGCGTATGGCTACAGCCAATATAAGGTCGGCACGTTTGAGGAATACGACCTCTACGCGCGGAACAAGAAATTCTTAGAGAGCGAGCGCGTGCTCACCTTCAGCGACCAGAACGGAACCCTGCTCGCGCTCAAGCCGGACGTGACGCTTTCCATCGTAAAGAACGCGCCAAACGACGGGCGCACGAGCAAGGTCTGCTACACGGAGACGGTCTACCGCGTGCCGAAGAACGCAACCGGCTTTCGCGAGATCCTGCAAACCGGGCTGGAGTGCATTGGCCGCGTGGACGCGTTTGCCCGCGCGGAGGTGCTCGCACTCGCGGAAAAGAGCCTCGCGATGATTGGCGAGCGCTACGTGCTGGATGTTTCGGACATCGGCGTGCTCTCCGGCGTGCTCGCGGAGGAGCCGATTGGGGACGCGGACTGCGCGCGGCTGATTGCCGCCGTGGGCGAAAAGAATCTGCACGGGCTGAGCGCGCTCTGCGAGTCGCTCTCCGTTTCGCCGGAGACGCAGAGCTTGCTGCAATCTCTCGTTTCGATTCGAGGGCCGCTGCTGGAGACGCTGGCGCGGGTGGAGCAGCTTCCGCTGCCGGAGGGCAGCCGGAGCGCGCTGCTCGAGCTAAAAACGATTGGAACCATGCTGGCGCAATACGGCGCCAAGCAGGTGCAGCTCGATTTTTCGGTGGTCAACGACATGGACTATTACAATGGCCTTGTCTTTCGCGGCTTTGTGGAAGGGATTCCAAACGGCGTGCTCGCGGGCGGACGATACGACAACCTGCTCGCGCGCATGGGCAAGAGCGGCGAGGCAATCGGTTTTGCGGTGTATGTGGATCAGCTCTCGCGCCTCTTTGACCAACGGGCGGAGACGGACACGGACACGCTGATTCTCTACGACGATGGGAGCGACTATGCCGCGTTGATTCGTAAGGCGGAGTCGCTGCGCAAGAAGGGCGTCCACGTGCGCGTGCAGCGCGAGGCGGAGTCCGACTGGACCAGCCATGAGGTGATTCGAATGGATCGGGGGGCGCGCGCATGAAGACAATGCTGAACGTAGCCCTGCCGAAAGGACGGCTGGGGGACAAGGCCTACGGGCTGTTTGAGCGCGCGGGCTACGACTGCCCGGAGCTGCGCGAGGAAAATCGCAAGCTTACGTTTGAAAACGAGGAAAAGGGCATTCGCTACTTCTGGGTCAAGCCGTCGGACGTGGCCATCTACGTCGAACGCGGCGCGGCGGACGTTGGCGTCGCCGGGCGGGACATCCTGCTCGAGTACGCGCCGGACGTTTACGAGCTGCTCGACCTCGGCATCGGCAAGTGCCGCATGTGCGTTGCCGGTCACCGCGACCAGCGGGACGACCACGCGAGCGTGCTGCGCGTGGCAACGAAGTTTCCGAACATTGCGCGCCGGTTTTACACGAGCCGCAGCCGCGAGATCGACGTGATCCATCTCAACGGTTCCATTGAGCTTGCGCCGATCCTGGGGCTTTCGGACGTGATTGTCGATATCGTCGAAACGGGCAAAACGCTCGCGGAAAACGGACTGTTCGTGCTGGAGGAGATTGAACCCATCAGCGCACGGCTGATTGCGAACAAGGCGCATTATAAGTTCAAAGGCGAAGAGATCGACCGGCTGGTGCGAGGCCTGGAGGAGGTGATTGGCAAGTGAAGATTCTTTCCTATAATGAGATGGACAAACAATCCCTCTTCTTTCGGACGCTGGAAAGCAGCGGCGTTGCGGATACGGTGCGCGAGATCATCGAGACGGTTTCGCAAGAAGGCGACCGCGCGCTCGTCGATTACGCGCGTCGGTTTGACCGCGCGGAGCTGACCGCGCTGGAGGTTACGCCGGCCGAGCTGGACGCGGCGCTCGCCTCGATTCCGGCGGACCTGCTGCTTGCCATGCAGACCGCGGCGGAGAACATCCGCGCGTTCCACAGCATGCAGCTGCGCGAAGGCTTCCGGCTCGAACGCCCGAATGGCGTCTACCTCGGTCAAAAGGTCACGCCCATCGAAAAGGTGGGGCTGTATATTCCCGGCGGCACGGCGAGCTACCCTTCCACGGTGTTTATGAACGCGATTCCCGCGAAGCTCGCGGGCTGCCCGCTGATTGTGATGGTGTCGCCGCCGAATGCAAACGGGGCGATTGCCGCGCCGATTCTCGCGGCGGCAAAGCTCGCGGGCGTAGGTCGCGTGTTCAAGGCGGGCGGGGCGCAGGCCGTCGCCGCGCTGGCCTACGGAACGGAGACGATCCCGAAGGTGGACAAGATCGTCGGCCCCGGCAACGCCTATGTCGCCGAGGCGAAGCGGCAGGTGTTCGGGCGGGTCGCGATCGACATGATCGCGGGGCCAAGTGAAATCCTCGTCGTCGCGGACGAGACGGCAAACGTGCGCTATGTCGCGGCGGATCTACTCAGTCAGGCGGAGCACGACAAGCTGGCAACCGCCGTGCTGATTACCAACAGCAGCGATCTTGCCGAGCGGGTCAGCGCGGAGGTTGAGCGGCAGCTCAAAACGCTCCCGCGCGAGGAGATTGCCCGCGCGTCGATTGAGCAGAATGGCAAAATCATCGTTACGA
>CAZDXW010000009.1:0-10357 GCA_964509485.1 uncultured Christensenella sp.
CATGTTGCGAATCTGCGGAATCTCCCCGCGAAACGCGTCCCGATCCACCGGCAGAAAACCGTAGCGTTCCACGCAGACGCGCAGCGCGTCCCCCGCCTTCATCTCCTCCGTCTGCACGGGCACCATCCGCCCGATGGACGACTCGACCAGGCCGACGTTTTGATCCATCCATGATTGCTCGGCAGCAGTCAGGTGCTGCTTGATCATTCCCTCAAGAACCTTGTTTGCGTCCATCAGGTTTTCGCAGATGAGTATGTTCAGCGGCGTTCCGCCCTGCGCAAACCGCAGCTTCAGACCAGCGGCAATGTTCGGCGCAATGAACTTGAGGATATTTGCGCCGACCGCGGTAGCCATTACGTCCGCGCCTGCAATCGCGCGCGCCACCGCATCTGTATCCGTTCCGTCGATGGCGCTCACGCGCGTAATCGTGAGGTCTTCATAACCCACGCCGTCCAGCACGCGCAGCGGGTAACTTCCCCGCGCATTCAGCGCCTCGACCACGGGCTTTGCCACGTCAACAAACGAAACGTCGTAGCCGCTCGTGGAAAACAGCGCGCCAATGAACCCACGCCCGATGTTGCCCGCGCCGTACATAATCGCTTTCATATGCCTTTTCTCCTTTTACCGAACCGTCCAGCGTTCGGTGTGCTCCGCCGCGTCACCGGGCAAGAGGATGCGCATTGGCGCGAGCGTCTCAAATTCCAGCATCCAGCGGCAGCAGTAGATTTCGAGGTTCACGCCTCCGTCGGGATACAAATCTCCCATGGAGACGGGAAACTCCTTGATAAACGTTTGATCCGGCAACGTGTAGCTGCCCGTTTTTGCCGCACTGTGCAGACCCAGCTTAAAGTATGCATCCAGCGGCTTCTGCCGAATGGCCACCGAGTGGTCGGTAAACGTCAGCCGCTCGTCGCCAAGGCTTGTCGTGTTCCAGAGGGATAGAATCCGCTCCGGCTTATCCGATAGTTCTTTCGTTTCGGCCTCAAACGGCGCCGTAAACACGCCGCCTCCCCGCATGACGCTGACCGCCCACGGCGCGCCAACCAGCGGATCGCTGCCCGTGTTCGTCACGCGGTAGCGAATGGCAACGCTGCTGTCGTCCTCCGCTTCGGAGATTTCGATCTGCTTGACCAGGTGCAGTGCCGTGTCCTCGTTCTGCGTGAGAACCAGTCGGCCGTCCACCCACGCATAGGAGATTGGCTGCGCTTCCGGCTGATAGAGCGGATATTCGCTCTCCTGCGCAAACCAGAGGCGCGTGCCGCCGTAGATGCGCCAGCCTTCCGGCGTCGTCAGATAGTCCGCGTCGGCAGGCTGCTCAAAAAACACATTCTCCTGCCCCGCACGCGCGAAGAACAGAATCCGCAGGCCAAACGAGAGCGGAATGCCCATCTCCCACGTGCCGTGTTCGAGCCAGAGGCAATCGCCAAAGTGTTTGTAATTTCGAAACGTCGTTTTCATTTGCGCATTTCCCGGCAGAGGTCGAGCGCTTCACTTGCGGTGCGCATACCTTCCGTCGCCCCACTTTCGGAGAGCGAACAAGCCGCCGCCGCGTTGCCCAGCTCAATTGCCTCGGCAAGCGGCAGGCCGGTGTACGCGCCATACAGCACGCCGGAGCAGAAGGCGTCCCCGGCGCCGACCGTACCCTTGATATATCCCTTCGGAACCGGAACGCTCTCGGTTTCGATGTAGTTGTCGTGTTCGTCCACGCCGTATCCGCCCTCCGGGCAGTGGATCACCGCCCAGGTGGATACGCCGAGTTGTTTGAGCTGGCGAAGCGCCTGCGGCAGGTTCTGCGTGAGCAGTTCCCCGTTTTCGCCTCGGAGAGTAACGCCCGTGGAGGCCTGCGCCTCCAGCTCGTTGATCACACAATAGTCCGTATACTTCAGCGCGGGCGGCACGATCCGGTTGAACCGATCCCCCGCCTCGCTGACCACGTCAATCGACGTGAGAATGCCCTTGCTCTGCGCCGTGTGCAGCAGCCGCGCCATCTTCGTGCCGAACTCGTCGTCCGGCTCGTCCAGCGCGTCGAGCAGTAAGATGTAGCCGATGTGCAGCAGCTTAACGTCCAGCGCGTCCCAGTCCACGTCCGCCTCGCAGAAGCGCGCGTTCGCGCCGCGATAGTGATAGAATGTCCGCTGCTTGCCAATCGTGTCCGCCATGACCGCGGTAAACGACGTCAGCCCCTCGCGGCGGACGCGCGAAACGTCGATGTTGTCGTGCGCCTGCAACTTTTCGAGTACGTAATCCCCTTCGGCGTCCGTGCCGACCCGACCCAGCGCTGTAAGCGGCAGCTTGGGATCGAGCTTCGCCAGATCGACAATCACGTTGCAGAGCGCCCCGCCGGACGAGCGGGAGATCCCCTCCGTAATCGTCGTAAGTTCGCCCGGTTTCGGATGCCCCAAAATCGGGTAAAGTACGTCCACAATCATGTTTCCCGCAACCGCGATGCCGTTTCGTTTCATAAATGGATTCGCCTTTCGCTTGTCTTATTCAAAGGTGCGAAACGGACGCGCGTCTCTATCGCAACACGCGCCCGTTCCGCTCAAGTGGAGGAATACCAGTAATCGCCGGTTCTTATTTAGTCGTGCATTAAGAGTTCCATGACGTACATTTCGAGCCGCTCGAAATTCTGCGTCTTGACGCACTCCTGCTGGAACTTGTAGTCAAACCGCTTGACCTTTTCGAGTAGCATTTCGAAGACCTTCTTGGACTTTTCAATGTGCGCGTAGCAGTCGCTCGCGGGCTGGGAACGCATGGCCTTTACGTCGAGGCCAACGCACTCGAACTTGCCGTTGTCGCCAAAGTTGTTCTCGTAGAGCACCTTGACCTGGTTGAACGCCTGACGCAGGTTGTCCACGCCGAACGCCTTGTCCTGGTCGTACTTCATGCCGTTCTGGTCGTTGAGGTGGACGCCCCAGAGCTTGCCCAGCGCGATGGCATAGGCCATATCGTTCGCCGGATCAAGACCCGCGAGAATCGAGTGCGCGCTCTCGATGCAGACGCCGACGCGGCTCGGGTCCACGGTGTAGGCGCCGAGGCCCAGCGCGTGCCCGACGGTGCCGCAGTAGCTGCGGTCGATGGGTTCGTTCGGCTTGGGTTCGACGAGAATCAGTGTATCCTTGTCATATTTAAGGATGGTGTCCATTGCGTCGCGCAGCTGAAGAATCTTCTCCACGGGGTTCTTACCTTCCGCGCAGAGCGTGCCTTCGCGGGCGAGCCAGAGCTGAATCTTGTTGGTGCCGAGCGCCTTGGCGATGTCGCAGCTGCGCTTGGAGCGCCAGATGGCAAAGTCGTAGTTCTCCTTGAGGCTCGCGGTGTAAGCGCCGTCGTTGCAGCGCGCGTCGAACCAGAGACGGGGTGCGACAAACTCGGCAAACAGGCCGTATTTGTCGAGCATGGCCTTGACGTCCTTGGCGTAGTCGATGATCGCCTTGTCGGACATGTTGTTCATGTCCGGAACGGCGTCGTCATCGTGGAACTGCACGCCCGCCATGCCAAGTTCGGCAAACTTCTTGATCTTCTCTTCCAGCGGAATGCTCGGACGGATGCCCGGGCCAAAGGTCTCGTTGCCTTCGTGAACGTTCCAGGGGCCTACGGTAAAACGAAATGTACTCATAATTGTTCCTCCCGATCGTGCTGATTAATTTGTTTTGAAAAAGAATCCGGTGTAGATTGGTGCTTGCGCGCCCGCCTGCAGAAACGGAGCGCCGTTTTCTCCGGTTTGTTGCCGGAAAACTACTGTTTCGTTTGGTTGTTTGTTTTACACAAAGAAAGGTTGCCTGCTTATTTGACAGATTCAGAATACCTGTTTTGCAACCGGATTTCCTTTCGTTTCTTGCGGTTTTTTTATGATTAATTTGCGATTTGATTGACAAAATCGGTGCTTTCGCGGACAATGGGGTTCGGAGGGCTACGCATGAAACGGGAATATGAGCTGGTGCTGCATCCGCAGATGGCCTCGCTGCACGTCTTTCTGGTGCGCATCGATTACCGCGCGCCGCACGCGCATATGGAAATTGAAGTCGGCGTTGTGCTCGAAGGCGAGCTGCTGCTCTCGACCAACCGAGGGAGTACGGCGCTTCGCGCGGGGGACATGTACTATCTGAATTCCATGGACTTCCACGAGCTGCAGGCGCGGGGAAGCACCGCCCTGATCCTCGCGATTCAAATCAGCGAGGGCATGATTGCGCCGTATTATCCGGTGATTCGAAACCTCGTCGTGCAGGACGTTGCGGTTCGCCCATATTTTGCGGGGGCAACCGCCCGCTATCAGGACTGCCTCGCGCGTGCGGCGCAGCTGACGCTGGACTATCTGGACTGCGCGCCGCACTATGAGTTTCTCTGCACCGCGCTCCTCAACCAAATACTATTCGAGCTGTATGCGCGCCTGCCCTACGCAACGCTTTCCGAGCCGGAGATCGCGGTGCTCGCCTCGCGCAACAGCCGCATCAACCGCGTGCTGGACTACATTGACCAGAACTTCCAACGAAAGCTTCTGCTCAGCGAGCTCGCGGAGCAGGAGGATCTGACGCTGACGTATCTGTCGCACTTTTTTAAAGATACGCTGAGCATGACCTTTCAGAACTATCTCGCGGAGCGGCGGTTTTCCAACGCGGTCATGCTGCTGGAGACGACGGAGCTCTCCATGCTCGACATCAGCCTCGCCAGCGGGTTCTCCGACGTGCGGTATTTAAGCCAGCTCTGCCAGAAACACTACGGCTGCACGCCGCTGGCCTACCGCAAATCGCGCCGCCAGCGCACTCTGGCGCCCGCACAAAACAGCGCAAGCGCGCAGACGTTCATCGGCGGCGAGGAGAGCAAAGCGGTGCTGCGCAGGCTGCTGGAACAGTGGAAAACGCCCGGCGAGCCCTTCGCGAACGCCTCAGTCGAGGAAAAACTGGTATAATGTAGAAAATGCGAGTCAGCGAAACACGGTTTCGCCCGCCGAAAGAAATGCAGGTAATCGAATGAACCATCCCGAAATCCTTGCCCCTGTGGGCGGCGAAGAGCAGCTTCTCGCCGCGGTGCGCTGCGGCGCAAACGCCGTTTACCTCGGCGGAAAGCTCTTTAACGCGCGCCGAAATGCCGAAAACTTTGGCGAAACGGATTTGGCAAAGGCCGTTTCTTTTTGCCACGCGCGTGGGGTAAAGGTCTATATCACCGTCAATACCATCGTGCTGGATTCCGAAATGGCCGCGCTGGAAGCGGAGGCGGAGGCCATCGCCGCCGCAGGCGCAGACGCGGTGATCCTTCAGGATCGCGCCGCGCTGCGGCTGTTTGCGGGGCGGTATCCGTCCATTCAGCGGCACGCATCCACGCAGACCGCCGTGCACAACGTGGACGGGGCAAGGTTTTTGCAGGGCATCGGGTACGATCGCCTTGTGCTCGCGCGAGAACTCTCGCTGCCGGAGATTGAGCGAATCTGTTCGAGCGTACCGCTGCCGATGGAGGTGTTTGTCCACGGCGCGCACTGCATGAGCGTCTCCGGCGCGTGCTACCTCTCCGCCATGCTTGGCGGGCGGAGCGGCAATCGCGGCCTCTGCGCGCAGCCCTGCCGGTTGGACTGGGCCTGCGGCGACAACCGCTATGCGCTCTCTTTGAAAGATATGTCATTGCTCTCCCACATCCGCGAACTGGCGGACGCGGGCGTTTGCTCGTTTAAAATCGAAGGCCGCATGAAACGGCCGGAATACGTCGCCGCCGCAACCACCGCCTGCCGTCAGGCGCTCGCGGGGGAAGCCTACGATGCGGAAGCCCTCCGCGCGGTGTTTGCCCGCAGCGGGTTTACGGACGGCTACCTCACCGGCAAACGCGGCGCGGACATGTTTGGCTACCGCACCAAGGAGGACGTAACGGACGCGGCGGACGTGCTCAAACCGCTTGCTGCGCTCTATCGAACCGAAACGCCGCTGGTTCCGGTCGATCTGGCGTTTCAAATGGACGTGCAATCGACGCGGCTCGTCGTTTCCGACGGCACAAACGAAGTTGCGGCGTCCGGCGGTGCGCCGGAACCGGCGATCCATCGCGCGCTGGACGAAGCCACCGCGAAAAAGAATCTGGAGAAGACAGGCGGCACGCCGTTCTATGTTCGCAGCTTCCGCGCGGAGCTTGCCGAAGGGTACACCCTCTCCGCCGCCGCGCTGAACGCACTCCGGCGCGACGCGCTCGACGCGCTGCTGGAGCTGCGCGGACGAACGAATCCGCACCATAAGGTACCATACGAAGCACCCGCCCCCGTTCCCTACGTTTCTTCGCGCAAGCAGCCCGCGCTCTGGGCACGCTTCTACCGCGCGGAGCAGATTCCGACCGAAGAATCGTTTGAGCGGATTCTGCTTCCGGTGGAACAGATTACGAAAGAGACCATCACGCGCTTTGGCGAACGGTTGATCGCCCAACTGCCGACGCTGCTGTTTCCGGAAAACGAAGCAGCGGCGGGCGAGCGGCTCGCGCAATTGGCCGAATATGGCCTTCGCGCCGTCTGGACGAACAATATCTATGGAATCCCCCTTGCAAAGCGGCTGGGGCTAAGCATACACGGCGGATTCGGGCTCAACATCGTGAATACGCCTGCACTGCTTGCCTGTGAATCGGACGGGCTCAGCAGCATCACCGTTTCGTTTGAGCTCGCGATGGCAAAGATTCTCGCGCTCGGCGGAACGCTTCCGCGCGGCATCGTTTCCTACGGGTACCTACCGCTCATGCACGTTCGAAACTGCCCCGTTCGCGCGGCGGGCGGCTGCGGCGCCTGCAACGGCAAGGGAGAATTGACGGATCGCAAGCAGATCGTCTTTCCCGTGGAGTGCGACGAACGGCGCAGCGCTACGCTGCTCAACAGCGTTCCGCTCGACTTAGCGGATCGGCCGCTCGCGGGACTCGACTTTCAGCTGCTCTATTTCACGCGCGAGACCGCCGAGGAAGCGGCCGCCGTTGCCCAGCGCTACCGCACCGCACAAAAAACAGACCAACCCCATACGGGCGGTCTGTATTATCGAACCTTATTGTAGAATCCACGCCGCTATTCCGGCTTATCGTTCAAAGATGGACTCCGATCGTATCATCTGGTCGACGCTCACGCCTTCCGGCAGCGTAATCTCTCCGCAATAGTCCGTATACATGCTGCGGCGCACTTCGGAGAGATTGTTTGCGTGCGCCAGCACCCACATGAGCTTGGTCACCGCGCATTCGCTCGTCATGTCAAACCCCTGCAGAATGCCGGATTCCACGGCGAGCCGCCCCGTTTCGTACACCATCGGGTCGGAGGCTTCGTAGCGGCACTGCGTCGTGAGCAGCACAGCAACGCCCGCGTCCAGCAGTTGCTTGATGCCATCCAACAGGTTTCGCCGCAGGCAATGGATGCCGCCGAGGCCGAACCCTTCGATGACCACCCCGCGATACCCCATCTGCCCGATTGCCTGAAAGACCTCCGTCTTCGTGCCCGGAATGAGCTTGAGCAGAAACACGGCGGGGTCAATCGCCTCATCCAGCGCGGGCGCTTCGGTTGGCGCGTCCGGCGCGGCGAGCAGGCGAACGATGCCATTTTCCACCGTGCCTACCACGGGACTGTTGATGCTTTCAAACGCGTTCTGGCTCGTGGTTCGCACCTTGGCGACGCGGCAGCCGCGCATGATCTTTCCGTCGAACACGACGAACACGCCGCAAAGCCCGCTCAGCGCGGCGAGCATCGCGTTGCCGAGGTTGTGCTTCGCGTCCGTATCGGGGTGGCCAATCGGCAGCTGCGAGCCGGTGATAACCACGGGTTTTTTCAGCCCGCGGAGCATAAACGAGAGCATGGACGCGGTGTATGCCATCGTGTCCGTGCCGTGGAGCACGACAACGCCGTCGTACTCGTCGATGCAAGCGTACACCTCGCGCGCAATCAGCCGCCACTCCTCCGGTTGGATGTTGGAGCTGTCGAGGTTGAAGATGGTCTTCGTATCAATCTGGCCGACCGCCCGCGCGTCCGGCAGATAGGTCAAAATATCGCCCGCGGACAACGTGGGAATCAGCCCCGCGCTGGTCTGCGTGCAGGCGATGGTTCCGCCCGTGGAGAGAATCATCAGTTTTTTCATATGCTTGTTTTTCCGCTCCAAATAGCCGGAGGATCCGGAAGATTTGTTCAATCGAATGCAAGATGCGCAAAGACTGCCAAACGGCAGCCTCTTTGGTAACAACCGCTCGTTGCACCTCTATTTTAACATATGTGCATCCAAGCGCGATTATATATTCGAGCCGCACCCGCAGGCGGACATGTTTAATGAACGACGCACTTATCCCGCCCGCTGTTCTTCGCGCGGTAGAGCGCCTCATCCGCATTTGCCACAAGATCCAGCTCGCCGCTGATGGACGATTCCGGCAGGGAGTCGCAGCCAACGCTGACCGTTACGCTGATCTGCTGGTCGCCATATTCGGTGTTGTTTTCCTTAATCATGTGACGAACGCGCTCGCCAATCGTCACGGCGTCCTCCTTGGAAGCGCCGGGCAGAATCACGAGGAATTCCTCTCCGCCGTAGCGCAGCAGCACGTCCCCTTCACGAATGCCGCAGCGGATGAGTCCGGTGATGTTGCGCAGCACGCGATCGCCAATCACATGGCCGTAGGTATCGTTGACGCGCTTGAAATGGTCGATGTCGAACATCAGCACGCCGAGCGGAATCCCCTTTCGGGTGGAACGCACATACTCCTCACGCAGGCGAACCAGCCCAAACCGGCGGTTGAGCACGCCCGTAAGCGGGTCCAGCGCGGCGAGCTTTTGCAGCTGTTCGTGCTCCAGCGCGTTGTGCAGCGCGACGGCGAGGCTCTGCGTAAAAATGGCAAGCTGTTTGCCATAGCCCGTTTGGAACGGCTCGGCCTTGGCCAGCAGGATTACGGCAATGGGGATGTTCTTGAACTTGACCGGTTCAACAAGCACCTCTTTGGGATGGAACTGCGTCAGCGTGCTCTCGACAATGACCTCAGCCGGATGCAGAATCCGGCAGGATTCCCCCTTGGCAAACGCCGCGAGCACATGCGGATCCTTCACGAGCGACTCCGCCTCGCGGATGCCAAACGAGTGCAGCAGCGCAAAGTCGCTTTCCTGATCGAAGAGAATTGCCCCTGCGTCCGCGCCGGTGCCGCTCATGACGCGGTCGAGCGCGTATTCCGCGAGCGAATGCAGATCCAGCTGACTCGAAAAGGTTGCGGTAAACGTCTTGATGTCGTCGAGCATGCGAAGCGAATTGGAAAAAGCTTCAATCAACTCGTTAAACGCCTGTGCGCTCTGCCCGAAATCATCGTTCGTCTCCACCGGAATGCAGCAGTGCTCCGGATTGCAGTCCCCGATTTTGCCGTTTTCGGAGATTGTGATGATCGAGTCCTTGACCTCGTTCATCTTTCCGGTCAGGACGCTGAGCTTTCGCTTGACCGTTACCTTGGCGATTCGAATGTTGACCAGCCCGACAATCAACCCCGCCAGAATGCAGGACGCAAGAAAAAACCCTCCGAACGCAATCGACTTCGGCACGCCGAGCAGGAGCATAAAAAACGGGAATACAATTCCCATGAGAAGGCCGAATCCGACCATGCGGAAGGCCATGCGAAAAAACGTATTCGGGTAATGCTTCACGTAAGAAATCCTGCTTTCTTTTTTCAAGCCACGAAGAAAAATACGGTGCTAGTCTATCACAGCGACACCTCGGATGCAACGTAACATTTGCTCAATATGGTGCAAAATCTGACAGAAAAAACCGCCCGGCTGTTTTCAAACCGGACGGTGTTGTTTCAACGTATCGGATGCGTTTTATTGCGGCAGTTTCATGCAGAATTCCACGCCGTCCTCCATGTTTCGGGCGCTGACGCTACCGCCATGCAGCGCGGCGATGGACTGGACAATCGCGAGCCCGACCCCGTGCCCGCCGGAGTCCCTGCCACGCGCGCGATCCATCGTATAGAACACGTCCCAAATGCGATCCAGTTCCTCCGCCGGAATCGGCGCGCCCGTGTTGCGCACGCGAAGGACGGCGTTCTTTGCCTCAAACTCAACGGAGAGCAACACTTCGCCCTGCTCCGGCGTATGCCGAATGGCGTTTGTCAGTAGATTGCTCAACGCGCGATCCAGCAATTCAAAATCGCCTTTGAGCTGCGTTCCGGGTCGGGCGGTCATCCGAAGCCGAATTTGCTTTTGCTCCACGTCCCGCTCAAAGCGCGTATCGAGCGCATCCAACAGGCGTTCCACGGGAAAAACGCTCACGTTGAGCGGCGTTTCCGCGTTTTCGAGCCGCGAAAGCTCCAGCAGTTGCCGAATCATGCCGTCCATGCGGTCGCATTCGGCGGCGATGACGCCGCAGTAGCGCGCGGTCTTGTCCGGATCGTCCGCAACGCC
>CAZDXW010000009.1:10457-16804 GCA_964509485.1 uncultured Christensenella sp.
CGTCAGCCCGATGCCGACGAACAGATAGAAGCGATTCGAGATCGTAACGCTCTCCTGAATGCCCTTGATGCTCTTGCTCAAAATCAGAAAGTTCCCGTTGTCCAGCTTTCGCGCATAGATCAGGCTCTCGTTGCCGTAGTTGTTCACCGTGACGTCCGAGTGGTCGCGCCGCAACACCCATTTTTTAGAAGCAAGGAACTCGCGAATCTCCTTTGGCAGCTTCTTTACGTCGGTTCCTTTGGCCACAGCGGCAGACGAATAGACGAGGTTGTAATCCGAGTCGGAGATGCGAATGCCGATTGAGTAGGTGCGATCCAGCTCCAGCAGCTGCTCTTCCCAGTCGCTTTTTCCCGCCAGAATCAGCCGCTCGATCCGGTTGGACGCTACCCGCAGGATTACGCGGTTTCGCGCAATCGAATACCGCTCTAGCAGCAGCGCGTTGCTCAAAATGCCGAGCAGCACCATCAGCGCCGCAAACGCGGTGAACAGCAGGAATACCTTTTTTCGAATCGACCATTTCATCGTATTGCCCTACTCCACAACCTCAAAGCGATAGCCCGCGCCGCGCACGGTTTGAATGCAGTCCCCATAGCGCTCCAGCTTTTGACGGAGCGTCTTGATGTGCGTGTCCACGGTACGCGCGTCCTTATCAAAGTCGTACCCCCAGACCTTCTCGAGAATTCGGTCGCGGGAGAGCACGATGCCGCGGTTTTGCACCAGCAGCGTAAGCAGCCGGAATTCTTTGTTGCTCAACGGAATCTCCTGCTCGTCGATCAGCACCAAATGGCGGTTTGCGTCGAGGCAAAGCCTGCCGTTTTGCAGTAGCCCCGTCTGCTCGCGGGTTGTCTTGCGCAGCAGCGCGTTGAGCCGGGCGACGAACACCGCGTAGCGAAAGGGTTTTGCGAGGTAGTCGTCCGCGCCGTGCTGGAGACCCGCCACCTCGTTCTGCTCGTCCCCCAGCGCGGTGAGCATCATCACCGGCGCGTCGGAATGCGCGCGAATTTCGCTGAGCACCTCCCAGCCGTCGTAGACCGGCATCATCACGTCCAATATGACGAGATCCGGCTCCAGCCCGCCAAAGAAAAGGTCGATTGCCTGCTTGCCGTTTGCCGCTTCCAGCGGTTCATACCCCTGCTGGCGAACAATGTCGCAAATCAACGCGCGAAACACTTCGTCGTCGTCCGCAACCAAAACTCTCAGCCGCATCGAGTACCCCCGTTTTCAAACTGTCTTTCTGTCAATCGCAGCAAATATGGCTGATTCCAGTATACCATAGGCAATCTTTCTTCGGAATCCAACGCCATCTTTCGCAATAGGCAGCAAAACCACTGAAAGTCCGCAGGGAACATCCCCGCGGACTTTGCGCTCTCTCCAATCGTTTTGTGCGGAGACTAAGGCAAGCGGTTACTTCAGCAGAGACGCCTGCTCCTTGAGCGCGGCGTTGATGTCCTGCTGGGTCTTTAAGCGACCCTGCAGCACGGTGATTGCCTGATTCACGGCGGTATTCGCGGCGGTGAAGTCCTTCTTTGCGACGCTCGCGCGCATGTCAGCAAGATATTGCTTCGCCTGTCCGTTCGTCGATTTCTCCGTATCGCGTAGCGTTTTTATCGTTGCGCCGAGCTCGCGAATGCGCGCGTCCGCCTCCGCGCTGATGGTCTTCGTTCCGTCTTTCACCTGCTTAAGCGCGCGGGTAATCTGCTTGCTCAGCGCCGTGTTGGCCTTGGCCTGCAGACCGATCTGCTTTTCCAGCAGCGTCACCTGCCGCTTTGCCGCGGTCAGCGAGGCGCGCAGCGCCTTCTCCTCCGGGCTCAACGTCGGTTTCGGCTGCGTGGCGGTTGCGGTTACCGGCGCGGGCGTCGGGGTCGGCTGCGCCGTCTCCGCGAGGGCGGTTGCCGGAAGCGCGAGCAGCAGTATGCCGCAAAGATAAGCCAATATTCGTTTCATGTGAATTCTCCTTTCGGTGTGTGTCCCCATTTTGCGAAAGCAGGGTGTGTTTGATGCACGCCTGTTCGACACGCATACGATACAAAACGTATGTGAAATCCGCGTGAAGACGGCTGTTAAGAAATTGTGAACCTGTTTCTTCCAATTTTAGGAACGCATTGAGTGATAACCCACACAGGACTTTCGGAAACCCATCACGATTTCATCACATCCTCGCAGGATAATAACAGTGTCAGCCAGCGATGATGCAATGCTGACTCGCAAAATAAGTAACGACCATAAGGAGGTCTAACAAACATGAAACACACGAAGAACGCTCTCTTCGCCCTCGCGTTACTCGCGGCGGGCTCTTTGATTCTAACCGGCTGCACGGTGGCAGCTAACCCGCTATCTGCCCCCGCAGGAAAGACAATAATGGAACAAGCCGCCGCGCCGACGGAGGAGACGATTGACTCTTCCGTGACTGGCGGCTACGGCTGGTCTGCCGACGCGGAACACACCGCCGCGCTGGGCACGGGCTACCGCGGAAACGGCGGCAACGGCGCCAACGGCGGATACGGCGGATATGGCTTGGAGACCGTGGACGACTGTTTGCCCGTCTATGGCGATGAAAGCGCTTACCCCGCCTACACGCCGACCACTGCCGATCTGGCGTTGTCCGTTTCGGGTTACGGCTCGGTGGGCGCCGCGGCAGACACGAGTCTCTCGCTGGCGGACATGCTGACCTACGCCATTCAGGACGAGTACGCCGCCCGCGCGGAGTACGAAGCGATTCTAAACAGCTACGGCACGGTTCGCCCGTTCTCCAACATCCTTCGCGCAGAGGAAACGCACATTAACACGCTCCTGCCGCTCTTTGCCGAATACGGCATCAGCACCCCGGCTGACGAAGGCGCGGCACGCGCCGCCCTGCCGGACAATCTGACGAGCGCTTACCAGACCGGCGTGAATGCCGAGGTGACGAACATCGCCATGTATGAACAGTTTCTGGAGCAGGACCTGCCCGCGGACGTCCGCGTGGTGTTTGAGAGCTTCATGCACGCTTCGGAAAACCACCTGCGCGCCTTCCAGAACCGTCTATAACTCAACCCAGTTTTACGACTGTAATAACGAACAATCAACAGGAGGTAATACACCATGTCCGCTACGCCCGAGATCACCAGTCCCCGCGACAAGCGCCTCGCGCTCGTCTCGCGTATCCTTCGCTGGGTAACGCTTGGCAGCTTCCTCGCCTTTGTGCTCACGGCAACCATGCTGCATACGCTCGGCTACGTTGCGCCGTCCATCCACGCCATCTGCCCCTATGGCGGATTGGAATCCACACTTTCGCTGCTTGCCGTAGGAACGTTCCTCAAAAAGCTCGTGATTGGAACGTTTGTGCTCTTCGGCACAACGGTAGCACTCGCGCTGATTCTGCGGCGCTCGTTCTGCGGACAGATCTGCGCATTTGGCGGCTTGCAGGAGTTCTTTGGCAAGATCGGCAACAAGCTGTTCAAGAAGCGTCCGGTCGTGCCGCAGAAGCTCGACAAGGTTCTGCGCTACCTGAAGTACGTCGTCCTCGCCGTCACCGTGGCGATGGCCTGGATCACCGGCGAACTCTGGATTACGCCGTACGATCCCTTCAACGCGCTGGGACATCTCGCGGATTTTAACGCGCTGATTACGTCGTACCTCGTTGGATTCATCATCCTCGTGATTTCGCTGCTTGGGTCCATCGTCTACGACCGGTTCTTCTGCAAGTATCTCTGCCCGGCGGGCGCGTTCTATGGTCTGATTGGCAAAGCCAGCCCGTACGCGGTTCGCGTCAATGCATACGCCTGCATCCGTTGCGGCAAGTGCAATCGTTCCTGCCCGATGAACGTGGAAGTCATGGACGCGAAAAACGGCCGCGTGACGAGCCTGGAGTGCATCAACTGCAACGAGTGCGTCAACGTCTGCCCCGTACAGGGCGCGATCCACACCGGGTTTACCAAGAAAGCGCGCATCCACCCGATCGTTGCAACCGTGCTCGCGCTGCTGCTGTTCCTCGTACCAATCGGCGTTGCCGCGGCAACGGGAAACATGCAACTGCTGCCGAATAAATACGTCGGCTTGGCCTGGGGCACCCCTGCGGAAGCGGAAGCCGAAGGCGGCGGTGGCGGCGGCGAAGGATCGGGAGCCGAAGGCACGGAAGGCGAAGAGGAGAGCTACGACGCAATCAACGGCTATGAGCCAAGCGACCTGCGCGGTTCGCTCACGCTGGAACAGACCGCAAGCATGCTCAACCTCCCGCTGACCGATGTCTACGCAAGACTCGGCCTGCCCGCGAACTACCCTTCCGGCGCGACGCTCAAGGATGCGGCGGCGGACATGGGCATGGGGCTCAGCGACTTTAAGCATCAGCTGTTCGATTAACGAACCAAACAAACAAAGACTCCGGCAGTTGCCGGAGCCTTTTGTCACGTAAGACCGTTATTTGAAAAACGATTCAAGCGGCATGGTATCAAACCAGAACATCGTCCGCTGCTCGTCGCTTTCCGCGCCGTAGGCAACCCCGTGCCGCTCCAGAATGCTCTTTACGATAGCGAGTCCGAGTCCCGTGCCGAGCCCGCCCGCTTCGCCATGTTGCGGCGCGCGGTGGTAGCGGTCCCAAATCTTTGGCAGTTCCTCCGCCGGAATCGGCTCGCCCTGGTTTTCCACCGAGATGCGCGTGCAGTCTTTGCGCGCTTCACAGGAAACGCGAATCCGCGTGCGCGCTTTCGCGTGCCGAACGGCGTTGTCGAGGAGGTTGTTCATCACCTGCGTGAATTGCCCGCGGTCGAAGCGGATTGACCCGCCGGAGCAGAAGAGCTCTAGAGCGACGTCGCGCTTGCCTGCCGCCAGCGCAAAGCGCTGTACCAGCTCGCCCAGCGCGTCCTCGCCGGAGAATGTTTCCGGGTGCATGGCCTCCGCGCCGGACTGCAGCTTGGAATAGTCTAAAATGTCGCTCACGAGCGCGCCGAGCCGTGCAGATTCTTCGCAGATGGCGTTGAGCTGTTCCGTGCGCTTCTGCTCATTTGGCCAGGTCACGTCCCGAACCGTCTCCGCATACCCGCGGATGATGGTCAGCGGCGCGCGCAGCTCGTGCGACACGTTGGCAATCAACTCGCGGCGGAGCTCCTCCGTCTTGCCGAGTTCGACGCCAAGCTCGTTCAGCGCGCCGGTCAACTGCCCGATTTCGTCCTTGGTGGATACGGGAACGGAAACATCGTAATGCCCGGCGGCGAGCTCCCGCGCCGCCGCGGTCACGCGCAGAATCGGCCGCGAAAACAGCCGCGACAGCAGCGCGGAGAGCAGCAGCGCCGCGCAAAGCAGCACGGCCGAGAGCACCCAAAGCTGCTGAAGCAGCACGCGGGACGCCTCGTTGACGTCCACGAGCGAGAACACGATCAGTAGATACCCGCCCGGCACCGCGCGGCTAAGCAGCGCGTAGCGCGCGTCGTCCGTTTCGGTTTGCAGGTATTCCACGCCGCCGCCAGCAGCATCCGTCAGCTCCGGGATGCGGCGAACGATTTGGCCGCGCATCGGCAGCCCGTCCGACTGGTACACGACGCTGCCGTTTGCATCGACGGCGAGCAGATTGACGTTGCTATTCGATTCCAGCGCCGCGTAGTCCGTCTCCGGTGCAATCTTCGCCGTGGCGATGGCGCGGTCTATCGACGCGACGCGCTCGTTGAGATAGCTGTTGTTCAGCAGCACCGCCTGAACGAGCCAGATGAGCGCAATCGTCAGCACGGCCATGCCAAGAAACGCCAGCATGAGTTTTGTCGAAATGTGCTTCATACGCTGCCTCCCGAAAAGCGGTAGCCCGTGCCCCAAACGGTCACGATGCGATCGCGGTAGGTGCCGAGCTTTTCGCGCAGGCTCTTGACGTGGGTGTCCACGGTTCGCGCGTCGCCAAAGAAGTCGTACCCCCAAACGTGGTTGAGCAGCTGATCCCGCGTAAAGGCAACATCCGGCCGGGACACGAAGAACGCCAGCAGGTCAAACTCCTTAGGCGTGAGGCTGGCTTCCGCGCCGTCAATTGAGACGAGCCGCGCCGAGCAGTCCACGCGCAGCCCGCCGAAGACGTAGGTCTCCGCGGCGGCGGACTTCGCGCCGGAGCGCTTGAGCAGCGCCTTCATCCGCGCAACCAGCTCGCGCGGGCTGAATGGCTTGCCGATGTAGTCGTCCACACCGAGTTCAAACCCCAGCAGGCGGTCGTATTCCTCGTTTCGCGCGGTAAGCAGAATCACCGGCACGTCGCTGGACTTTCGAATCTGCCTTAGCGTCGCCCAGCCGTCGAGGTTCGGCATCATGACATCCAGCAACACGAGCGAAAACGAGCCGGCCTCAAACAGCCGCAGCGCCTCCTGCCCGTCCCCCGCCTCTTCAAACGCCCAGTC
>CAZDXW010000009.1:16904-32998 GCA_964509485.1 uncultured Christensenella sp.
AAAGCGTGCTATAATCAGAATGGTTTGATCCTTCAAACTCGCGAAAGGATTCCGGCGAAATGCGATTTGCTCTGCCGGGACAGGAAAGATGGATTCTCTTGAAACAACCGGCTCTCTGATCTGCGAGAAATCCCTGGATATTCTTGCACAGGAGGGATATCGCGCGCTCAGCATCGGCAACATCGTCAAAAAATGCGGCATCAGCCGAACGACGTTTTACAAGCACTTCGCTTCCAAGGCCGATTTGCTGAACCGAATCCGCTCGCTGTCGGAGTCCGCAAACGACGTCATCACCCAACGCGACGAGATTCTGCGAAAAGCGTCTCAGGCGTTTTTTCATCTGGGTGTCGACGAAATCAGCATGGAGGCCATCGCAAAAGCGTCCGGCGTGAACCGCTCTTCGCTCTATCGCTACTTTTCCAGCAAGGAAGAAATCCTCGAATACGCGATTCAATACGAAATCCGGGGCCGAAAACAGCTCCTGCTCTCTCTTCGCGAGCAGATCGGCGACCCCGTGGAGTTGATTCGTGAGTTGATTGAAATCAGCTGTGAACCTGCGCATCAGCACTACGACACGCTCATGCTGGTGACGAGCCGCTACAAGCTCTATAAGAACAAACGCATTCAGGCATATTTCAACGAACTGGTCAACGACACAACGCAGATGATTGCGGAGCTATTGGAGCAGGGAAAGCAAACCGGCGTCTTTCAGAAGGACTTCGACTCCGGCCTGATGGCCTCCCTGTTTCTCGCGGCGTACAACGGGATTGATTTCAACATTCCGCAGGACGCGAGCGGCCGCGTCTGCCAGATCAAGCGTGAGGCTTTCGAGGTCTTTCTCGCGTTGATTCAAGCATAAAACAATGAGATATATCACCCTGAATCAAAAAACGCCCTGTCCCATCATCGGGAGAGGGCGTCTCTTTTTGTTGTTTCGCTAGTCCAGACGGACCGGTACCGTCACCGCCGCAAGCTGCGGCTGCCGGGGTTCCACGTGCACCAGAACTTCATATGCATCCGGCACGCTCTCGATCACCCGGTTTCGCGCAACCTCCGCAATTGCGTGCCCCTGATCCACGGAGAGCTGCGCATCCACCTCGATCTCCAGATCGACGAACAGCCGCTGGCCGATATAGCGCGCCTTGATGTCCGAAATGGTGGCAACCCCGTCTACCTCGGCTACGGTGTGCCAGATTTTGATGAGCTTTTCGCTCTCCGGTGCGGCGTCCATCAGGCCCTTCACGGCGTGCTTGAGAATATCGTAAGCCACCTTGAAGATCAGGCAGGCAACGACCGCACCGGCAATTGGATCCAGATATTGCAAAAAGCGAATGCCAAACCGCCCGCCGATGATTGCGCCGAGAATGCCGATGAATGTGCCGATGGAGGAATAGGCGTCCGAGCGGTGGTGCCACGCGTCGGCCATGATCGCCTCGCTGTTGATCTTCTTGCCCGCGGCATAGGTCACGCGGTACATCGCTTCCTTCACGACAATGGAGACCACCGCGGCGCCAAGCGCCAGAACCGTCGGCGTCGTGAACGTTTGCTGCACGATGGATTCCACAATTCCCTTCACGATCACGATCGCCGCAAAGATCAGCGTAACCCCAACGAAGGCGGCGGCCAGCGGTTCGATTTTGCCGTGGCCATAGGGATGCTCCTGGTCGGCGGGCTTCTGCGCCACCTTGATGCCAACCAGCACAACGGAGGTTGCGACGATGTCCGAGGCGGAATGCAGCGAATCCGCAATCATCGCTTTGCTGCCGCCGATGATTCCCGCGGCGAGTTTTAGCGCGCTGAGCACGACGTTGCCAATGACGCAGGCAATCGTGACCTTCTCGCCCCTGCGATAGTCGAGTTCTTTCATACTTTTGTATCCTTCAGTTATTTTCTTTGATCTCTTGCGGTTTATTCGGATGTGCAGCCGCTGCAATTGCCGCATGCTCGGCCCGAGGAGGAGTGTTCCCAAATCTGCTTCGACGTTACCGCCCAATGGTCGGCTGCTTCCCGGCACTTCTCGGTCAGCTCGTCTACGTTCTCCGGGCTTGCCATATCCGTTGAATGCGCGCCGGATGCCTTTACCATCTTGGCGAGCTCGCCCTGGTTGTCGAGCAGCGGGCAGGGTCGAAGCTGGTTTTCGTTGAACGGCTGCCCCTTTCGATATTCCCGAAACAGCGGGGACTTGAGCGCTTCCAGCAGCGACATATCGCGAATGTTGAAGTTCGCGTAGTGGATAAACGCGCAGGGCTCAACGTCCCCGTTTGCGTTGATGTGGATGTAACTGCGCCCGCCCGCAATGCAGCCGCCAACGAATTCGCCGTCGTTCCAGAAGTCGATGATGAACATTGGTTTTTCCTGGCGGAAGCGCCGCACCTGACGGTACATAAACGCCCGCTGTTCGTCGCTCGCCATCAGGTCGGTCGGCGCGCCGTTCCCAATCGGCATGTACGTAAAGTACCAGCAGAATTTCGCGCCGTTTTCGATCATTGCGTCGAGAAACGCGTCGCTGCCAACCTCGTCCACATTTTTCGACGTGTAGCAAGTGGAAATGCCAAACGGCAGGCGTTCCTTCTTGAGCAACTTCATGGCGGCGACCACCCGGTCGTAGGTGCCTTCGCCGCGGCGGTTGTCGTTTGCCTCGCGGAACCCTTCGACGCTGATTGCGGGAATGAAGTTTTGCACCGCTTTCATGTCGCCGACAAATTGCTTGTCGATCAACGTTCCGTTGGTAAACGCAAGAAAGATTGAATCCGCGTGCTTGCTGCAGAGAATGATGAGATCCGTCTTTCGAACCAGCGGTTCCCCGCCGGAGAAGATGAACATGTGAATGCCGAGATCTTCCGCTTCGGTGATGATTCGATCCAGCAGCATGAGGTCCATCGACAGTCGATCTCCATACTCCGCCGCCCAGCAGCCGGTGCATCTTAAGTTGCAGGCGGATGTCGGGTCCAGCAGGATTGCCCAGGGAACGTTGCAATCTTCGCGCTTTGCAATCGCCTCCCGCTTCGGCGTGCCGACGACGGAGGCATTGATCACGAAGTTGTTCAGCAGCATACGACGCGTCTCCTTGTCGAAGTCGCTGTAGATTCCCGCAAGGAAACGATGCCAGTTGTTCTCCGGGTCCTTCATGATGCTTCGAATGGACGCATATGCGCCGTCGTACTGGCCGCTGCGATCCAGCGTCTCAATCAGGTTGAGCGCTTTGGGGATGTTGCGTTCAAAGTCCGAGTCCATATACGTCAAGAGTTTCTGTATGCCAAGATTGGTGAGCTTTTCCTTAATTCCTTCCATATTGGTATTCCTCCCAGGTTGTTGTTCGGTTTTCTTTCACCTCGCGCGAGGTGCGACACAAACGAGTCTTCCGGTCGAGCTGTCTTTGCGTTTCACTTCCCTTCTCCATCATCGACGCTCTAGGGATCGTGTCTTTTCGAACCTGGAGGGTATAAAAAAACACACCCATGAGACGCATTCGCCCACAGATGTGTTCACAATCTGCTGCCGTTTCACGGCCCGGCTCAAAAAACCTGTTCAGGTTCATTGCCTGCTCGGTTCAACTGTAGTTTGATGTACAGTGCAACGAGTATTCCGGGTAACGAGAACCAAAGGAGTTGGTGTCCGTTACGAGTACCAGTTTAATACATGTCGTCTCTTTTTGTCAACAAAGAAAATGATATATTTTCCGATCATACGAAATGCGGATACGATCACGCACGATGCGTCCTTCGGTCAATACTGCCGCAAGATCGCCGCAACGCCGGAACACCTCATTGCTGTTTTGCGGAAAATATGGTAGTCTTCTATTTGAAAATCCGTGTGCAACGGATTGCTTTGTATTGGATTCATTTTTGATATGGGAGAACGCATGCGAAAAGGAACGATGAGTTTTGAAAAGAACAGCCTGCTACTGCTGTTTTTTTCAATTGCATCGAGTTTGTGCAACTACCTGTTTCAGGTGACCACCGGAAACCTGCTTTCCGAGGTGGACTATGGCAACGCCAACGTGCTGCTCTCGCTCTCGGTCATCCTCAGCGTGCCAACCGCGCTGTTCACCGTACTTTCCTCAAAATACACGACCAACTATCTGACGACCGAACAACCCGGCTTCGCGGCAAAATGGGTGCTACGTCTCGAAAGGATTGCTCTGTTCTGCGCGCTTGGCACGGTGCTCGCGGGCGCGCTGCTCTCCGGTCCAGTAGCGAGCGTACTCAAGTTTGAAAACCGCTGGTTCGTGTTTGCCGCGTTCGCGCTGACCGCGGTCAACTACCTGAGCTGTCCGGTGGTCGGCGCGTTGCAGGGCTCGAAGCGCTTTCTGCACTATGGCGTCGCAAACCTGATTGCCAGCGGAGTCAAGTTTCTGGGCAGCATCCTGTTTCTCGTGATCGGGCTAAGGCTCATGGGCGTGATCTTTGCCCTCGCGCTGGGTACCATTCTGGCGACCGTGTTTGCCGCCGTCACGCTCGGAAAGTCCTTCCTCGCGCTGCGCTCAACCGCCCCGCTCCCGCGGGAAAGCGGACTCAAGCGCTACATTACGGGCGCGCTACTCGTGCAGTTCTGCAACGCGGTGCTCTCCAACGGGGACATGCTCCTCGTGAAGGCCTACGCAACCACAACGGCGGACGCGGGCGTCTACTCCTCTGCCATGGTGATTGGCAAGATTCCGCTCTACGTAGCGGGCACGCTCGTTGCGGTGCTGTTTCCCATGGTGGCGGAGGCGGTCGTGCGCCGGGAAGCGACGAAGAAACTCTTTCTCAAGTCGATGCTCTACAGCGGCGGAATCGCCGTTGCCTTCGCCGTGTTTTTGCAGCTGTTCGGCTCATTTGTCTTCCGGCTGATGTTTGGCGAGCGGTACGCAACCGCGCTGCCGCTGCTGCTGCCCATCAGCATCTTTATCGTATTCGTTACGCTGATTACCGTGGAGATGAACTATTTTCTCGCGATGGGGCGAAACCGCGTGCTGGTCGCTTCGCTGCTGGCGGGGTTCGTCGCGGCCTATGCGCTTGTTTCGATGTTCCACGCGTCCATCACGCAAATGATCTACGTCATCAGCGGCGTACTGGCGGTTGTGTTCGTCGTCAACGCGGTCTATGGCCTGCTGCTCAAGCCGCAGGCGGATACGCCGGACGTCGCCTTACCCGGCGCGGAGTAAACCCATCGCCGCGGGCGCTGATACCGCGCAACAAAGGAGGAATTCTGCATGCAATCGGATCGAATGAGCCTGCTCGTGATGTCCTGCGACCGGTATTCCGATCTTTGGAATCCGATGTCCGATTGTCTAAAGCGGTTCTGGCCGGACTGCCCGTATGAGATTCTCCTGTCGACCGAGTCCGCTTCCCCCGCACCGGAGACGGTGTTTCACCGCACCATCCACAGCGCGCGTTCCGCCTGGTCCGGCCGCCTGCTGGAGACGCTGGGCGCGATTCAAACGCCCTATACGATGCTGCTGTTGGACGATCTCTGGCCGTGCCAGACGATTTCCACCGCCGCCATCGAGCAAATTCTCGATTTGATGGAGCGCGACGCGATTGGCGACGTGCACCTTCGAAACGAAGGTTTTCACGAGCGCGATTACGAGAAGGATTCCGCCTACCGCGTCTACGCAGACGGCACGCCATACCGCGTCAGCGCGTCCGCAGCCATCTGGAACACCGCGTTTCTCCAGTCGGTGTTACGTCCGGAGGAAAGCGCCTGGGAATTCGAGCGAATCGGCTCCTATCGCGAGGAAGCGCGAAAGCTACCGGTGCTGGTGTGCAAAACCTCTCCGCTCTCGGTCGTCTGCGACAGCGGCGCCGTCGAGCAGGGCCGCTGGGAACCGCTCGCGCTCGCGTTTGCAACGGAGCAGGGCATTGCGGTCGACACCACAAAACGCCCCATCAAGCGCTGGCGCGACCGGCTTCGTAAGTCAATCAAGAGCTTTGTTTACAACGCGAATCCAAAGCTGATTCTGGCGATTCAGAACCGAATCTATCGCGCCCAGCAGAGCCGCAAGAAATAAGAACGTTCCGGCAGGCAGGAGGATTGTTTGAAGCAGATACTGTTTTTCCTTGGCACCGAGGCGGAGTTCATCAAGCTCTTTCCCGTCATGGCGGAGCTGGAAGCGCGCGGCATCGACTATCGCATTCTCGCCTCCGGGCAGAATGAAATTCGAACCAGCACGCTGTTTTCCGCGCTAAAGCATGACGGCTGCGATCTGCTGCTGAGCGACCCGGCCTCCATCGAAAAGACCGCCAAGGGGCTGCTGCTTTGGTTTTTGCGCACCGCGCGACATGCGCGGCGGACGCTGCCCGCCTGGCTCAGGGAACAGAGGATTTCCGACGCGCTGCTCGTTGTCCACGGGGACACGGTTTCGACGCTGATGGGCGCGTGGCTCGGCCACAAGTTGGGACTGCTGCCCGTCCATGTCGAAGCGGGGCTTCGTTCGTTTGATTATTTGAATCCGTTTCCGGAGGAGATCAACCGCTCGCTCGTGTCGCGCTATGCGCGCGTGCACTTTGCGCCGAGCGAACAAACCTGCCGCAACATCCGCAACAAGCGCGGGAGCGTTGTCAACACACAGGGAAATACCCTGCTCGACGCGCTCGCCATCAGCCACCGATACGCCAGCGGCGTGCTGCCGGAGTGTGTTCCCGAACGGGGCAGCTATTTCGTGTTCGTGGTGCATCGGCAGGAAAACATTGCCAATCGCGCGACGCTCGCGCGCTTTCTCGACGAGATGCTGGAAGCCGCGAAACGCATGCCCTGCGTCTTTCTGCTGCACGAGCCAACGAGGGTCGCGCTGGAACAGTTTGGCCTAATCGATTGCGTCACCAACCAGCCAAACGTGCGCTGCGTGGAGCGAATGGAATACTTCCGGTTCATGGAGCTGCTCTCCGGTTCCGCCTACGTGATTACGGACGGCGGCAGCAATCAGGAGGAGCTGTCGTATATGGGCAAGCCCTGCCTGCTGCTGCGCAAGAAGACGGAGCGAATGGACGGCCTCGGCGAAAACGCGCTGCTCTACGGCGGCGATCCTTCCAAGATCGGCTGGATGTCCGAGCACTACGCCGAGCTGGAGCGCCCGCCCATTGCGGCGGCGGTTTCGCCCTCGTCGGTCATCGTCGATACACTGGAGGAATTGCGCCGTGCCTAACGCGCCGGAACCAACCGAATCGATTCGCATTACCTTCGCGATGCCGACGCTCAATGCGGCGCGAACGATTGAGCGCGCGTTGCAGTCCATAATAAGCCAGACCATTTCGCAGGATCAGCTCGAAATTCTTGTGATCGACGGCGGTTCGACCGACGCGACGCGGGAGATTGCATTGCGCTACGGCGCGGTCGTGCTCGAAAACCCGGACGTCGTTCCGGAGAGCGCAAAGTTCATAGCGCTTCAGCACGCGCGCGGCGACTATTTTATCGAGATGGATTCCGACGAGTATTTCCTCTCCAACGACCAGCTCCAGCGTCGGCTGGACTTCTTCGAGGCGAACCCGGATCTGCAATGCATCCTGACGGATCGCCTGCTGACGCCGCCGCACGCGGACATCGCCTGCGCCTACCTCAACGGTGTCGGGGACCCGTTTACGTATTTCGTTTACCGGCTCAAGGGCTCGGTGATCAAAACCTTCCGGAAGAACCGTGTTGCATCCGACAGCGACGGCGAAATGCAGCTCTTTCGGTTTACCGAGGGCGATCGGTTGCCGATTGCGGACGGCGGCGCGAGCATGGTCAGCCTGCGCTATGTCCGCGCGGCGTTTGCCGACCGGTTGAGCGAGAAATCCTTTGCGTCCACCATCTGCGGGGACGTGATTGCGAAAACGCGCGTCGCGGGCTGCATTCGTGGGGACGATATTCTCCACGATTCCACCGCGCGCCTCTCCGGCTACCTCAAAAAGCTCAAGTTTCGCGTGGTCAACAACGTTCACGACGCGGCCCGCTCCGGCTATTCCGCCCGCGCCGTCGTGAACAAGACGCTCCAGCGGCGAAAGCTCCTGTTTCCGCTGTATTGTCTCTCCATCGTGCTGCCGCTTTGGGACGCGATTTTCCTGAGCATCTCGCGAAAGAGCGCCTCTTTTCTGCTGCACCCGCTCTATGTGTACTACGTGATGGCGCAGATCTGCCTGCAATATCTCAAAAAGCTGACCCATCGGGAACAGCAAAACGTTTCCTACGGTAAATGACGAAACTTTCCCCCTCGTTCCTCCATTGGAACGGTGATTTGGTCAAATGAAAGTGGAACAACGCATGAAGAACGACCTCCCGTCCTCTGCAGAACCGGTTCGGTTTGACGCGCCGCTCACCGTCGTGATTCCCGCCTACAACGAGGCGGATCACATTCGCGCGACGCTCGGCGTGATAGCATCATCCATAGAGCGGTTTGCGGAGTCCTACTCGATCATCGTCGTGGACGACGGTAGCACGGACGGCACCGCCGCCGAGATTCGTCTAGCCGCCGCGGACAACGCGCACATTCGCCCCGTCTGCAACGAGCAAAACGGCGGCAAGGGCTCCGCGCTGAAGACCGGCGTGCTGGCTGCCGCAAACGAAGGGTATCTCGCGTTTCTGGACGCGGATCTCGACCTGCATCCGAATCATCTCGCTTCGTTCTATCGTGTGTTACAGGTGCAGCAGGCGGACGCGGTCATCGGCTCCAAGATGCATCCGGATTCGAAGCTGGACTATCCAAAGTCCCGCCGCTGGATCAGCACCTGCTACTACCTCGTGCTCAAGGTGCTCTTCGGCCTCTCGGTGCACGACACACAGACCGGGGTAAAGCTCTTTCGTGCGGAGGCGATTCACGCGGTCATGCCCTATATCCTCGTCAAGCGTTTCGCCTACGACATTGAGGTGCTTGCACTACTCAACCGCCGCAAGGCGCGCATTGTCGAAGCGCCGATTGTGCTGCACTTTCAACGCGGCGCGGCCTGGAACCGGATACGACTCAAGGATCTCGTGCAGACCGGCTGGGACACGCTCACCGTGTTCTACCGCCTCTACATTCTTCGTTATTACGACCGCGCGATGAAAGCCGCCGAACGCTCCGCCCGATAGGGCAAAACGGGCAGCGACCGAATCGTTTGCTCTCTTACCGTATAACAGCCTCACGCTCAAGACCGAAAGGATGGTTTGCCATGGAACATACACCGGAAAAGCACGATTGGGTCATGCCGGAGCTGGCGATGAAACGCTGGTTTCTCCGCATTCCCCTGCAATTTCGAATTGCCTTCTTCAGCACGATTGTCTTCTCGCTGCTGATTCATTTTTCCGCGTATGTGACCCCGCTGTTTTCCCACGATTCCATCGTGATCCATCAGGAACTCTTTAGCATGTGGTCCGACCGGTTCTTTGCGAATTTCATCTATCTGCTCTACGACGGGCTGCAAGTGTCCTGGCCGATCGCGATTCTCACCATGTCGTTACTGGGCGTTTCCACGGCGCTGCTCGTGGCGATTCTGGATATTCGCAAAACGGCGGCCGTCGTGCTGCTCAGCGGAATCGTCGTCGCGTTTCCGACGATGATCTCCGTGCATTGCCATCTCTTCGCCGCGCCGGTCTTCGCGTTTGCGCTCTTGACCGCCTGCCTCGCGGTCTACGCGCTGGAGCGCTGGAAGCGCGGCTGGCTCGCGGCCATCCCGCTGTTCTTCGTTTGCTGCTTCAGCTATTCCGCCTATCTCTGCTTTGCCGCGTGTTTGCTGCTGCTCTGCCTGCTGCGCCGGATCTGCCGCGAAGGGGAAACGACAAAGTCGATTCTGCTGCGCGGGCTGCTCTACTTTGGCGTGCTTGCCGTATCAGCGGGCATTTACTACCTCGTTTGGCAGCTTGGCGTTAAGCTCACGGGGCAGGTCGTCGATTCCTACCGCAGCAAGGACATTGTCGGCACCTTTAGCCCCATGCAGGTGCTGCAGGCCATCGGCGACGCGTATCGAAGCGTTCTTGAGTTCTTTGCCATTCGCGGGCAAAAGAGCTACTATCCGGTCGTTCTGTATCTAGCATTCTGGCCGGGGCTGATTGCTGCTGTCGCGGTGTTTTGGATGCAGCGCGGAAAACAGCTGCTCCGCTCAAAGGGCAAGCTCGTTCTCGCGCTCGTCTGCCTTGCGCTCATTCCGCTTGCGATGGATGCGATGTATGTGCTCAACATCGGCGAAGAACCGCATCTGTTGATGCGCTTTTCGTACATCACCCCGTGGCTGTTCCTGATTAAGATGTACGACGTTGCCGAAACCCGCCCGTCGGCCACGCCCAAGAAGCGCCGCTGGACGGCCATTCTCGCGTGGTGCATGGTTCTCGTCTGCCTGGTGACGATCTACAAAAACGGCATCATGGCCAACGAAGCGTACCTCAAGCTCAAGCTCAATTACGACGCCTCCGTCTCCACCGCGACGCGCCTGATCGATCGAATCGAGACCGAGCCGGGGTACACCGCGGATACGGAGGTGGTGTTCGTCGGCATGCCCGCCTATCCCGAAACACGGGAAGGGTTTAAGCACACCAAGGAGATCACCGGCGCCTGGATGACCCGCTCGTTTACGTTTGGCGAATACCTGCGCTCGTTCATTCAGCAGCAGCTGGGTACGAACATCCATATTACGATTGACGACGAGGGGTATCTAAAGCGCGCAGATGTGCTCGCGCTGTCGAACTTCCCCGCGCAGGACTGCATGCTTTGGGACGGCGACACGCTGATTGTCAAGCTCGGCGGCGATTTTGATACCTTCTGGGGAACCGAAATGTCCGACGAGTATCTGGAATAGCGCGTCGTCTATATTCCAAAAAAACAGACGTCATTTCCCGTAATAAAAAAACATCCGTTTCCCCAAACTTGGCGGAAACGGATGTTTTATTCGTATCGTGTGTTGGAAGCTATCGAGTCAGCGTCCCGTAGCACTCCGGTCGGCGGTCGCGAAACAAGCCCCAGTTGAGGCGATCTTTACGGATGCGGTCGAAATCGTAACTTGCATAGAGTATGGTCTCTCCCGCGCGATCTGCCTGCGTAAGCACCTCTCCCGTTTCGTCCGTGAGGAACGACGAACCGTAAAAAGCGAGCGCGCTGGACTGCATTCCGTTTTCGGCACAGGGCAGCACTCGCTCCTCGCCGACGCGGTTTGCCGCGACCACTGGCAGAACGTTTGCCGCCGCGTGCCCCTGCATCACCCGCCGCCAATGTGGCATACTATCCACGCCAAGAATCGGTTCGGAGCCGATGGCGGTCGGGTAGAGCAAAAGATCCGCGCCCAGCAGCGCCATCGCCCGCGCGGCCTCCGGAAACCATTGATCCCAGCAGATGCCGACGCCAACGCGACCTACGCGCGTATCAAACACGCGAAAGCCGGTGTCCCCCGGCGTAAAGTAAAACTTCTCCTGATAGCAGTGGTCGTCCGGAATGTGCGTTTTGCGATAGACGCCGAGCAGGCTGCCGTCCGCGTCGATCATCGCCACAGAGTTATACAGGCTGTTACCGTCCCGCTCGAAAAAGCTCACGGGAATCACCACGCCGAGTTCCTTTGCGACCATCTGCATACGCAACACCGCCGGGTTCTCCGAAACCGATAGCGCATACTCCAGATACTCGTATCGCCGCTCCTGGCAAAAATAAGGGCGTTCAAACAGCTCCGGCAGCAGGACAATGTTCGCGCCCTTCGCCGCCGCCTCGCGCACCAGCGCCTCAGCATGGCGGAGGTTCTCCGCGGGGTCGTTCACCATCTTCATTTGAACCGCCGCAACGGTAACTTCGCTCATCGAATCGCTCCTTTCGGTATCTGTTGGGTAATACAGTGAATGTTTCCGCCGCCGAGTAGAATTGCCCGCGACTCAATCGGCACGATCTCCCGCGTCGGGCACAGCCGCCGCAGAATCTCGACCGCGCGCGCGTCCGAAACGGCGTGTTCGCCGCCGAACTGCGGCAAAAGAACCGCGTCATTCGTGAAATAGAAATTCACATAGCTTGCGGCGAGCCGCTGCCCGACCTCCAGAGTGTCCTCGCCCGTTTCAAACGTAAAGTTCGCCAAATCCTCCTCCGTCACGCAGACGGGACGGTCGGGAATCGGCAGTTTATGGATCGTCAGCTTGCGCCCGCGCGCGTCGGTCTGCCGCGAAAGATAGTCATAGTCCGCACGGCTCAGCGCATACTGGGGATCGGTTTCGTCGTCCGTCCACGCGAGCACCACCTCGCCGGGCGAGATGAACGCGCAGACGTTGTCCACGTGTTCGTTTGTTTCGTCGTTGTAGATTCCGCGCGGCAGCCAGAGCACCTTCTGCACCCCGAGATAGTCCTTTAGCTTCTGCTCGATCTGCGCTTTGCTCAACTGCGGGTTTCGCCCGGCGCTGAGCAGGCAGGCCTCCGTGACGAGCAAGGTTCCCTCGCCGTCCGAGCAGATGGAACCGCCCTCCAGTACAAAATCCCCCGCGTCGTAGCAGGACACGCCGATTGCGCGGCAGAAACGTTCCGCCGCCGCGTCATCCGCTTCCCAGTCGGCATACAACCCGTCAACCGCGCCTCCCCACGCGTTGAAGCACCAGTTGACGCCGCGAATGTTCTCGCCATTCGTCACAAACGTAGGGCCGATGTCCCGCGCCCAGGCGTCGTTCGTCTCGATTTCAAGCACGGTTGCAAACGCTCCCGCTTGCGCACGCGCTTCCTCGATGTGCGCCGCGTCCGCGAGCAGATAGACCCGCTCGCTCCGGCTGGCCGCGCGCATGACCGCGCAAAACGCCTCTTGCGCCGCGCGCGGGTCTACGCCCCAGCTACCAGAACGCACCGGCCAAACGAGCAGCACGCCGCTCTGCGGCGCAAACTCGGCGGGCATATGGTAGCCGTCTTGTGCGGGCAATGTCTGGAGCATATCAGGACAGTCTCCCTTTAAAATCTTCGTAGCCGAATGTCTTCACCAGCTCACAGTCGCCGTTCTCGCGTAAGAGCGCGATGGCGGGCAGCGGCATGCCGTTGAACGTGTTCGTCTTGACCATGCTGTAGATCGCCATGTCGCCAAACGTCAGCCGTTCGCCAACCTGCGGCAAGCGCTCGAAGCTGTAGTCGCCAACCACGTCCCCCGCGAGGCACGTCCGCGCGGCGAGGCGGCAGGTCACCGCGTGTTCGCCCGGTTCGCCCGCGCCGAGCAGCGGCGGGCGATAGGGCATCTCCAGCACGTCCGGCATGTGGCAGGCGGCGGATGCGTCCAGAATCAGAATCGGCATACCGTTGTCCACCACGTCCAGCACGGTAGTATCCAGCCAGCCCGCATTCAGCGCAATTGCCTCGCCGGGTTCGAGATACACCGTCAAATTCGGGTACTTCGCGCAGATGTAGTACAGCAGCTCGTCCAGCGCAAAGATGTCGTAGTCCGGTTTGGTAATGTGGTGCCCGCCGCCAAGGTTGAGCCATTTCATCTGCGGCAGGAACTCGCCGAATTTTCGCTCAAACGCTTCAAACGTCTTAACCAGATCGTCACTGTTCTGCTCGCAGAGGGTGTGAAAGTGCAATCCCTCCACGCCGGTGATCAGGTCGGCGCGGAAGTGCTCCCGCGTGACGCCAAGGCGCGAAAAGGGAGCGCAGGGGTCGTAGATCGCGTGGCCTTCCTGCGTGCTGCATTCCGGATTCACGCGAATGCCGACGCTCGCGCCGCTTGCCTGCCAGACCGGGCGATGCCGCTCCAGCTGGGCAAACGAGTTGAATACGATGTGGTCGCAAATGGTCACCAGCTCGCGCATCTCCTCGTCCGTATAGGCAGGCGAAAACACATGGTTCTCGCCGCCCATCTCCTCGTGCGCCAGCCGCGCTTCAAACAGCCCACTCGCGGATGCGCCGGAAAGATACCGCGCGATGAGCGGGTACACGCGAAACATGGAGAACGCCTTTTGCGCGAGCAGGATCTTGCAGCCCGTGCGCTTGCTCACGCCGGAGAGGATCTCCAGATTCTGTTTGAGCGCCGCTTCGTCCACGAGGAAGCACGGCGTTGGAAGTTCGGAACGGTTCATGATTGCTCCTGATGCTTGAAATCGGTATTACCACGCGTGGTAGGCTTGGAAAGCGCCCTGTTTCCGGACTTACTCAACGATCTCCGGGTGCTCGTTTACCACCCATGGTAAACCCCATTTGTTGAGCATGTCCATGTAAGGATCGGGATCGAACTCGTCCGTCGTGAACACACCGGGCTTGCGCCAGGTTCCGTCCAGCACGAGCGCGGAGCCAATCATAGCCGGAACGCCCGTCGTATAGCTGATTGCCTGGCTGCCCAACTCGCGATAGCAGGCCTCGTGGTCGCAGACGTTGTAGATGAAGATCGTCTTGCGGTTTCCGTTCTTGAGACCGGAAATCACGCAGCCGATGTTCGTCTTTCCCTTCGTGCGCGGGCCGAGCGACGCGGGATCGGGCAGCAGCGCCTTGAGAAACTGAATCGGAACGATCTGCTGGCCCTGGAATTCAATCGGCGTGGTCGAGAGCATGCCGACGTTCTCGAGGCACTTCATGTGCGTCAGATAGCTCTGCCCAAACGTCATGAAGAAGCGGATGCGCTTGATCTCCGGGTAGTGCTTCGCCAGCGCCTCAATCTCCTCGTGGTGCAGCAGGTACATGTCCTTTTTGCCGACCTCAGGAAAATCGTATTCGCGCTTGACGCTCATAGCCGGAATTTCGACCCACTTGCCGTTTTCCCAGTAACTGCCCGGCGCGGAGACCTCGCGTAGGTTGATCTCTGGGTTAAAGTTTGTCGCAAAGGGGTAGCCGTGGTCGCCGCCGTTGCAGTCGAGAATATCAACGGATTCAATGCGGTCAAAGTAGTGCTTCTTTGCGTAGGAAACGAACACGCTGGTCACGCCGGGGTCAAACCCCGTGCCGAGTAGCGCGGTCAGCCCCGCCTCCTCAAAGCGCTTGGCATACGCCCATTGGTAGCTGTAGTCAAACAGCGCGGAGAAACCCTCCCGCTCCACGCGCTTTTCGTAGAGCGCGCGCCAGGCGGGATCGTCCGTGCTCTCCGGCTCGTAGTTCGCGGTGTCGATGTAGTGCACGCCGCAGATCAGGCAGGCTTCCATAATCGTCAGGTCCTGATACGGCAGGGCGACGTTGAGCACCGCGTCCGGCTGCACGCGATGAATGAGCTCAACCACCTCGTTGAGGTTGTCCGCGTCCACCGCGGCGGAGGAGAGCTTCGTGCTCGTTTTGCCGAGCATGGAGGCAATCAGCGCGTCGCACTTGGACTTGGTCCGGCTCGCGAGCACGAGTTCGGGGAATACAGCGCTGTTCTGGCAACATTTTTGAATCGCAACGGAGGCAACGCCGCCGCAGCCGATGACAAGCAATTTCCGGTTCATGAGTTTTCTTCCTCCTCTAATAAGTCTTCTACGTAACGCGGCAGCAAAAACGCGCCGACGTGCAGGTTTGCGGTATAGTACCAGGTTTTGATGCCCCGCTCCTCCCAGCGCTTCTTGTCGAAGTGCTCCAGCGGGTGATATTTCTTCGACGCAAAGCCAAAGAGCCAGTAGCCGGCAGGACACGTTGGAATATGCGCCTGATACACGCGGCTGATCGGAAAGCTCCGGTAGGCCTTTTTGTGCATCGCGCGGCAGGGGTCCTCGTCCTCGTCGAAGAACGGGCTGCCGTGCTGATAGACCATGATTCCGTCGTCGTGCAGCGCCTTAAAGCAGCTGCCGTAGAACTCCTTCGTAAAGAGCCCCGCCGTGTGGCCGAGCGGATCGGTCGCGTCGTTGATGATCAGGTCGTAGTCGTCCTGACGGGAGCGCAGAAACCGCAGCCCGTCCTGATAGTAAATCTTCACGCGCGGGTCGTCGAGGCCGCAGGCGTTGGCGGGAAAGTACTTCCGGCAGACGTCCACAAAGAGCTTGTCCTGCTCGACGACGTCGATCGCCTCAATCTCCTCGTAGTGCGTCAGTTCGCGGGCAACCCCGCCATCCCCGCCGCCAATGACGAGCACGCGCTTGACGTTGGGGTGTACCGCCATCGGCACGTGCACAATCATTTCGTCGTAGGTAAACTCGTCCTTTTCGGAAAAGATCACGCTGCCGTCCGAGGCGAGAAACCGCCCGAACTCCGGGGAGTCGAACACGTCGATGCGCTGAAAGTCGCTCTCGCCGGAGAATAACTGCTTTTCCACGCGAATGGACAACTG
>CAZDXW010000009.1:33098-51917 GCA_964509485.1 uncultured Christensenella sp.
CGCGAATGGACAACTGTACATTCTGCGTGTGCATATCGTTAAACCAGAATTCCACTTTCTAACGCCCCCCCTTTTTTTGAAAGAGAGGCGGCACAACCTGCGTGTGCATGTCGTTAAACCAAAATTCCACGCGTCATACGCCTCCCTTCAACACGTTCAAGTACCGAATGTCGGGGTCTTCCGGCCCCTGCATGCTGCTTCCCTTCGCCTGCGCGTAGAGGGTATATTCCACAATTTCCTTCGTAATGACCTCGCCCGGCGCAAGAATCGGAATCCCCGGCGGATAGCACATCACAAACTCGCTGCAAATTCGCCCAACCGATTCGCGAATGGGCACGGACTCCTTGTTGGCGTAGAACGCCGCCTGCGGGGTCGCCGCCACGACGGGCGAGATGTATTCCGAGAGAAACGTCTCCGTTGGTGCCTTTGCGTAGAGTCGCTTGATATCCGCCAGCGCGCCGACGAGTCGCTCAATGTCCTGCAGCCGATCCCCTATTGAGATGTACGCAAGAATGTTGCTGATGTCGCCAAACTCAATCTGAATGTCGTACTCGTCCCGCAGCAGGTCGTATACCTCGATGCCCGCAAGACCGATGTCCCGCGTGTAGACGGAGAGCTTGGTCACATCAAAGTCGAAGATGCTGTCCCCGTTCACGAGTTCACGCCCGTAGGCGTAGTATCCGCCGACCTCGTTGATTTCCTCGCGTGCGTATTCGGCCATCTGCGCAACCTTGTCAAACGACTTTTCCCCGCGCAGCGCGAGGTTTCTTCGCGAGATGTCGAGGCTACTCATCAAAAGGTACGACGCGCTCGTCGTCTGCGTGAGGTTGATGATTTGATCCACGTGCCGCGCGTTCATCTTTGGCCCCAGCAGCAGCAGCGAACTCTGCGTCAGGCTCCCGCCGGATTTGTGCATGGAGACCGCCGCCATGTCCGCCCCCGCCGCCATTGCGCTAAGCGGAAGCTTGTCGCTGAAGTAGAGGTGCGTTCCGTGCGCTTCGTCCACGAGCGCCAGCATGCCGCGCGCGTGCGCCAGCTCGACAATCGCCTTAAGATTCGAACAGACGCCGTAATAGGTCGGGTTGTTGAGCAGCATCGCCACCGCGTCCGGATGCTCGTCCATCGCGCGGCGAACGTCCGCAAGCTCCATGCCGAGCGGAATGCCGAGCTTCGGCTCTACTCGCGGATCGACATAGACCGGCACCGCGCCGCAGAGCACCAGCGCGTTGATCGCGCTCTTGTGGACGTTTCGCGGGAGAATGATCTTGTCCCCCTTTTTGCAGGCGGAGAGGATCATGCTCTGCACGCTGGAGGTCGTTCCGCCGACCATGAAGAACGCGTGCGCCGCGCCAAACGCGTCCGCCGCGAGCTCTTCCGCGTCCTTGATCACCGAAACCGGATGGCAGAGGTTATCGAGCGGTTTCATCGAGTTTACGTCGATGCCCACGCATTTGTCGCCCAGTAGCTCGACGAGTTCCGGATTACCGCGCCCGCGCTTATGCCCCGGCACATCGAAAGGGACGACCCGCTGCTTTCGAAAGCGGTTGAGCGCCTCGTAGATCGGCGCGCGCTTCTGCTCGTTGAGATTCATGTTCGTTCCTTCCGCCGGTTGCTCCCCAGATCCAAATTGCCGCAAATAAAAAACAGGCGGCATGTTTCGATACCACCTGTTTGTCGCTGGTTATGTTCCGTTTTCCGGCACGCAATTGTACGTTCTGCGTGGATTGGATAGAACCATGACCTTGACCGTTTCATCAGAGCACAGTTTAGCATGGATGCCGTCGCTACTCTTATTGACCGTTTCACAAGTGGTGTGCTTTCGCACTGGTTATGAAGTAACCAACTTATAAAATTTGAGTCTTCAAACTCAATCAATAATGTGACGCTTCACGTCACGCGCGGCAACGGCCAGCCCCGTCCGATGGGCATTTTTACTCGGCCAAGTATACGCAATCGAACCGTTTCGATTCGCGCTTTCTTATATTAACACATTTTCTCGCAATGTCAATTTAATTTTCAAGTGAAATCACTCGGGTAAAGCGGTTTCGGTATCCGGCGCGGGCTCTTCCATGGGGAGCAATCCCGCGAGGAACAGCGCTTCAAAGAGCGCCTCGTGCGCGGCATTGGTCGCCTCGGCCAGCGCCTCCTTGTTCTCCTCGGTCGCGGCGGCCTCCGCTGTCAGCGCGTTCTGGTATGCCTTCAGCAGATCGCTGAGCAGGGCTTTGTTCGCGTCCGTATCCTCCAAGGCGGCGATTGCATCGGCAATGGATTGCAGGTTGGATTCCGTATTCTGGTATTGCTTCCATTCCTGCCAGCCAAGCACACTGCCGAGCGTAAAACCCGCTTCCTTCAACCCATCCTTGAGCGCCTTGCGCGCGTCGGACGCAGCCTGGGATAGTTCGCTCATGCTGCCGGTCTTGGAGAGCAGCGCGCCGCTCTTCTCGTCCAGCGTAGCCTTGTAGGCGTCGAGCAGCTTGGTCAGTTCCGACTGCTGTTCGCTGTCGGTTACGCTCTCAATCGCATTGGCGATCTTATAGACCGAGATGCCCGTGTATTCCTTGCTCGACGGTTCCTCCGGACTCGGCGTTGGTTTGCCGGGTGCTTCGGTTTTCTTCTCTTTCGGCTCGGTGGTCTGCGTAGGTTCCGGCTTGCCTGGTTTTCCAATGGGCTTTCCGTGTCCGGCGGCAAGCGCGCGCGGCGCCATCGCAAACAGGAGCACAAGGGAAACCAGAATCGGAACCACCCGTTTCCCCAGCCAAGCTCTCATTTCTACGCTTCGTTTCATAATTTTCTCTCCTCACTTTCCGGTGATGGAATAGTCCGCCGTCGTGCCGTCCGGCCGCAACACCTGCACGCGGGAAGGGCTGCCGCGTTGCGGCTGCGGCGCGCGCGTCGGCTCGTTTGCCGACCGGAACGAATTGACCAGCGCATAGGCCTCCGCAAACGTATCGGCGAGTTTGTCCGCCATCTCCGGGGTTAGCGCGGGCGCCGGCTCCACCCTGCTCTGGATCGGGGCCACAGATGGCGCGCTCTTCGGCTCGCTTGCCTGCATCGGCAGGCAGCCATGGATTCGCATGTTTTCAATCTCGGCGCGGAGGCGCGCGTTCTCTTCCTGCAGGCGCGTCCGCTCCGACTTCCAGCTTTCGATGACGTTTGCCGCCTGCGTGAGCGTGCCGCGCAGCTGCTGCACCTCCTGCTCGAGCGTCTGCGTCCGTTCGGCGGCGACCCGTGCCGTCGCGGCGGCCGCGCGCAGCTGCTCCACGCCCGCGCGGTCCGCTTCGAGTGAGCGGATTGTCTGCGTCAGCCCGACCGCGCGCGACTGCATGCTCTTGAGCTCCATATCGCGCTGATCGAGCGCATCTTTAATCGTCTTCATGGCGCAGTTTCGCGCCGCCAGTTCGCTGCGCGTTGCTTCGAGCTCGGCAATCAGCGTCTCCTGCTCTCGCTTGGACGCTTTCGCCTGCTGCGCCAGCACACGCTTCATCTCCTCCAGAAAATCGCGCACCTCGTCCGGATCGTAGCCGGAGAGCACGCGGTGAAACCGCGCGTCCGCATCCATTCGGTTGCGAAGCGCTTCAACGCCTTCTTCTCTACGTTCGTTTCGTTCGCTCATAAGACTCCCTCCAGACGATTACCCACTTGAATGGACTGCCTTCGTGCCGTACCGGCCGGCAGCTCCAGCACATATCGCGCGCCCCGCTGCACCTTGCAGGCCTTCCCAGCGGGAAGCGCCTCGTCTACGCGCAGCACAGTTCCGGTTCGATCCAGGTAGACGGCGTCGATTTCATATTGCATGCCAAACGTGTGGATGCAGTTGCACGGTGCGAGCAGCAGCCCGCCGCCCTCCGATAACGTACGCCCCAACAGCCCGCGCAGCCTCGCGAAGTAGTGGTTGGCAAGCCACGCGTTGGCGATTGGCCTTCCGTTTGCCAGAATCAGAACTTTCTTCATGTGCTCGCTCCTCAGCGAAACGTCGCGATCAGATTCATTGCCGCCGGGCCCAACAAAATGATAAAGATCACCGGAAAGATGAACCCGACCGTCGGAAGCATGATCTTGATTGGCGCTTTTGCCGCCTTTGCCTGAATGAACTGTTTGCGCTCGGTGCGCAGCCGCTCCGCCTGCGATTCGAGCACGCTCTTAACGGAAACGCCCAGCTGGTCGGCCTGCAACAGCGACGTGACGAACGCGGTAAGCTGTTTCACGTCGCAGCGATCCGCCATCTCCTTGAGCGCGACCTTGCGCGGAACGCCCATCTGCACCTCGCGAATGGCGCTGCTCAGCTCCGTTAGCACCGTGTTTTTGTTCTTCGAATATTGGCGGACGATTGCCGCGTCGAGGCCAAGCCCCGCTTCGACGCTCACCACTAAAAGATCCATCACGTCCGGTAGCTCGCGGACAATCGCTTCCTTACGCGCCTTGACTCTGGCCTTGAGGAAGAACCCCGCGCCGTAGACGGGAATGCAGGCCAACACCAGCAGAATCAGCACCCGATAGATCTGGTCGATCTGCAGAAATACGTAAAGCACTGCGCCGCCGGCGACGAACACCAGCAGCAGCAGGCTCTTGATATACGAATACTCCTGCGCGGAAAGCGAAAGCCCGGCCGCGCGGAGTTGTTTTTGCAATTTCAGGCTGCCTTTGCCCTGTACGGGTGTTTTGCTCTTTCCGGCGAGATGGCGAATCCGCTCGGAAAACCGCTTTGCAGCGGGGCGGAACACGCGCTCGGAAAAAGATTTCTTGAGTTCATCGTCGCCATAGACGCGCTCGTTGTTTTTGACCAGCGCAAAGCGCTTTCGCATTTGATCGCTCTTTCGGCCAAGGCCGTTGAGCAGCGAAATGAAGAGCAGAAACACCGCAATGGTACAGACCAATACGACCAACCGCATGCTTTGTTTCCTCCCCTACATCTTGATGTTGATGATCTTACGCACGAGCAGAAACCCGATGGTCTCCAGCACAACGGAGACAATCAGCATGATTCGCCCGGATTGCGTGGTGAAAAACATATCCACATATCCCGGATTGATGAACATCAGCAGCACGAGGATGAAGATCGGCAGTCCACCGATGATCATGCCGCTCAGCCGCCCGGCGGAGGTCAGCGTCTTGACCTCGCCGCGCATGCGAATGCGCTGATTGATAGTATCGGAGATGTTCTCGAGAATCATCGCCAGATTGCCGCCAATCTGCCGTTGAATGATCACCGCGGAACACATCAGATCCAAATCCGGATTTTTCGTCCGCTGCACGAGCCGCGTCAGGCTGGTTTCCAGCGGCATGCCGAGCTGCGTTTCGCGGAACACGCGCAGGAACTCGCGGGAGATAGGTTCCTCCATTTCCTCGCCAACGTTCTTCATTGCCGTTTGGAAGGACTGTCCCGCGCGAAGCGCATTGCAGATGACGGTCATCGCGTCGGAAAGCTGCTTGCCAAGCTGCGCGAGCCTCCGGTTCTTTTGTAGCGTCACATACCCGATGGGTGCCGCCGCGCCGACAATCACGAGCCCGATGGACAGGCTCAGCGGCGCGCCGAGAAACAGAGCGATGGCGGGCAGAATTGCGCCCGTGATCACCCAAATCGTAATGAACTCCTCCGCGCGCAGCGCAATTCCCGCAACGTAGAGTTCGTCCGCAATCTGATCCAGGCGGCGAAGGCGCGTGCGCTCTTTTCCGTTTTTCGTGCGGCGGGAGGCAGCCAGCTCCTGTGTGTTGCCAAAGAACGCGCGCTTGCGCTGCTCAAACTCCCGTCTCTGTTTTGTTTGCAGCAATGCAAGAGGGTAAACCAAGCCAAACGCGGCAACGCCGCAAATCAACGCGACCAAGACTCGTAACATGCCTGTTTCCCTCCCTCTCTTTGTGCTCCTGTAAACGGTTCTCGAATTAGGAGAACCACTCGTCCTTCACGCCTGCGCCGCTCGCGGCGAGCTTGTCGCAGCAGCGGGGCTTGATTCCGGTTGCGCGGAAGCGTCCCGGGGAACGCCCGTCGCCGTAGTCGTAACTAAATATCTCCTGCGTCACGATTACGTCGCCTTCCATGCCAAGCACCTCGCTAATGCTGGTGATCTTGCGGCTGCCGTCCCGTAGACGCGTCTGCTGCACAATAATGTCGATTGCCGAGGCAATCTGCTGGCGAATCGCGGAGATCGGCAGGTTCATGCCCGCCATGAGCACCATGGTCTCCAAACGCGCGAGCATGTCCCGCGTGGAGTTTGCGTGGCCGGTCGTCATGGAGCCGTCGTGGCCGGTGTTCATCGCCTGGAGCATATCGAGCGCTTCCCCGCCGCGAACCTCGCCAACGACGATTCGATCCGGGCGCATACGCAAGGCGTTTTTCACCAAGTCGCGAATTGCAATCTGCCCTTTTCCCTCGAGGTTTGCGGGGCGCGCTTCCAGCGTGAGCACGTGCTTTTGCTGGAGCTGAATTTCCGCCGCGTCCTCAATGGTCACAATGCGCTCATCGTGCGGAATGTAGGCGGAGAGGACGTTGAGCAGCGTGGTTTTTCCGCTGCCCGTACCGCCGGAGACGACGACGTTGAGCCGTCCCTTGACGCAGGCTTCCAGAAAGGACGCCATCTTAAACGTCAAGCTGCCGTAGCTGATCAGGTTCTCCACGGTCAAGGGATTCTTCGAAAACTTTCGAATCGTGAGCAGCGGCCCTTTCAGCGAGAGCGGCGGAATCACCGCGTTGACGCGCGAGCCGTCCGGCAAGCGAGCGTCGACCATTGGGGTTGCCTCGTCGATGTGCCGCCCCAGCGGGGAAACGATCCGGTCGATAACGTTGAGCAGTTGGTCGTTGTCGTAAAACGTTACGTCGCTGAGCAGGAGCTTGCCCTTTCGTTCAATGAACACCTGCTTTGCGCCGTTGACCATGATCTCGCTGATGGAATCGTCGGCCAGCAGTTTTTCCAGCGGGCCGAGGCCGCGAATGGAGTCGTAGATTTCAACCGCAATCCGGTTGCGCTCCGGACGCGCCATGCTGGCGGCGTGCTCCTCCAGCGTGGATTCAATGATGGCGCGCGTTTCCGTTTCGTCCGCGGCGCTGTTGTGCTTTTCCTCGCGTTTGTTGAGCGTTTCAACCACCTGCAGATGCACGCGGTCGCGCAGTTGGGCGGATTCGTCCGCCTCCGCCTGCTGGGTGGTTGTAGCGGTTGTGGAAGGCGCTTTTTTATCCAGCCGTTCCATCAGTCCCATGGTTATGTCCTCCGAATCATGCCGCGCGCAAAGGCGACAATTGCCTTCGTGGCTTTCGAGGTGGGCGCGCAGCTCAGCATTGGAACGCCGCGGTTTAGCGCCATCATGGCGGACTTTGGATCGTTTGGAATCACGAGTGCGGGCTCTGTCTCCAGCAGGTTTGTAACGTCCCTGACCTTAATGGTGGACAGTCCGTCCTTATTGACGACCACCTTGATCTTGTCCTGGAGGTTCAGCGCTTCCAGCAGCTTCATGCTCCGCTTGGAATCGTTCAGGGTAGCGATGTCCTCGTTGACAACGACAAAGATCGTGTCTGCGGTCTCCAGCGCGGTAACCGCGCAGTCGTTCAAAGTAGAACCCATATCGAGCAGAATATAGTCAAACTCCGTTCGCAGGGAGGAAAGAATGGTTTCAATGTGCTCCGGTCGAATCAGCTCGGCATACTCCGGCGAGCTGCACGAGAGCATGACCATAACGCCACTTGGGTGCCGAATCAGATAGCTCTTGATCGTGGAGAGCTCCAGCGTGCGCTCCTCGACCATATCCGCAATGGTGTCGCCCTTTGCAATATCCAGAAAAATGCCGACGTTGCCAAACTGCAGATTCAGGTCGATCAGCGCAACCTTTTTGTTGGTGGCGCTCAGCGCGCAGGCGAGGTTGACCGCAAAGGTCGTCTTGCCGACGCCGCCCTTGGGCGAATACACCGCGAGAATCTTGGAGTCGTAGCTCGCGATCTTCTGCGTGCTGCTGCGGCGGTGGATGTCCCGGTTGGCGGCGGTTAAAATGAGGTTGCGGATTGCGCTTTCCCCGCTGCCAATGTCGATGACGCGGGCAATGCCGCTCTCCATCGCGCGGCTGATCTGCTCCGGATTCACGGAGGGCGCCAACAGCAGAATCGTTATATCGCTGCGAATGGTGTAGATTCGCTCGGCAAAGTCGAATTCCGCGTTGGGCACGCCGCGCGTGCCAATCAAGAGAACGTCCGCGGGCTGCGTGCTCGCTTTCTTGAGCCCGTCTGCATCCGGCCGAAACGTGCTCACGATTCGGAGGGATTCGTCCTGCAGCAGTCCGGAGATGTGCTTTCGGTCATCCCCGGAGAACGCCGCCAGCATGATTCTTACGCCGCTCATTCCTGCCCCCTCAATCCGCTTTGTCCAGCAAGGAATCGCTGACAATTGGTTGCTGCGTGATCGACTCGTGATCGCCGTTTGCGCGAATGACCATCATTACCACGCCGCTGCGCGCGCTCTGGATCAGACGCATTGCCTGATCCGGGGTCACCAGAACCGTTACGCTGGAGTAGCCGACTCCGCTGCTCTCGCCCGCCGCCGGGTCTTTGGCGAGCGATGTTCCCACCGCAACAATATTGACGTTCTGCGCGGCTAGTACGGTAGTTGCCTGCTGCGCCGCAGACGTTTGATCCATCGTTGCCACAACCGCTTGTTGCTCCGGCGTTTGATAACTGGTCGTCAGGTAGGCGTAGATGTCCACGTAGTCCCCGCGCTGCAAAAAGCCCGCGATGCCGGAGATTTCGTCAACGGCAATCGTCATGGCGCGCATTCCCTTCGGCACCACATAAGAAAGTCCGCTCTCCACCTGGCCGGGCTGCTTGAGTTTTGCTGGGATGACCTCTTCGCCCGCCAGAATTGCGCCCTCGGTCACAAACCCCACCGCGTCGGTGATGGAACGCGCCGACAGCGGATGCGACGAGCCCTGCGCCACCTGCTTGGTGGTCAGCATTTCGGGCGTGATTGCCGTATAGGCGGGAATGTCCTGCGCCGCCACGACGACGGTTTCGTAGACAATCTCCACCTGCTTTTGCTGCTCCAGCTTACCCAGATACAGATAGAGCATCACGCCCGCGCAGATGGCGGCGACAAGTGAAAAGAGGATGACTTTCTTCATAGAACTCCTCCTGTAAAATCAATCACACTCTCGCGTTGCCGCGAGTCGTTACTTGCTCAGCACCAGGCTGTATACGCCAAAGCTGCTTGCGGTGCCGGTCAGGTCGCCGTCCACGGCGCCCACGTTGACCATGTTTACATAACTGCCGACAACGCAGCCCTTGTCCGCATAGGTCGTATAATCCTCCAGTACAAACGCCGCGAACCCGACCACGCGCACGTATTTATGGGAGCTGTCGGTAAATACAATCACCGGTACCTTCATGACACGCGGGCAATCGTCCGCATAGCGGTCGGCCTTACAGCCGCCATAGGAGGCGTAATGCGTACAGGCGTTGTAGCGCTGCACAATGCCCGAGTAGGTCGGCCCCGTCATGTTGCCCGATTCCACGGGCAGTACGGTTCCTAGTTCCAGCTTCGCCTGATAACCGTTCGCCAGCCAGTTGGTATAGTCGTTCGCGCCGCCGCCCTTGACGCCGTCGAGGTCGATCGCACCAAACGAGCCATTCTGAACGTCGTCCGTCTTTAAACCATATTTTAGAATCGCGTGCTGTGACGTGCCGCCGGCAATGATCGCGTCCAGCGTGCTCTCTTGAATGGAGAGCGGAACCAGATCGGAGAGCGCCGCACACGGAACCACCTTTGACTCCGCCTGTCTGCGGAACGTGATCTCATCGATTCCAAAGATGCGCGCAAAAGCCGTTTCCGACATGGCGGGCTGCGAAACCAGAATGGAGTGATACGCGCCGCCGCTCAAGTCGCCCAGGGTAATCGTCGCTGCCGATGCATCCTCCACGCCGTTCTTCGTGAGGTAATCGCGCGCAACCGCCTTCACCTGCTCAATACCGGCTGTGTCGCCGCTCTTGACGGGCAACTTCATGCCCGCGGCCAACACGGCTGCGTCCGCGGCGGTCTGCGTTTGAGCCGTCTTGACATAGGCCGCTCCCATGTCCGCGACGGTGGCGGACATTCCAATCAGCGCGGTGATCGCAAATGCGACAATCAGCAGGGATTCTCCCTGCTCCTTGCGCCAAAACGAACGAAACAACGGGATCAACCGTTTTCTCATGCTCCACCACACTCCTGTTAATTGACAAGTCCTAAAAATTCTCTTTGTTCTCTATTCCTTCGGTCGTTAACTCATCTTCATCGTGCATTGCGAGCGAAGATGAAACATGCCGTCCTCCGCGAGAAACGCGGTGAGCGGCGTTAGCGTCGGCAGATCGTAGGTCGATACGACCGTGATATCGCCTTCGCGAAAATCGGAGAGGTTTGAGTAACTGACCGTCACATTCACACTATTGGTCATATAGTCCGGCTTCATTTCGTTGATGCGTTCAATCACATCGTTCGTGTTTGCCGAAGCGCTCGTTGCCACGATGCCCGCGCGCACGCCCTCGCGCGTAATGTTGTCCAGCACGAGCCGCGTAGACGAGAGCCAGGCCATCTCGAGCATTCCGCAGATGAGCAGCAGGAGAAGAGGGAGCGTCAGCGCAAGCTCGACCACGGACTGGCCACTCTCCAGTCGTGCTTTGCGTCGTTTGTTACGCATATTCGCTCCCTCCTGCCCGCCGTTTTGTTTCGGGGATGTCTTACGTTTTTTTCCGGCGTCCGCGCAACTTCTAATACATAATCGCGCCGGCCGTCGGTTCGTTCTGTTTTGTCAGGATCACGATCCCAAGCTCAGCTTATCGCTGACGCCGGAGAGCAGGGTGTTCGCCTTGCCGCCGAGAGCGGTGAGGCCAATGATCACAACAACCGCAACCAGCGCAATGATCAGGCCGTATTCCACCATGCCCTGACCTTCTTCGTTCATCCAAAAGTGCTTCATTCGTTCTTCCCGTCTCTCTTGTTTCGTCAGGATCACGAACCCAGAGTCAGCTTATCGCTGATGCCGGAGAACAGGGTGTTTGCTTTGCCGCCGAGGGCGGTGAGGCCGACGATGACGACAACTGCGACCAGCGCGATGATCAGGCCATACTCGACCATGCCCTGACCTTCTTCATTCATCCAAAAGCGTTTCATAGTTTTCTTCCCCCTCAATTTGTCTCTCGACCGGATCAAGATCCCAGGGTCAGCTTATCGCTGATGCCGGAGAACAGGGTGTTTGCCTTGCCGCCGAGGGCGGTGAGGCCAACGATGACGACAACCGCGACCAGCGCGATGATCAGGCCGTACTCGACCATGCCTTGTCCGCTTTCGCTCTTCCAGAAGTGTTTCATGATACTTTCCTCCATTTATTTTTTTGGTTGGGCGGTGCCCTGGTTCAGGACGCGTTCCGTCCCGCGGGAAACTGTGTGTTGTCTTGTATTTCAATCGGATATGGGTTTCATACCCGAACAACGACTATGTTTTTGACCCTTCCGGTTAAAGCACCGAGACGGCGACGAGCGCCACGGTGAGGAACGGCCCCATGGGAATCGTCTGCTTCAGCCGCTCCGAAAAGCGGAGGTTACTCGAAAGCAGCACGTAACCGAGAACGAGCACGCCCATGCCGACAATCGCATACAGGCTGCCGGTCAGTCCAAGCGCGAATCCCATCGCTGCGGCGAGCTTCACGTCCCCGGCGCCGATGCTACGCCCGAAGACGGAGGGCAGAAAGAAGAGAACGAAGCACGCAGCGAGCCCCAGCAGAGAAGAGCCAATCTGAAACGGAATTTGCCCCGTCAGCCCGAAGGCCGCCGCCAGAACTAATATTGCCAGCACCAGCTCGTTTGGAATAATCCGGTTCCGCGCGTCGATGTAGAAGGCGCAGGCTGCCACGAACAGCAAAAGGACCAAGTAAGCGCCGCGCAGCGTGAACCCCGCCCGCCAACCGATGACGCCGCCAACTACCGCCAGAGCGGAAAGGAGAATCCAGAAATGCCGCCGCGGCATTTGACCATCGATTCCGCGCTGATGAAGAAGAAACCCGGTTAAAAATTGAACCGGAAGCGCCAGCAGCGCGCATATTGCGACGCCCGCCGAAATGGCTAACCAAAGTGGATTCATGCCAGCACCTCCTTTTAAATAATCTGATGAAAGAATCTGTGTTCGAAAACAAAAAACGGTTCAGGTTTTTCAAGTGCCCGAACCGTTCGTTTCATTGAGGTTGCTAATAAGACCCTTGTTTCAGGTCCGAAGCGTCCAATGAACGTTCTTCATTCGGCAACTGGCTGCCATGGGCGATGTTCGCCTTTAGGCCCTCTAGCTTTGCGACGTCCGCTTTCACGGGTTGTGCTATTAACGTGGAAGAATCGTTTTCTATCCTATTTACAAGGTGCTTGGGTACTTGTTCCTCTATGTGTTCCGTTGAAATCGATTGCATGTATATACATTATGCAATTCTGCAAATGATCCGTAATATGCAGAACGCGCTCCTGTATACACCTTTGACACGCCTTTGGATCGGTTGCTTTGCCGCGAACGGCGGAACACTTCGCAATGTTTTCTTGTTGAATCCCCATTGCCTTTTTTGGTTGAAAACAAAAAGGCAGCCTGGATTTTTACTGCCAAACTGCCATAATTTTGTGTTCCGCGTATCGTTTATTAAGCGGGAAAGCACTCATTTGGCAGCTGGCTGCCATTGACGTTGTTCCGTCCTTAGGCCCTCTAGCTTTGCGTCGCCCGCTTTCGCGGGGTTTGCCGTTTACTGGGAGTTCACTTTCACTTGTAACTTAAACTATCACATGCAGCGGGTATTGTCAAGCGATTTCATGTAATAATATGCAAAACTGTATTCTGTGGTAAATCTGCAACCAAAGGTTGCACTTGGCAGAACGCAACTGAAAACGGACGCCGCTTACGCGCGCGCCCGCTCTCCTGTTTCGGTTGTTTGGTTCGTTCAGACCGCGATTCGATAGACGATACTACCGATGGTGAGAAGTATGCTCGCGACAATCAAGATGTAGTCCGCCGTCGCTTTCTTCAGTTCGCGGTAGATCGTTTTCTTTGCGTCACTGCTAAAGCCCTTTGTCGTCAGCGCAATCGCCTGGTTCTGCACCTTCATGATGGAGTTGCAGACGACGGGAATGATGATTGGCGCAAACGCCTTGACGCGCGTGAGGATGTTTCCCTCGGTTTCGAGCCCGCGGGAGCGCTGCGCGTCCGTAATCTGCGTCATCTCCTTGCTCAGCACCGGCAGAATCTGGAACACGTTGATGAACACAAACGACGCGCGGTAGGATAGCCCGCCCTGGTTCATCGCGATGCCAAGATCCGTCATGTTCATGCTGCGAAAGAGCAGAAACAGCGTACACATCAACGGCGCGACCCGGCGGTAGACCGTAATGCTCCGCTCCAGCCCTTCGTGGTAGAACTTGATGTTCAATAGCGGCAGCACAAACGCGGGTGCCTTCGTGTAGTCATTGCCCGGATAGAGCGTACCGTTGATGAGGAACATGCTGATGAACATCAGCGTCAGCGTGACGGCGATGATCTTGAATTCGAGGTAGAACTTCTCCCGAATAATAAACACCAGTCCGAGCAGGAATACGCCGAGGCTATACCAGTTGTTCGCAAACAGGATAACCGACAGCGTCAGCGCCAAACACAGGTAGAGTTTGGTGCTCGGATAGAGCTTTCGAAGGAAGGTATGCTTGTTTCGATCCTGAATCATCGTTTTCGCCTATGTTCCTATTCTCGTTCGTTCGGTATTTGGTGTTTACGCCTGCGGGGCGGTGGGTTCCTGCGCCGCTTCGGCGACGGCGGCCTGCGCCTTGGCCTCTTCCGCCTTGAGCTGCTTTTTGCTCATGTTCAGCTTCTTGAGGTTCTCCGGCAGGCGCTTGAGAATGATGTACGCAATCACGATGGCAATGCCCTTGTCGATCAGGTTCGTCGGGAAGCTCGCCCAGAAGCGCGCGCTCATGAGATCCTGTCCCAGCGCGAGCAGCGCCGCAACCGCAACGTCCACGCCGCTGCCCTGAATACCGCCGTAGACGACGACGCCGAGCGGGGTTCCGAGCGCCGCGTTGGCAAAGCTGACAAGAATGGTCGCCACAACGATGTGCCAGATTTTCTTGAAGAGGCCGCCGCGCGCCATAAAGCCGATGATCAGCGCCGTTGCGACGTTGCACAGGCCAAAGAGCGTGTCGAGCAGGTTTCCGCTGATGAGCGAGGTGATGAAGCTGCTCAGCAGCCCGCTGATCGCGCCGATCCACGGACCCATGATGGCGGAGAGGATGACCGTGCCGATCGCGTCCAGATACAGCGGCAGTTTCAGCTGCAGCGCGATCTGTCCGCCGATGAGGTTGATGGCAACGGCGAGCGGAATGAGAATACTGATGTAGGTGGCTTTGAGTTTGCTTTTGTTGGAGTCAATCGTCTTCATTGTCTTCTTCTCTCCTCGTTGATTTTTTATTTGGATGTCTCCCAATAGCCCTTACAGAAACCCCCAGGCAAGGGCACTATTGCAGTGTGATTCTCGCGCCGCGCGCGGCGCATATTCAACGGTATTTTTTCACAAACGCCTCAACGCTCAGCGTGCTGCTTGCAGCAAGCGGGTCGAGCCAGGCGTCGAGTTGCGCAATCTGCGGCGGCTCAATCTGCGCCCGCTCCATCACCTCGCGCTGGCTGAAGATCTCCTCGGGCAACCCGTCGCCAATGATCTCGCCGCCCGCCATGACCACGACGCGCCCGCTGTGCTCGGCAACGTAGTCCATGTCGTGGCTGATCATAATCACCGTGTGCCCCGCGTCGTGCACGAGCTTCGTGATCTCGCTGAGCATAATGCGCCCCGCCTCGTCCAGTCCACCGGTCGGCTCGTCCAAAATCAGAATCTTCGGGTCAAATACCAGCACGCTTGCGATGGTCACGATCTTTTTGGTTGTGTAGTCGAGCGTGAGCGGGTTTTCATTCAGAATCGAACGGATGTGCATGAGATCGACCACGCGCTCAATCGCCGCTTCATATTCCGCCACCGGTGTTTTGAAGTTTTTCGGCGCAACGGCGAGCTCCTCGCGCACCGTCGCCGAAAAAATCTGATGGTTCGGGTTTTGAAACACATAGCCCACCGTGCGGGACATCTGGCTGACGGTCAGCTTCGCCGTCGGATTGCCGTAGAGCGAAACGCTACCACTCGTCGGGCGAAGCAGACCGTTGAAGTGCCGAACGAGCGTGGTCTTGCCGCTGCCGTTCTGGCCGACGATGCTGACCATTTCATTTTCGTAGACGCTCAGGTTCACGCCTTTGAGCGCGGTGACTCCGCCTTTATAGGTATGCGTCAGGTTCGTGGCCTGCAATACTTCCGTTTTCATTGCGCGCTCCTTCCAAGCGGAGCGAAGCTCGCCTTTGCCTGCTCCAGATTCACGGGCAGTGCACCCGCGATTTGACCGCGCAGCGCGTCCGCCGCCCGCGTGACCTGCGGCGCGCGCACCACCAACTCTTTGAGCTGCGGCAGATCGCCAAACACCTCGCGCACGGAACCGTCCATGCGCAGTTCACCCTCGTGCATCACGAGCACGCGATCCGCATACTCCGCAATCTTTTCGATATTATGGTCGACCATGATGATCGTGCTGCCCTGTTCATGCAGCTGCTTCACGAGCGTAAACACCTCGTTGCGCCCGATGGGATCGAGCTGGCTCGTGCTCTCGTCGAGGATGATCACGCGCGGCTGAAGCGCGAGAATGCAAGCCACGGCGAGCCTCTGCTGCTGTCCGCCGCTGAGGCGGAACGGGCTTCGCGCAAGCATGTCGTACAGTCCGCAGGCGCGGCTCGCTTCCTCCACCCGCTGGCGCATCAGCGCGCGCTCGTAGCCGAAGTTACACATGGCAAAGGCAATTTCGTCCTCCACGGTCTCCTGCGTAAACTGGCTCTCCGCGTCCTGAAACACAATGCCAATCACGTCCGCCGCGCTGTTGCCCTGGCTGTCCTCAAGGTTCTTTCCCGCAACGTGAATCGTGCCCTCCCAACGCCCACCGAGCACATACGGCAGCACGCCGACCAGCGCCTGACAGAGCGTGGACTTGCCCGCCTTGTTGCAGCCGATGATGCCGATGAATTCGCCCTCATGCACGGTAAAGCTGATCTTCTTGAGCGCGAGGGGTTTTGCGCCCTCGTAGCCATAGGAAAACTGGTCGACTCGAATGATTTCGTTTGCCATCGTGTTTATCTGATCCTTCAATCGCGTTTGCGTTACTCGTTTATGTTTGCTCACCAGCCGCCGGTGTCCGCGCGGTGGCTGCGGTCGAGCGGAACGCTGTCCAGCGCATGGACGCAGGGACAGTCCGCCTGGTAATCGATTGCCTGCACGGCGAGTTTGAGCGTTTCTTTGAAGTGCGCAATCCCCTCGGAGAGAATCGTGTGGAAATCGTCCATCTCCAATAGCTCGCCCATGCACCAGCCGGTCGGCACGCAGATATGCGCATAGCAAATCGCCGCCTCGCGGGCAAACACCGCCTCCGGCAGGGTCGTCATGCCGATTAAATCCGCGCCGAGCTTTCGAAACAGCTCCAGCTCAAACTTTGTTTCAAACCGGAGCCCCTCGTCTACGAAGATGACCGCTTCCTCGTGCACGCGGCCCGGCAGCACCTGCTTTGCCGCGTCGATGAGCGTCTTGCGCAGGTTCGGACAATACGCGGGGTTGAGGTCGACGTGGTAGGCAACGGTGGTGTCGTCGTACAACGAGCGGGGGAACCGCCGCGTCAGGTCGCAAAAGTCGCTCGGAATCACGAGGTCGCCGGGCTTGATGTTCGGGTTTGAGCTGCCGACGCAGTTCGTCGCGAGGATCTTCTTCACGCCGAGTTCCTTCATGGCCCAGATGTTCGCGCGATAGTTGATCCGCGGAACGATGACCGTATGGTTCGGGCCGTGGCGCGGCAAAAAGTAAACCGGAACGCCTTCCAGAAACCCTTCGTAGATTTCGGAGGAACGGCCATAGCGGTTGTCGTGGATGAACATGCGCGGGTGCTCCAGCAGTTCGTAGAACCCGGTGCCGCCGATGATGCCGATCGGTTCGTTTGGCATGGTTGCCTCCTTGCGGACGATTCTTTCGCGTTACAGGTGCGCAACCGAGGTGCGCTCGGTGTATCGCATGGTAAAGACGGTCTTCGTGTGGTTGTCGTCGCCCTGCGGCGCGCCGCCGGCGAGTTTGGCGAGCATGCTCTTGCAGGCGGCCTTCGCCAGCGCGGTGCTATCCAGCCGGAGTGTGCTCACGCCGATCTTCTCAAAGTCCAGTGTATCGCGTTCGCACTCCTCGGTGCCGACCAGCGAGATATCCCGCCCGAGTCGCAGACCGCGATTCGTGAGCTCCTCGAACGCGCCGAGACAGAGCGTGTTGTTTCCGGCGATGATCGCCGTCGGCGGTTCCGGCAGGTCGAGCAACTTTGCCGTCTGCTCCGCGCCGTTTTCGCGCGTCCATTTGCCGCTCCTGCGGAGGTACTCCTCCCGAAACGGAAGCCCCAGTTCGGAGAGCGCGTGGTGATACCCTTCGACCTTGTCCCGAACGACGCTGACGCCCTGGCTACTGAGCACCAGCGCGATTCGCCGATGCCCCAGCTCGTAGAGATGCCGAACGACGAACGCAAAGCCTTCGAAGTTGTCGTTCATCATGCTGTCCGCAATGTTCGCGGGCAGGTTGCGGTCGACAAACAGAATCGGCTTGCCGAGCGTTCGAAACGGCTCGACCACCTCAATGAGCTGTTCATTCTCAATGCAGTCCGTCACGCTGATGATGCCGTCCGCGAGCCGCGCCACGGGGCCGCCCAGAAACGCAACCTCCGCCTCTGTGCCGTTGTCCGTTTCGTAGACGAGCGGCACGTAGCCCGCGTTCTTGAGCTCATGCATGGACACGCTGATAAACTGCGTGAAAAACGGGTTCAGGATGCTCGGCACGAGAATGACGACCATGCCGCTCTTGCCCTTTGCCATCGCGCTTGCGCTGTAGTTTGGCGCATACTTCATGCGCTCGACCACGGCGTTGACCTGTGCGCGCACCTCCGGCGTAACCCATTTATACCCGTTGATCACGCGCGAGACCGTCGCGGTGGAAACCCCCGCCGCCTTTGCAATGTCCTTGATCGTAACCCCTTTGTTCGCCATAGACAAATGCACCTTTCGATTCAAATCGTTGTCGCGCTCAACCTGTAAGCGCTTACAATCGATTGTACAAAAAAGCTCTCTTCTTCGCAACCCTTCCGCTACTGCGTTACAGGCATTGCACCGCGAAACAACGCGGTAAGTTCGGAAATATCGCGTAAAAACAGATCCGGCTCGCAGTCGATCAGGCTCTCTTCCGAATACCCGCCGGATGCAACCGCCGCAACGTATGCGCCTGCCGCGAGTCCCGCCTGAATATCATACGGCGACTCGCCAATGTAGACACAATCCTCCGGCGGCAGGCCGACGAGTTGACTGGCCAGCAGCAGCGGTTCGGGATTTGGCTTAAAATGCACAACGTCGTCCCGTGAGATCATCTGGCGCACCGCGCCGGAGAGCGCGAGCGTTTCCAGTATGAACTGCGCGTTACTTCGACGCTCCGAGGTGATCAGGCAGACGGGATACCCCGCCGCTGCGACCGAATCGACCGTTTCCTTTGCGTTGGCAATTCGTGTTGCGCCAAGCCGCATCCGGATGGGGTAATGATGCTTGTATGCGGTGATGAACAGCGCGATGCGCGCCTCTTCCCAGCGGCCAACGCCGCCAAGCGCAATCAGCATTTCCTCCACCGGCAAGCCAAACATCGAGAGAATCTTCTGTTTGGAAGGGATTCGCGCGCCGACTTCGGCGAAGGAATCCGCAAGCGCCT
>CAZDXW010000010.1:0-41127 GCA_964509485.1 uncultured Christensenella sp.
CCGCCGATGCCGTTGGACAGCTGCACGACGAAGAGCTGATCCGGCAGGGCGCGCGCCTTCATGCGCTGCGCAAACTCGCTGAAGAGCTCAAACGGATTTGTCGCGATGGCGACGTCCCCAATTCGAACCACGTGGCTCACGCAGGGAAACGTAGTCGTCTCCTGCTGCATCCGCCAGCGCAGCACGTCCCCTTGCGGCTCAAACGCGCGAACCACGTCCTGCGTGGTCATGCGATGTTCCCGTGAGAAGGCGGACTGTATGCGCGCGACCTTCGCCGCGGATGCTTCGTAGTCCTCCCGCGACACCAGCCGGAGCGGCAGCGCGAGTTCCAGGCGTTCATGCGCCAGCGCCGGGGCGTAGTTGATGCTCACTTTTGCGGATCGCAGCCCGCGCAGTACAGCTTCCGTGATGCGGGCGGAAATGCCCGCGCAGATGGTCTCCATGTCGAAGTTGCGCTGCACTTCCTGCGCCTGCCCGCCCCAAAGGCGAAGCTCCTCGTGGTTGTGCTTGCTGATTTGCACGAGATCAATTGGCGAAAGATCGCCCGCCGCGCCGCAGAGCGGCAGCACAAACACATCGCCCAGCGGTTGTTTTAGATCGCTTCGCACAAAGCCCCAGTAGTCCGCGGACAAGAACCGGTGCAGCTCAAACACCTGCGACGGGCAGGGCACGTTGATCGCAACGCCGGTCAGAGCGCCGTTTAGATCCCACGTGTAGAGCAGTTCCATCGCGCTGTCGCCGCCCGGCTCAAAGCGGAGAAAGTTCTCGTCCGAGCAGTCGCCATACATCACGGTCTCTTCCCCGTCTTCACGGCGAAACACCGCGCGGCGGGAAAAGCTTACGGCGGCGTACTCATGCGCCGCGCTGACGCCGCCGGGTTTTCGGCTCGTCCACGCGCGGGAAATCAGGTCGGCCAGCTTGTCCACGAGATACGCCTGCGCTTCCGCACCACGCAGCACGTTTTGCGGAAACTCCAGCTCCGGTAAAATATCGCTGCCAAACACGCTCTCGTTGTCGAGGCGCATGAAGTCCTCGAAAAAGTCCGTGGAATTGTGCGTATGCGTTACGCCAAAGGAGATGCAGTCGAAATCCAAGTCGGTCAGCGAACGAAGCTTTTCTTTCAACAGATCCATCGCATGCAGCGGGACTTCCGTCATATCGAGCGAAACGAACGCCGCCTGCGCTTCGCCGTTGTCGAGCACGAGCGCGGTTGCGGTGATCGGGTCGCGAACATACTCCGAAACGCGGTGATACATCTGTCCGATCATCCAGACCGGACGATCCGGGGTGAGGTCGATTTGTGCCCAGCCAATCTGTATTGCCTTCATATGGTCTTTTCCTGTCCTATTGCATTCGCATGCAGCAGGAAGCTTTCCCGTGCACACGATATTTTTCAAAACTTGATCCGTTTGGACGACAACAACCACGCATCCGCATAAGCGGACCGTCGATGGTATGCTGTTTTCCGCTGGAAATGAGAACGCTGCTTACTCGTGCGGGCTCTCCGCATCGGTCGGTGTTGATTCGCGCGGCGGTCGGGTTGAACCCCGCACAACGAGCCGCGGCTGAAGCGAAACATTCTGAACCACGTGCCCTTCCTTTTCCACCAGATTGTCCATTAAGAGCTTGACCGCAAGCGCGCTGAGCTGCTCGGTGGGGTTCGAGATGGAGGTCAGCTGAATCGGCAGGTAATCGTTGAGAATGATGTTGTCAAAGCCAATGATCGAGAGATCCTCCGGCACGCGAACGCCCTCCTCGGCGAACGCGTCCAGCGCGCCGAGCGCAACCTGATCGTAGCAGGCGAGCACGGCGGTTACGCGCGGTTCCCCCTGCTCCTTGAGCAGTTCCTTGGCGCGGAGGTAGCCGCCCAGCTCAAAGCGCTCTTTGCCACGCTTCATGTGCTCCTCCCGAACGGGCAAGCCCAGTTCCTTGAGATAGCGCGTAAACGCGAGGTATCGCACGTCGGACGCAAACTCGCCGATGTAGCCAATTTCGCGATGCCCCAGCTCAATGAGGTGATCCAGCGCCTGACGCACAGCCATTTCGTTTGCAATCGAAATGGTGTCCACCGGCAGGATGACCTTGTTTTCCGAAATCAGCACGAGCGGCACAACGGAGTGCGCAATGCGGTCGTGCTTTTGAATGTCGTCCTTGGCGTTGAGCACGAAGCAGTCGTTGACGATCATGCCGCAGATGTCGTGCTTGAGCATCTGGTCAAATGCGGTCAGAATTCCGCCAACGTCAAATCCGCCGATGACGACAATCATCGAGTAGCCGCGTTTCTTGAGTTCGCGCTCAACGGTCTCTACCATTTCGGAATAGTAATGACTGCCGACTTCGGGCACAATCAATCCAATCGTGTTGCTCCCCTTTGCGCTGGTGCGCAGGTGGTAGCCCATCTGCATGGCGGCGCGCTTGACCAGACTCACCGTCTCCGGGCTGATGTCCGGTGCGTCGCGCAGCGCGCGCGAGACGGTGGAGATGTTGAGACCGGTCTTTTCGGCGATGTCGCGCATCTTCGGCATGGCTCTGCCCTCTTTCACGGTCGTCTTTGACCGCATTTTTCGTGCAAGCGATCGGCGGAATCGCTTGCTTCCCTACACAGGGAATGTACGCTTTGCGTTTGAAGTGGTTGTGCCCGGGCGGAGCGGCGCAGTGCCGCCCCGCCGGAGCATACGTTGTTTCTCGTTATTTCGCGGGCCAGGGCGTTCCCTTGTAGACGATTGCGCCCCAGAGGTCTTCGGAGTAGGTAGCGACGTTCGATTGGTCGATGAGAACCGTGCCGGAGTCGTTGAGCTTGGCAAAGGTTGCCGCGTCGCCTTCGGTGAGGTATTCATACGCCATGCGGACGGACTCGTAGCCGCGCTTGTAGAAGTTCTGCGCAAGCGTTGCCCAGACCTTGCCGGCCTTGATGTTGTCGATGGTTGCGTCAACCGCGTCGATGTCCAGAATCAGCACATCGGTGCGACCCGTCTCCTGGCAGACCTGCACAACGCCCGGGCCGCCGGTGGATTCGAGCATGATGACGACGTTGGTCTCGGGGTAGGTGTTCAGCGTGTCTTCGATGACGCTCATCGCGGTTGCGACGTCGTTCTTATCCGCGACCACGTTGGTGATCTTCATATCCGGATATTTCTCGGCTATGCGCTCTTCGAGGCCCTTGCGCTGTTCAACCTGGTTCGTGGTCGCAAGGTCGCCCATCACGACGCAGATCTGTCCTTTTCCGTCGGTCTTGGCAGCGATCATGTCCGCCGCGTTGACGCCATAGTTGTAGTTATCCGTGCCGATCCAGGCGACAAACGCGCTGTCGTCTTCCAGCAGGTTGGAGGTCAGGAACATCGGAATGCCGGCCTGCTTCACGCGGTCAAACACTTCGAAGAGGGACGGGTCAAACGGTTCGCCAATGATGGCGTCCGGCTGAAGCGTAATGGCGTTTTCCATCGCGGCAATGTAGTCCGTCACGATGCTGGTCGTTCCAAACGTCGGCCCGATGATTTCGAGCTTCACGCCATATTCTTCCGCTGCTTTACGGGCGGCTTCGGCCTGCTGTTCGTAGACCGGGTGGCCGACCAGCGCGTTGACCAGAATCACGTAGGGTTGGTCTGCCGTGGCGGGTTCGGCTGCCGGTTCCGCTGTCTGGGCGGGTTCTGTCGCCGCTTCCGCCGCAGGTTCTGCGGCCGGCGCGGGCGTGCTGCTGCAGGCAAACGCGCCAAACGTCAGCATCAGGGCAAGTACCAGGATCAGTATTTTCTTCATCTGGATATTTCCTCCTGTATTATTTGCTTGTTTCTATTGTGTCAATGCCCCCCGGGAGAGCATGAGCAACCATAATATGATTATTCTTGGGTCAGAGCGTGCTGCCGGAGCAGATGCGAAGGAACTTTTCCTCGTCCGCGTCCTCGCGGGTCAGTTCGGCGCGAATCTTGCCGTCGGCCAGCAACAGGTAGCGGTCGCACATGCCGACGAGCTCTGTGAGTTCGGAGGAGATCATGACGATGCCCATTCCCTGACGGACCAGCTGTGTCATAATCTGGTAAATCTGCGCCTTTGCGCCAACGTCGATGCCGCGGGTCGGCTCGTCCAGCAACAGCACCTTCGGCTCCGCGAGCAGCCATTTGGCGAGAACGACCTTCTGCTGATTCCCGCCGGACAGGCTCGTGACCATGTCCCGCTCGGAATTCGCCTTGATGCTCAGGCGGTCGATGTACTCCCGCCCGATCTTGCGCTCCGTTTCGCGATCCAGAAGCCCGCTGTGAAACACCTTGTCCAGCCGCGCGAGCGTAATGTTTCGCGCGAGATTGAGCGTCGGAATAAAGCCGTTGACCTTGCGGTCTTCGCTCAGCAGCGCGAGCCCTTTTCGAATCGCGTCCTGCGGGCTTTGTATCCGCGTCGGTTTGCCGTCGATGCGCAGCTCGTCGTAGCTGCCGTCGATTGCGCCAAAGATCGCGTTCACCGTTTCACTGCGCCCGGAACCGACGAGTCCCACGAGGCCAAGGATTTCGCCCTTGTGGACGCAGAAGTCCACGCCGTCCACGATGTATTTCTTGCGGTTGTAGGGGTGCTTGACACGAAGGTTTTTCACCGAAAGCGCCTCTTGCCCGATCTCAACCGACTCTTTCGGATAGAGGTTGCCGATCTTGCGGTTGACCATCGCCTCGACGATCTCTTCCGTACTCACCTCGGCGGCGGGTTTCGTCCAGACGTGCGCGCCGTCGCGCATGATGCAGACGCGATCCGCGAGCCGCTTGATCTCCTTGATCTTGTGGCTGATATAGATGCAGGAGATGCCGTTGTCCCGCAGGCGGTTGAGAATCTTAAACAGTTCCTCCACCTCGGCGTCCGTCAACGGCGAGGTCGGCTCGTCCAGCACGAGAATCTTCGGATTCCGGCTCAGCGCGCGGGCAATCGACACCATCTGACATTGGGAAGCGCTGAGGTCGCGCAAATGAGTGGTCACCGGAACCTTGAGGCCGACCATATCGGCAAACGCCTTGGCTTCCTCGTTCATGCGCTTCCACTGTACGATTCCGGCTTGGAGCGGAACACGGCCAAGGAAGATATTCTCCGCAACGGAGAGGTCGAGGTGCACGCTGATCTCCTGATAGATCATCTCGATTCCGGCAGCAGAAGCGTCCGCCGGAGTCCGAAACACGCAGGGCTTGCCGTCGATCAATATCTCGCCGTCGTAGCTGCCGTATTCGTAGCTGCCACTGAGCACCTTCATCAGCGTGGATTTGCCCGCGCCGTTCTCGCCGCAGATGGCGAGGATTTCGCGTTCGTTTAGGTCAATCGAAACCTGTTTGAGGGCTTTCGTCGCACCAAACGACTTCGTGACCCCCTTCATTTCGAGCACTGTTTTTGCCATATGCGCCCCCTCCTTATCGGTTCAGGCTGGCGCGAATGCGGTTCCGGAGATATTCGAGCGAGCAGGCGAAGATGAGCACAAGTCCGATGACGAGCTGCTGCCAGTAGGCGTCGATCTTGATGAGCGTCATACCGTTGCTGATCATCGCCATGAAGAAGCTGCCCATCACGACGCCAACGATGGAGCCCGCGCCGCCTTCCATGTTGATGCCGCCGATGACGCAGGCCGCGACGACGGTCATTTCAAAGCCGGAGCCGATGTTCGGCTGGGCGCTGCCAACGCGGGAGGCCATCAGCACACCGGTCAGAGCGGCGAGAATGCCCGTGAGCACAAAGGCCGAGAAACGAATGCGAACGGTCGGGATGCCCGCGAGTCGCGCTGCCTCGCCGTTGCCGCCCGCGGCAAAGAGCCGCCGACCGTACGCCGTGTACCTAAGGATGAACCCGGCGATCACCGCCATGACGAGCGCAATCACGATGACATACGGAAGTTCGTAGCTGCCAATCGCGATGCCACCCTGTCCGATGCCGAGGAAGGCATCCGGCAACGGATAGACCGAAACGCCTTTCGTATAGCCGGTGCAGAGGCCGCGCGCCGCATACATGGTGCCCATGGTGGCGATGAACGGCGGGAGCTTGATCTTCTGCACGAGAAAGCCGTTGAACACACCGAAGATGCCGCCAATCACGAGGGCAACCAGCACCGCGAGCCAGATCGGGAAGCCATAGTAGCTCATCAGCGCCGCCGCGGCCACGCCGCCGACGGAGAACACCGCGCCAACCGAAATATCCCAGCTACCTGCAATGATCAGGAACGCCTGACCGATGGAGGTGATGATGGTAAACGCCGCGGTGCGCATGACGTTTGTCATGTTGCTGACCGAGAGGAACTTGTCGCTCTTTGCAGTGAACAGAATCACCGCCAGCAGCAGCGGCATGAGCACGCCCGCCTCGCGGACGTCGATGAATTTTTCGAGGAGTTGCCGAAAGATGTTTTTGCGTTCCATGAGTTGCCTTTGTCCTCCATACGTTGCGCCACCGCGCAGTTTTCGAAATTTTGCGTAAAATTGAACGCTCACACCGAAAACAGTTTCGCCTGTTTCGGGTGGAGATTTTGTAAGAGGATCTTCTGTTCCAAGCGCCATTGCTGGGATGTTTGTCTGCGGCGATGTGCCGCGAAGGAGTGCCCTGGACGGGATTTCATATGCTTTGTTTCGAATGTTTCCGAAATTAGTTTCGGTTTAAACTTACTTAACACTGCCAATATAGCCGTGTTTCTGCTGGCCGTCAATAAAAAGTCACGAAACTATTTTCGATGCATCGCATGCAAGAATAGGGGAATTATCCCGTTTCGAGTTTCTGAAAGCTTTCTGAATTGAACGAAAAACAGGTGCTTTTTGCGCCATTTGTTGCATTGTCCGTAGTTCAGTAACACAAAAGAGGCCGTCCGTATAGCCGGACAGCCTCTTGCGTTTCTTCGTTTTCGATACTACTCAACCAGCGTAACGCCGCCGCCGGGCAGACAGGAGAGGTCGTTTGCGCCCGAAATGACCTTGATGTCGCTGCCGTTGAGCGAAACGGTCTTCGCAATGATGCGTCCCTTTACCGTGATGCTGGAGCCGTTGATCTGCACCATGCCATTCGGGGCATACAGAATGCCGTCCACCTCAATGCTGGAGCCGTTGATCTGGATATCGCCTGTCTTCGAATAGATACAGACCGACGAACCGGATGAACTTGCGAGCATGCTACCGTTGAGTTGAATGCTGTTTTTTGCCAGTAGTATCCCTTGGCCGTTGAAACTGCTGCCACTCACAAGGATGCCGCCGTCTACATATACGGATTGATCGACGTTGATTGAGGAACCCACGAACTGTTTATCGCCCGTATAAGTAACGCCGGATTTGGATGCTTCCGCCTGCGCCTCCGCCGAAAAATCCGGCATCGTGATAATGGCAGCCGCCGTTGCAAGACGATTTGGAATGTTCAAATTGTTGCCAATTGCAAACGATGCAGCCTGGCAGACTCCCCCAATCGTAACAACTGAACCATAGCTTGTATACGTCTTGACGGCCTCCGCGTTGCCGGTAATCGTTTGGGTGGAACCGTTCATGACAAAGGCATTGTTCGAATGCGCACTTCCGCCGACGTAGAGACTGCTCGTATACAATTCGAGCGAGTTCGACGTTCCGCCGGAGAACAGTGCGTAGCCAAACGGACCACCGGTGAGTCCCGTCTTTTCCGCCACGGCGCGAGCGGTGATCTCCGTAGACTTTAACCCAAAGATTCGCGCAAACGAGAACTGAACCGTATCCTTGCAGACAACCTCAATTCGATTTGCGTTCCCCTTATACGGGGTCGTTGTGGTCGTTCTGCCCGCGTCAACGCCGTTTATCTGCGCATACTGCGCGGCTTTGGTCGCTGCAACGCTGGCGCTGGGCAGTTCCCGCGCGGCGGCAAGCGCTGCGGCGTCGGCAGCGTTTTGCAGCTCGCCCTGGCTGGTCGATTGAACGCCAATGTCCACACCCAGCGCGGCAAATCCGCACAGAACCACCAACGCAAGGGCAACAAGGATGACCGACTGTCCGGACTCCTTCTTGAACCAATTCCTGATGACGCGCATGTATATTCCTCCGTGAGTCTCAAATAAAACCCGTTTCCGCAACCGCTTTTCGGTTGATTCCTCCGCATATTCCAACGAAAGTGCCGACGAGGCCGCCGCTTTACGGCGTTCTGTTTCGGCGTTATACTAGAACACGAAACAACATTTCCAAGCAGAATATGGATGCCGTCATTGCCGGATTCATCCATTCGTCCATTCTTGCTCAATCAGGAGGACGCCCGTTGCGTACGAAAACATCCTCAACTTCCATGCCCTCAATTTCCAAAAGGCTGGATGCATTCGAGCGCCTGCCCGGCGTCGCGCCGGAATGGATTGCGTTTGCGCTCTACGTTGTGCTGCTTTGCATCGTAGCGTCGTTCCACGAACCGTGGTTTGACGAGGCGCAGTCCTGGCAGATTGCCCGCGTTGCCTCCCTGCGGGACATCCTGTTCACCATTCCGCACTACGAGGGGCATCCGCCGCTCTGGCATCTGCTGCTCGCGTTGCCCGCCCGACTCGGCGTCCCCTACGAACTCGGCCTGAAGGCGATCAACCTTGTCATCTGCTCCGCCGCGGTTTGGCTGCTGCTGTTTCGCTCCCCGTTTCTACGAATTGTGAAACTGCCGCTGCCTTTTACGTTCTTTCTGTTCTATCAATTCGGCGCGATTTCCCGCCCGTATTCGCTGCTGTTTCTCGCGTTTGTGCTCGCCGCGCTTGCCTATCCCGCGCGAAACGAAAAGCCGTTTCGCTATGTGCTAACGCTGGTGCTGCTTTGCTTTGCTTCGGCCTACGGCCTTGTGTTCGCGGGCGGCATCGCGCTGGTCTGGCTCGTCGAGCTGCTGCGAACGAGTCTTTTTCGAAGCGGTTTCTCGCGTTTTGTTCGGGATCGCCGCATCTGGGCACTCGCGCTGCTGCTGCTCGTCGCAATCGTCAATCTGCTGCTGATGTTGCCCGCGCCGGACACCTACGCAACCTCCGGCATCGCCGTAAAAAACAGCCTTCCCGTTCGGTTGCTGTATACCACGTTGGTACTGCCCGCGGACGCATGCTTCTACGACTGCTTTGCCGGGCACACCATGCTGCTATCGGCCTTCCAGTTCTACACGCCTTTGTTGGTCGGCGGGATCGTTCTCGGTCTGCTTTTCTGGGCGGCGCTGGTGTATCTTTCCCGCAAACGGCGCACCACGATGCTGCTGCTGATTCCCTACGCGCTCTTTGCGTTATTCGGAGCGATTGTCTACTTTTCGCGCAGTCACGTCGGCATTGCCGCGCTGTTTCTGCTGTTCTGGCTCTGGGTGGACACCCGCATCGGTAAGGATGTTGACCAGTCCAACGCAGCCACGTTCGAAGCGGGTGCGCCCGACGCGGCCCGTGCCGCGAAGAAAGCCGAGTTCACCCGCGCGCTGCAGGTCTGTCTATGCGCTCTCGTGCTGAGTGTGTCGATCTGCTGGGCCGTCACCGCCTCCGCACACGAGATTCAGCAGGACTATGGATACGGACGCACGCTGGCGGCCTACATCAAGGAGCACAATTTGGAGTCCAGCCGAATCATGTGTGGCTGGGGAGACGACGAAGACCCCGTGACCGGCGAGCCCGTGCTCGACACCAACAACTCCGGCAGTGTAACGCTGCTGCCCTACTTTGCGCACAACATCGTTTTCAATCTCAACGGCGGCTCCGACGCAATGGGATACGTCACGCATCGCCGGGCAACCGCAGAAGAGAACGAGGCGAACTTCCGGCTCTGGGCCGCGGGCGGCGCGCCGGATCTGCTGCTTGGCCCAGTCGACCTCGAATCCGTCTATGGAGACGAAGTCACGATGCAGGATTACGTCGTTGTGACACAGTTTTCCCAAACATTCATCTGGAAGACAGCTCTTTTCTCGACGCAGTATCCGCTCTATCAGAAAATTGACTAACGAAATCGAGTCGCTTTGTGTTGCGGCAATCCAAAGATCGGTTTTTAACCGGTCTTTTTTTATTCCCCCGCTGTAATGCCTATTTTCGATTGTGCAGATTGTCCGTGGTCGTGCCTTCCGGTCGCAGAATCTGCATATACGGCTGTGCGGGCCGCGACGGCTGCTTTTGCTCCGGCTCCGTATCCGGCGGTTCCGGCGTGCTCGTCTTGAGCAGGCTAACCAGCCGGTAGGCCTCCGCAAACATCATGGCAAGCTTATCAACCGTCTGCGAAAACTCCACCTGCTGCACACCCGCGGCGGGCGGCACACTCGGCTCCGCATACGTCTGGCGCACAGGCGGCTCCGGCGGGTTGACCGGCGCGGATGGCGCGGTATATGGCCGATACGCCTCCGGCGGCTGCGCATACGCGTTTGCGTTCGCACGCAGGAGTTGCACCTCTCTGCGCAGGCGTCCGTTCTCTTCCAGAATTTGCCCGCGTTCTACCTTCCAGCTCTCCATCATCCTGGCGGCCTGTGCCATCGAGGCGCGGAGTTGACGGGTTTCCGTTTCCAGCGTTCGAATCCGCTCGGAAACGCCCGCTCCGCCCGCCTGCTGACGCAGATACTCGAGCTCTTCTCGCTCGGGAATGTGTTTTTTCACCGCCTGCGCGAGGGCGTTGATGCGTGTGTTCGCCGTGTTCAGCTGCGTTTCCCGCTCGATCAGGAGTTCCTTCATCTTACGGATGCCGTAGTTCTTTGCCTGAATCTCGCTCTTTGCCGAGTCCAGCTGCGCAATCAGGTCTTCCTGCTCCCGTTTTGCGGCCATCGCCTGCTGCGCGAAGATTCGCTTGACGTTGTCCACATAGTTGCGAACGTCCTGCGGATCGTAGCCGGACAGCGAGCGCCGAAACCGCGCGTCCGCGTCCATGCGGCTGCGCAGCGAGTCGATCCCCTCTTCTTCTCGTTCGAAGCGATCGTTCATGAGGTCACCTCCAACCGGTCGCCAAGTTGTATCGAATGTCGTTTTATGCTGCCTTCCGGCAGTTCCAGCACATGTCGTGCGCCGCGCTGCATCGGGCATATCCGCCCCGGCTGAACTGCCTCGTCTGCGCGCAGTACGCGGCCTTCTTTATCCAGATAGACGGCATCAATCGCGTAGCGCATGCCAATCATATGAATCGCGTTGCAGGGCGTGAGCAGCAACCCGCCTTCCGGGGGAATGGTGCGGCCTAGTAGCCCGCGCAACCGCGCGAAATATCCCGTTGCATGCCAAACGGACGCCAGAGTTTCGCCGTTTCTTTGGATGCGTACCGTTTTCATCGTTGTTCTCCTCTTGTGATTGCGTTGTCCCGATCGCTCGAACCTGTTCGAGTGCGCCCGCGGGATCAACCGAACGTTTGAATCAGGCTGACCACCGCCGGTCCCAGCAGAATGATGAACACCACCGGAAAGATAAAGATGACCGTTGGGATCATGATTTTAATCGGAGCCTTCGCCGCCTTCGCCTGAATCATCTGCTTGCGCTCGACGCGCAGCCGCTCCGACTGCTGCATCAGCACGCTCTTGATCGAAACACCCAACTGTTCCGCCTGCAACAACGCGGTGACAAACGCCGTGAGTTCCTTCACGTCGCAGCGATCCGCCATCTCCTTGAGCGCGACCTTTCGCGGTACGCCCATCTGGATTTCGCGGATGGCGCTGTTGAGCTCCATCAACACGGCGGACTTATTCTTGGAATATTGCTGCACAATCGCCGAGTCGAGCCCAAGGCCCGCCTCAACGCTGACGACGAGGATGTCCATCACCTCGGGCAGGTCAATCATGATGGACTCCTTGCGCGCCTTTACCCTTGCGTTCAAGAAGAAACTCGACCCAAGCACCGGAATGTTCGCCAGCACGATCACAATCAGCAGTCGATACATGACATCGATTTGCAGCAGCACATACAGCAGAATTCCACCGATCAGAAACAGCAGAATCAAGAGGTTCTTGATCACGCGGTACTCCTGCAGCGTCAGTTTCAAGCCGGAAGCCTTGAGCTGCCGCTCCACCTTTTGGTTCGCGCGGCTGAGCTTAACCGGTTTGTTCTTGTCCGCCGAGCGCCGTATCTGCTCGGAAACGCGCTGCACCGCGGGGCGAAACACGCGCTCGGAAAAGGACTTCTTGAGTTCCTCGTCGTTATACACGCGCTCGGTCTCCTTGAGCTGCGCGTAACGATGATCCATTCGGTCAATTTCTTTGCCGACGCCGCCGAGCAGCGCAATGATTGAGAGAAACACCGCAAGGGTGCTGACCAAAACCACTAACCGCATGCAATGTCTCCCTTCTACATTTTGATGTTCACGATTTTGCGAACAAACAGGAACCCGATGACCTCGAGCACGGCGCTGATGATCAGCATGATCCGGCCGGATTGCGTAGTGAAGAACATATCGATGTAGCTGGGGTTGATGAACATCAGAATCAGGATAATGAACAACGGCAGCGCCCCAATGATATACCCGCTCATACGCCCGGCGGAGGTCAGCGTTTTAACCTCGCCGCGCATCTGAATGCGCTGGTTGATCGTATCCGAAATGTTCTGCAAAATCTGCGCGAGGTTGCCGCCAATCTGCCGCTGAATCAGAATGGCGGAGCACATAAGCTCCAGATCCGGATTCTTCGTCCGTTTGACCAGACCGCCGAGGCTTGCCTCCAGCGTCATACCGTATTGCGTTTCGCGATACACGCGCATGAACTCGCGGGAAATGGGCTCCTCCATTTCCTCGGCAACGTTCTTCATCGCGGTCTGCACGGACTGTCCTACCCGCAGCGCGCTGCAAAGAATGCCGAGTGCGTCTGAGAGTTGCTTGCCGAGCAGGGTGAGACGCTTGTTGCGCTTGATGATGACCCAGGAGATCGGCGCGGCGACGCCAACGAGCACCAGCGCGATGCAGACGGTCAGCGGCGCGCCAAGAAACAGCGCGATGGCCGGTATCACGGCGCCGGTCAGGATCCAGATCATCACAAACTCATCCGCGCGCAGCGCAACGCCGGCCACGTAGAGTTCTTCGGCAATTTGATCCAGCCGGCGAGCATGTGTTTTGGAACTGCGGCGCTGCGAACGCTTGGAATCGTTCTGCTCCTCCGTTTTGTCAAACAGCGCCTGCATCCGCTGCCCCATCTGGCGCTTTTGTTTGGTTTGCGCCACCGCAAGCAGGTAAAAGATAAAATAGAACGCAATCGTGCAGACGGCGACAATCAACGTGCGAATCATATTCTTTTTCCTCCTTCCTGCGGCAGGTGAAAATTATCTCTCATTTAATAAAACCACTCATCCTTGAGGCCTGCGCCCCTTATGGCCAGTTTTAAATTTAATGAAACCACTCATCTTTCAGACCTGCGCCCGCGGCGGTCAGTTTCTCGCTGCAGCGCGGCTTGATGCCGGTCGCGCGAAAATGCCCCGGCGAACGCCCGTCGCCATAATCGTAGGTAAAGATTTCCTGCGTTACGATGACTTCGCCTTCCATGCCGACTACCTCGTGGATGCCGACAATCTTTCGGCTGCCGTCGCGCATACGCGCCTGCTGCACGATGATGTCGATTGCGGAGGCAATCTGCTGGCGAATGGCCGACATCGGCAGGTTCATGCCCGCCATGAGCACCATGGTCTCCAGACGCGCGAGCATGTCGCGCGCGGAGTTCGCGTGCCCCGTGGTCAGCGAGCCGTCGTGGCCGGTGTTCATCGCCTGGAGCATGTCCAGCGCTTCGCCGCCGCGCACCTCGCCAACGATGATTCGATCCGGCCGCATACGCAGCGCGTTTCGAACCAGATCGCGAATCGTAATCTGCCCGGCACCTTCGAGATTTGCGGGGCGCGCCTCCAGCGTGAGTACGTGTTTTTGCTGCAGCTGGATTTCCGCCGCATCCTCAATGGTCACAATACGCTCGTCGTAGGGAATGAAGGCCGAGAGCACGTTGAGCAGCGTCGTTTTGCCGCTGCCGGTACCGCCGGAAACCACCATATTCAGCTTGCCCTTGACGCAAGCTTCCAAAAACGCTGCCATCTTGAAATTCAGGCTGCCGAAGCTGACGAGGTTTTCGATGGTCAGCGGATTTTTCGCGAATTTTCGAATCGTGAGCAATGGCCCTTTGAGCGAAAGCGGCGGAATCACCGCGTTAACGCGCGATCCGTCCGGCAAACGCGCGTCCACCATGGGGTTCGCTTCGTCAATGTGCCGCCCCAGCGGGGAGACGATTCGGTCGATGACGTTGAGCAGCTGGTCGTTGTCGTAAAACGACACGTCGGTTTGAATGAGCTTGCCCTTGCGCTCAATGAACACCTGCTTTGCGCCGTTGACCATAATTTCGCTGATGGAATCGTCCGAAAGCAGCTTTTCCAGCGGGCCAAGACCGCGAATGGAGTCGAAAATCTCCTGTGCAATGCGGTTGCGCTCCGGGCGGGCCATGCTCGCCGCGTGCTGCTCCAGCGCGCCTTCAATGATGTTTCGGGTCTCCGCCTCGCTCGCGCCGCCGCCGTGCTTTTCGTCGCGCTTGTTGAGCGCGTCCACCACCTGATGGTGCACGCGATCGCGCAGCTGCGCAGCTTCCAGTGCTTCCTGTTGGGGAGCGCTGCCGCTCTGCGGATTGGTTGCCTTCCGATCCATCTTGTCCAACAGGCTCATGCTGCTACCCTCCGAATGCTGCGCCCGGCGCAGAAAAACGTAACTCGTCTGCTCATGACAGTGTCCTGCGGATCATTTTGCGCGCAAACGCAGCAATCTCTTTGGACGCTTTCGAATTCGGCGCGCAGCTTAGCATAGGAATGCCGCGGTTGACCGCGGTCATTGCCGACTTCAGGTCGAAGGGAATCACGAGCACGGGCGACGCGTCGAGCAGTCCCGCGATGGTCTTGACGCTGATCGTCGAAAGCCCCTCTTTGTTGACCACGAGCTTGGCCTTGTCTTGCAAGTTGAGCGCCTCGAGCACCTTCATGCTGCGCTTGGCGTCGTGCAGGGCGGCGATGTCCTCGGTGACCACCAAGAGAATGGTGTCCGACGTTTCCAGTGCGGCAATCGCGCAGTCGTTCAGCGTTACGCCCATATCCAGAATTACATAGTCAAACTCGGTGCGCAGCACAGAGAGAATTGAGTCGATGTGCTCCGGTCGAATCAGGTCGGCATACTCCGGCGAGCTGCTCGAGAGCATTACCTGAATGCCGCTCTGGTGGCGAATCAGGTAGCATTTGATCGTGGAAAGCTCAAACGAGTGCTCCTCTACCATGTCCGCAATCGTATCGCCCTTGGTGATGTCCAAAAAGACGCCGACCTCGCCGAACTGAAGATTCAGATCGATCAGCGCGATTTTCTTATTCATGGTCGCCAGCGCATAGGCCAGATTCACCGCCAGCGTCGTCTTGCCAACGCCGCCCTTCGGCGAATAGCAGGCAACCACCTTGGAGTCGTAGCTCGCTATTTTCTGCGTCGCGGTGCGGCGGTTCTGATCCCGGTTAGCAGCAGTGATGATGTGCGTTCGAATGTTCTGCTCGCCGCTGTCAATGTCGATGACGCGCGCAATGCCGCTTTCCATCGCGCGATTCAGCGTTTTGTTATCCAGCGCGGGGCAGAGCAGCAGAATCGTAATGTCGCTGCGCACGGTAAACATTCGTTCCGCAAACTCCAGCTCGTGTTCCGGCCGTCCGCGCGTGCCAATCAAGAGCACGTCCGCCGGCTGGGAGGACGCCTTCTTTAGCCCGTCGCCATCCGGACGAAAACTGCTCACGATGCGCAGGGATTCATCCGTCAGCAACGCGGAGATCAGTTTCCGGTCGTCGGCCGAAAACGACGCCAGCATGATTCGAATGTCGTTTGTGTTATTCGCCATTATTCCGCTTTCTCCAACAACATGTCGTTGATCACCGGCAGCTCCGTATTCTCGTCGTGGTCGCCGGACGCGCGCAGGATAATCATCACCGCGCCGCTTCTGGATGCGTGCAGCACGCGCATTGCTTCCTCCGGTGTCAGAAACAGCGTAATGCTGCCGTAACTGATCGCGCCGTCGGCGTTCGTTCCGCTTCCGTTGGTCAAGGACGTGCCGAGCGCCGCAATACGAACGTTCTGCGCGGCAACCAGCGTGGTCGCCCGCTCCGTCGTGCCGGTCTGCACCGCGGGCGTCGTGCCATCGGTTGTCGCGGGTTCGGTTTGCGCGGCGTCCGTCTGCCCTTGTTCAACCGGCGTCGGAGCGTAGGCGGTCGCAACATTTGTGATGACGTCCACATAGTCGCCGCGCTGCAGGAATCCCGCAACGCCGGTCACCTCGTCCACCGGGATCGTCACCGCGCGCATTCCTTCCGGAACGATGTAGGAAAGCCCGCTCTCGGTCTGCCCGAGTTGTTTGAGCTTTGGCGGCAGCAGTTGCTCGCCTTCCAGCGTTTCGCTCTCGGTGACGAAGCCAACCACTTCCTCAAGCGTTCTGGCCGCAAGCGGATGCGCGGTACCGAGCGGCACCTGCCGAATGGTGACCATGTCGGCCGTAATCGGCGTATACGCGGGAATGTTCGTCGTGGCGACGATCACATTCTCGTATTCGACCTTGACCTCTTTTTGCTGTTCCAGATTGCCGAGATAAAAGTAGAGCAAAGTGCCCGCGCACAAGGCGGCAAGCAGCGCGAACAGGACGATTTTCTTCATGCGGAACCTCCGAACCCCTTCTATCGGATCACACTACTCTGTGTTCCGGCGAAAAACTATAGCGCAAGCAACCAGCCTGCGGTTATCGAAAGAGCGTTTCACGCTCGTTTTCTTCCTCTTTATGTGCTCCGGCTAAACCCGTCGGAGCGATTCTTCGACCAAATGCGGACGGCAGCAAACGCGCTAGCTCATCTTCATCGTACAAGTCGAGTTCATGTGAAATACACCCCCAGGCGCCAGAAACGAGGTAATCGGCGTGAGCGGAGGCAAATCGTAGGTGATGTTGACGCTGATGTCCCCGTCCTTAAAACTGGAAGGATTCGAATACGTAATCGTAACGTTCAGGGGCTTCGTCAAGTAGGTTGGCTTCATATTGGTTATTCTGGTGTTGACCGCGGTTGTGCTCGCGGTTTTCGTGGTCGCGACCATTCCGGCTCGAGCGCCTTCGCGCGTCAGCGAGTCCAGCACCTGTCGCGTAGAGGCCATCCAGCCCATTTCAATCATGCCGCAGATCAAAAGCAGCACCAACGGCAGCGTTAAAGCAAACTCAACAACAGACTGCCCGCTCTCGCGCCGTCTTTTTTGGATTGCCTTGTTCATATGCCGCTCCCTTCCGCCTTGTTCTTTCGAATCAAGTAAGTCCTTCTTTGCCATTGCTCTTCGTTCCGGTCCGAAAACGCCCATTTTGGCCATAACGGATTCATCGAAATGAAAAGTGCCGGAAAGAGAACGTTCCTACAAAACAGAACGTTCTCATTCCGGAAAACTCTCGGCTCGCTTTGTGCGCGCCGGGCGATGGTTCCCAATCCGAATAAATCCGATTAGGATCCAATCGTCAGCTTGTTGCTGATGCCGCTGAACAGGCTGTTCGCCTTGCCGCCCAGAATCTGCAACCCGGCAATGACGACAATCGCGACCAACGCGATGATCAGGCCATATTCCACCATACCCTGGCCTTCTTCGTTCATCAAAAAGCGTTTCATGAAAAATACCTCCTTCTCATTCATTTCGTAATCCCGAATGATTCGTGATTTCGATGTTTTCCCAAGTCCCTTTGCTGCCGAACGGACACGAACGGCGAACGCATGTCCGCTTGTTCGTGATTTGATTTGGAAAGGATGGCAATCCATCCGCATCAGAAAGCTTTTGCGGACAGCAACCATCGATTCCTCGTCCCGTTCCTTGAGCGTATGCGTCAGGACCCGATCGTCAGTTTGTTGCTTACGCCGCCAAAGAGACCGTTGGCCTTCGTTCCGATCGCACCGAGGCCAACAATGACAACGATTGCGACGAGCGCGATGATCAGGCCGTACTCAACCATGCCCTGGCCTTCTTCGTTCATCCAAAAGCGCTTCATAGATGTTTCTCCTTACTTTTTTATTCCCTTAATCCAAGCATCGTGCGAAAGCCGATGTTGGCAGAGGTCAACCACGCATGCGATGGAGTCCTATTCGCAGAACCCTTACTCGCTGAACAGGAGCCGATCCTAGGGCAGTACAATCGATACGGCGACCAGCGCCAGCGCAAGAAACGGCCCCATTGGGATAACCGCTTTCAGCCGCTCCAGCATGGGAACGCGAACCTGAAGCAGCAGGTACGCCAGCACCAGAACGCCCATGCCGACGATCGCATACAGGCTGCCGGTCAATCCCAGCGCAAACCCCATTGCCGCCGCGAGCTTTACGTCCCCTGCGCCGACGTTCTTGCCAAACAGGCTCGGCACAAAGAAGAGCACAAAACAGGCCGCAAGGCCAAGCAGCGATGACCATATCTGAAACGAAAACGCACCCGTAAACCCGAACACCGCCGCCAGAACCAAGATGGCGAGCACGAGCTCGTTTGGAATGACGCGGTGCTTCGCGTCGATGACAAACACACAGGCGGATACGGCCAGAAGCAGCAGCCGATACAGTCCGCCAAAGGAGATACCAACGCGCCAGCCAATGACGCCGCCAAAGAGCGCCATCGCGGCGGCGAGCAACAGGCGATATTTAGGCTCCAGCTGAGAATCGATGTTGCGCCGCCGGAGCAACAATGCGGAAACCAGCCAAGCGGGAACCGATAATGCTGCGCCCAATACGACGCCCAGCAAAATCGGCAGAACAAATTGCATCATGCGTTCTCCTGCCGTTTCGGGCGAATCCACAGTGGATCTCGCCCCAAAAAAATAACGGTTCCAAATTCCAAAGAATCTGAACCGCTTCTTTTTCTTGTATAAGCCCTATTTGGGCAATTCACCTAGGCATACCTGTGCAAGGAAAAGAGCGTGCTCTCATTCTGCAACTGGCAACCTTGGGCGAATGAACCGCCGGTAGGCCCTGTAGCTTTGCGACACCCGCTTTTGCGGGTTGTGCCCTGCGTGGAAAAACAACCGTATAGTAATATCAAAGTGCGAGGGATATTCTGAATATGTATTCGGCGGCACTCTGCCGAACGAAAGCTGTGGTTGAAACCTTTACAGGGGAATCAAGTCTGTCCGTGCAACGAATTGCCGAGCCCGAATTCTTGCATATGGTCAGGCTGCTGCCGAACTTAACTCATAAAATAAATTAAGTTTCGCCCCGCCTTCGCCACTCTTCAAAAAATGGAATTTAATCAGGCGGAAGTGTTCTTTTTCATATTACTCGAAACGAAATCAAAATGCTTAACAAAACGAGAGAATTCATAAACTTTTAACATTGGTTATGCATTTGTTTTGAACAGAATTGCAAATGTGTACGCATTCCGTTTCAATTTGCACAATAAACAACATAGCAAATATATATGTGTTTGTCAAGTAAGCATACAGTTCTTAATCGTGTATATTCATTTCAGAACGCTGTATATCAGCGCTTCCGATCAACTTTTATCCTCTGTTCAGCAAATATTGCGCTCTTTCTCTCAAAAGTCCGATTGCAGCGCGCTGACGCACCCCCTCGCGCGTAAGCGCGGCGGGTCGCCTCCATATTCGAACAGGTGGGTCATCTAGCGAAAGAACACCGGCCTGCGTAAATAGCGGAATCCAAAGCTCCAGGCGTCGGTCACAACAACGCCGTCCTGATTGGCGGAGCAGTGCGCGACGAGATAGCTCCCGTCGCTGTCCGCCGAAACAATGATACCAACGTGGTTATAGTCCCGCGTTCCCGGCGGGTGATAGAACACCAGATCGCCGGGCTTTCCCTCGTCCCAACCGATGGCGCTGGAGTGCGCCCATTGGTTGCTCGAGCCGTTGCCAATTGCGCTGAGCGCCGCGGGATCGCCGATTGCGTTGATGAACACCCAGCTGACAAACCCGCTGCAATCCAATCCGCCGGTGGGTTTTGCCGTAGAAACGGCAGCGTCCTCCGTGTCCGGCGCCGCCCAGCCATAATTCCAGCCGAGACGGTTGTATTTTCCGCCCCAGACATAGTTGATTTTGCCCACGAGCGAGAGCGCGGTCTTGACCACCTGCCTGCGGTCTACGTTCATATCCTCCGGCAGGGTGTCGAGCAGCTGATCCACGTCCTCCTGCGCTGCAACCGAGAAGGCCATGCTGCCCGTCAGGGAAGCGAATGTTCGCTGGAACTCCGGCTGCATCAGTTCGTAGAGGAAGTTCTCGCGCGCCTCGTCGAGGCCGTAAGCCTTCGTCATATCCTCGTAGGTCTTCGCCGTGAGCAGCACGCTCGACAGCCCGTCGATGCGGTAGACCTCGATTGCGTTCATGTCCCAGAACACGTCGTCCAGCTTCTCCAGCGGAATCGTAACCAGCGCGTCGATGTCCAGCGGGGTTTCCTCGTTTGGCACGTTCACGGCGAGGAAGGTTGCCAGAACGTCCGGCCAGTTGGTAATTGCCGCCTCGGTGGTCTGCTGCACGTTCTTTGCGGTTGAAACCGCAAGGTCCGTGTCGTTTTCGGACACGGTCTGCGCGAGAATTCGCGCTTCACCGTTGCCGGAAACGGCCTGCGTCACCTTCTTTTGATACTCCGCCGTGAGCGACTGAATCCGCGCGCTCAACGCATCCCCAACCGCGCTGCGGTAAGCCAGAAATATCTCGTAACGCTGCCTGCTTTCGCCCGATGGCGCTTCGGGGAGTACGGCGGTTTCGACGGTCTGTTCCGCGTCCCCGGTCACGGTTACGGTTCGCTTCGCGCTCTTGAGCGCGCCGTTTTGCAGCACGCCGTAGGTAACGGTGTATTCGCCCGGCGCGTCAATTCGGAATCCGCCGTCGTCCACCACCCAGACGGAGACGATCTCGTCCTGCTCCGTCTTCGCGCTCACGCCGTCCAGCAGCGTAAACGACTCCTGATTGACCGGAACTTCGACGTCCTCCGCCGTGATGGTAATCGTTCCCTCCGCGCCTTCCGGAACGGGCAGCGGCGTCGCCTCAGTGTCTCCACCCGCGCTTTGCTCGTCTATAGTAAGGGTGACGGCGACGGAAACATCCTGATTCAGGCTGTCCTGCTCGCCAACGGCTCCGCTCGATAGATAGCCGTCTCGCGTGATCGTTGCGTAATACGCGTGCTCCGCCATAACCCGCCAGGAGGCGGTGCCGTCGGCGGCGGTCAATGCGCTGTAGAGCAGCGCGCCATCCTGATAAACGGAAACGCGCGCGCCCGAAAGCGGAGCTTTGCTTTCGTCCTGCACCAAAACGAGATACCGGTGCGTCTCCGGTTCCGGCGTGGTCTGCGGATCTCCGGATTCCTCCGGCGGCTGAGTCGATACCGTTTCTTCCGGAATCGGGGAAGTCGAAACCGCCGCACTGTCCGGACTTGGCGTTGCCTCCGGCTCCGGTGCAGCGCTCTCGGTCGTCTCCGCCGTGGGTTCCGAAGGAACTTCCGGCGGTTGATCGCCTGTGTAGAGCTCGTTTTCCAGCGTATAGTCCAGCGCGCTGACCGTCTGTTTGGCGCAACCCAGCAGAGCCGCCAGCATTGCCGCGAACAGAGCGGATAGCAAAATGAACTTTACGCTGGATCTTCTTTGGCGCATGAATCCGAATCCTTTTGTGTTATACCGCCGTTCGCCTGTTTGCGAACCATTCTGCGGATTGTTGCTTCGTAAAATCAATCTATTTCGCGGCGGGCGCACGGGTGACCTGCGTCACCACCCCGCGAACGCTTTCCCGCGAAATCAGGCCAATGCGGGCGTCCCGACTGTCGATGGAATTCGCGCGATTGTCGCCCAGCACAAACAGCGTGCCCGGTTCCACGGTGATTTCGCCCATGCCGCTGTTTTCCAGCGGATCGAAGAGGCGGTTGGTCTCGTCCTGCAAGGTGCCGTTGAGCAAAAGGTGCCCGTCCACCGTGATCTCAACCGTGTCCCCCGGCAGGCCGACCACGCGCTTGACGACGAGCCCATAGACATCCCCCGCGTCAAAAATGACGATATCTCCGGCATGCACCGGCGCAAACCCGATATAACGAACGACGTCGCCCGCCATCAACGTTGGCTCCATCGACGTGCCGGCAACAACATATTGCCGCGTGTTCAGCAGCACCACGCAAAGGGCGAGCAGCGCGAGGACGATTCCGAGCAGCGATCCATAGAGCCAGCGCCGCTTTGTGTGCGCCAACGCCGCATCGGAGCGATCCGGCTCTTCCGCCCAATCCTGAGCCTCGCGTTTGCGAAACAACGCCATTCGTGCCGCCCTCCTTCCGCCCAATCTGCCTCAGCCTGCGCCGCACATACGGGTATTAATCTCCAGACGCTTCTGTTGGGGGCCGCTTATTTCCGCTCGTAAACCGCGTACTCACCGTCGTCATACGTCCGCCGGTAATCGGCGTCGTAAGGCAGGTAGGCATACAGAATGTCGCTCTCCTCAACAATCAGGTGGGTGAATCCGTAGCGGTTCAGCACGTCCTTGTAGTAAAGCTTTCCGATCTGCAACGCGAAATACTCACTCATAATATCACGCTGCTGGTTGTTCTGTTCCACAAACACTTCGGCACGCGGATCTAGGTAGGGATGAAGCCCCATGAACTCCGCATAGCCGCCGTCGTTGTAGCCCGTATAAAGCACCACCTGTTCGGGCGCGCCCTGCTCAAGCAGGTACTGTACCGCGCCGGCAACCGGCGGTTCCGTGGCGTTGCCCGACGATGTTTTAATCTCCTGCCAACCCAACGCAACACATCCGAGAAGCACGAGCACACTTAGCCCAACGCGGAGCGTTCGCGTCCCCTTCGTCATCGTCTTCTTTGGCCGCGGCAGTTGCAGATCGCTTAGCCAATACGCCAGCGGGAATGCCCCGCAGAGGGCAAAGAGCGGAAAACTCCGCACGGAGGACAGCGCGAGCACCGCGGTTCCGAGGGTCAGCAGCGCATAGCGAAGCCTTGTTTTGCCTTTCCGCCGGAGCAGGTACACCGCGCCAACAAGCAGAAACGCGCCAAAGATGAGAATCCCCAGCGCGGTATTGATGTTGGCGGGTTTCATCTCGCTTACCTGGTTGATCTCCGCATACCCATAGGAGCGAAAGAGATACGTCATCGCCCGAACGCCATAGGGGTTTGCAAACCCAGCAACGAGCATCAGCGCGATGGCCGGAAACAGAAACCGTTTCGCATACCCCTGGCCTTCGATGTTCCAGCAGCGAAACCGGAACGAATCGATTGCGTACGGCAGCAGCAGCACGAACTGAATCGGCCACATGGCTGCGTGCAGGTTGATCAAAAGCGCGGAGAGCACCGGCAACGGGAGCAGAAACGCGGCCTTGCCATCGCCAATGAACCGCTCCAGCAGGTAGAGCTCCAGCGCGAGAATCAACAGCGTAAACAGAATGGGACGGGTCACCATGTAGGGCGTCAGCATCAGTCCCGCGAAGAACGTCGCCAACACGGCCGGAACCTTGTTTCCGCTCGAAAGATACAGGACGAGCCGATACACAAGAAACAGAATTCCGCCAAAGAGTAGAAACACGGTTGCAATCAGTCCCGCCGCGCCAAGTTTGGAGTAAATACCCCAAAAAATCACGCCGCTGAGCCACTGCTGCATCACAAAACTCATTTGATGATGCATGGTAAACGGTTCCACAAAGGGAATACCGTATTGCAGCACGTATCGTCCGCTGTTGAGCAGAAACCAGATGTCGTTGTCCAGTTTGATTTGAATCAGAAAGCAAGGCAGGCATAGAAGCAACGGCAGAAACGCCTGAATCCTTCGGTCGTCTCGGCTGAGCCGATCCTCTCCGATTGACGCGACGCCAGCGGTGCTCGTTACATGCGTCTGTTCCGGTTCTGCTTGACCCATCTCAACCGCCCGTCCGGCGAATACTCTTTCGATGCCTCGCCTGTCTCTTGCGATCTGCGCTCGAACGCATAAAAAAGTCCTGTTGAAACAGATTATAGCATTGCGCCCGCTCGGATTCAACCAAAGGCGGCGCTTGCCGTGCTTTCCCGCAGTTTCTCAGCGTTTGCCTTCGAGTAGGCAACCCGGTTGCTCCAGAGCGTCCGGCTCGGGCAAATGCTCGCGCGAGCACCATTTATAGTAGGTGTGAACGGAGATGCCAACCGTCTTGCAACACTGCGCAATCGACATGCCGTTGTGGTAGAGGCGCTCCACCTGCAATTGCTTCGCCTGACGCAGGTTGCTCGTTTGATCGCGATCCATCTTGCTCCCCTCCCACACCACCATATTCTAGTTGGTTCCGGTATTGACCTCAACGGTTTCCCGCGCTTCTACGCGGTTGCAGCGAACCGCCACGCGGCGGCCGCCGCCTTCGTCGCAGGTAAACAGCGTCAGATCCCAGTCCCCCGTCACCATACGATCCAGCTCACGCGGGGACATCTTCTCCACCAGAACCACTTCGTACGGGATGACGTTTCCCATGACGTCGACAAACTCTACGCAATCGCCAATCTTCGCTTTTCGCAGCGCTACGAAGTGGCGAGCCGTGCTATGCCCGGCAATCACAAGCGTATCGTCGAGATAGGACCCCGCAAAGCGGCAGGGCGAGCGCTTGAGCAGATGATAGCTCCATTCGCTCATGACGGACAGCTCAATCTTCATCGATGGAACGCGAATCACCCCGATGTAGGTATATCCGTCGATGGTCACGGTCTGCATCTGCGGTGTTGGAATCACCAGCGTCTGCTCGACGCTCTGGGTGGATTCAACGCTCGTTTCCGCGTTCGAGGATGCTTCTGCCGCTGAGGGCAGCGTTGGAACAATCTCCAATATCTCGCTTGCCGCCCGCTCGGAGAAAGCGCCCTCCTCGTCGGTCAGCACGTTGTAAACGCCCCAGCCGCCCGCGCAGAGCAGCAGTATGATCCCGCAGGCCATGAGCAGACCGCCTCGTTTACGCCGCATGGCTCTTCCCCTTGCCGCCAAAGCGCTTGCGCCAGCCCAGCGTGAACAGAATCAAACCGAGAATCGCGAGCAGATCCACCGGCCACCAGAGCAATCCGGTCAGCGGAATGTTGCCGTCGCTGGTGGGCGTCGTTGTGCTCGGCGTCTGCGCGGTTTTAATCACATCCGTAATCACCAGCACGTTTCCGCTGCTCTGGTAGGACACCGAGTAGGTATCCAGCGACGTTGTTTGCACGACCGACCAGCTGTACGCCTGGTCAAGATCCTCCCAGATATGCCGCCAGTTGTCCGCGGCGGACAACGTGTAGGTTTCATAGAGCGTGCCGTTTCGATACAGCGCGATGCCAACCGTCTTGGGCCGCTGGCTCGTCAACCCCGCGTCCGACCACTGAAGTAAAACGTTGATGTCAAACAGCGTCGATTTCGTGTCCGTCGGGTCCGTCACCTTTGGGTAGGCGGTAACGTCGTAGTTCCAGCCGCCCGTCTGCGTCGGGTTTGGCAGCGCGGCCAGAAACGGCGCAAAATAGTAGGTGTGCAGTCCAATGGTCAGCGAGGTTCCGGTGACCAGGTAAACGCCCTGCGACAGGCTCCCGAACACCGCCGCGCCGTTTGCGTCGGTCTTTGCGCTTCGTGTCGCCGCAATGGAATTCGTTTGCGCGTAGCCCGCCAGCGTAGCCGCCGCGCTCGTCCAACCCGCGCTGTCGAGACCGTTGAGCGATACGCCGGAAGCGGCAAACGAGCCGCTGAGCGTAAGCGTCTGTCCAATGGTGCCATCTGCAACGCGATAGAGCTGAACGCCCATGCCGTTGAGCGGTTCGCTCGCGTAGTGGCAAATCAGCGTCAGCGAACAGACACGCGATGTGTCCACCGGGTCCGCCGCCAGCGACGTCTGCGGCAAACCGACGAGCAGGCAGCAGAACAGCGCCAGTGCAATGGCGATTCGGCCTCGTTTCCGATTCAGTTTTGCCAAGAATTCGTTCAACTGTTGTTCCTTTTATCCTGAAATATCTTCGCCATGCCTTTGGGCACGTGCTTGTTCTTGTGTTTCCGATCTCCGGCTACGAGCGGTTCTCCTGCTTGCTTCTTATGAGTGATCGCGTCAGCAGGATTGCCGCGAGGATCAGTACGCCAATCGCGACCAGCGCCGCCGTGGACGCATACGCCTCCGGTTCCTCCGTGGAGACCGGAACCGTGGCGGCCGGCTCCGCAGCGTTCTGTGTTCGCACGCCGCGCAGCATCAGCCGATGGGAGTTGATGCCATAGGGCGTGCAGGTGACCAGCGTGCAGTAGTCCTGTTCGGGGTCGATCTCCAGCGCCGTTAGATCGCTCGGTTCCACGACCAGTATCTGATCGATCCGGTAGGTGAGCACCTGATCCAGCGTATGAATCCGAAACGTGTCCCCAACCTTGAGCTTGTCCAAATCCGTAAACAGCATGGCCGACGGCAGGCCGCGGTGGCCGGAAATCGCGCTGTGCGTGCCCGTTCCGCCAACCGGAAGCGACGTGCCCTCAATGTGCCCTACGCCGACCTGCAGCACACTCTCGTCCGTTCCATGATAGATCGGCAGTTTCACGCGGATCGCGTCGATTTCAACGAACCCCATGATGCCGTTCTGCGTTGGGTTCAGCTGCGCCTGATACTTCGCGTCGTCCTCTTCCGTCTGCAAAAACCGATCCGAATTCTTCGCAAGTTCCACATTGTATGCTTCGGCGGCCTGCAACATCGGCCCGTAGTCCTCCTGCGGAAGCTGGGCAAGGTCCGACTCGTAGGTAGAGACGACGTGGCTTTGATGGCGCTCGTTGACGTAGTTGCTGATCGTTGGATACAGCAGCAGCGTCAGTCCCGCCAGAAATACGACGGCGAGCAGGAGGTTTGGCAAGAGCTTTTTCATAGATTCCCCGCGCGACAGAAATACGCTCCGCCGCGTGAACCTGCACGGCGGGCGGGCGTGCAACCGCCCGCCTGCCGCAAGTTTTCTTCGTTCCTTCGCGCGTTAGTCTTTGCGCGCGGCGTTCTTTCTCCGCAGCAGCACGATGACCAGCGCAACCAGCATGAGGCTCAAGCCGCCGATTGTGAAGAGCTTCGTGCCCATGCCGCCCGTTTCCGGCAGCGTTGCGCCCGCCTGGTTGACGACGTCCAGCGCGGTTCCGCCGTTGGCGGTCACCGTAATGAGTTGATCGCCCGTTGCATCCGGCACGTGGCCGTCTATATAGGCGGAGCTCTGCGAACCGTCGTGATAGGTCGGGTCGATGACCACGCTCACGGGTGTGATCAGGCGATTGTATCCGGCGGGTGCCGAAATCTCGACGAGGTAATACGTACCCTGATCGAGGCCGTCAATCGTGTAGACGCCGCCCGCGGTGCCGGAGAGCGTATAGTCTCCGCTGGTGGAGCGCGTGTAGCTGCCCGCGCTGCCGGAGAACGTCAGCGCCGTAGCGAAGTTCGCTACAGTGGCCGGGTCCGCCGCAGCGGTGGTTGCGTTTGTCGAATCCGTAAAGAGCGCAAACGTAGCGCCGGTGAGCGGCACGGCGGGCGTGCTGCTGTCCACCTTATTAATCGTCAGACGGAAGGTGTAGACGACGACTTCGTCCTTGGGTGTAACGCCCGTGCCACTACCGTCCGCATTGTTCGGGTTGTTGCTGTAGGTGAGGTAGACCTCCGTAGCGTTGCCGGGGGTCGCGGGCACCTGCACGCTGGCGTTGCTGTTCAGCGTTGCGGTGTATTCCACAACCAGATAGCCGCCGCCGAGAGCCGGAACGCCAGACGTATTCGACAGGTCGCTGAAGGTAAGGGTAAACCCGCCCGCCGTCGGCGAAACAGTATACCCGCTCGACAGCTGCGTTCCGCCCGCGCCGGTCGACGTGTTTGTTTCAATGTCATACATCGCGCCCGCGCTGTTGACGTAGTAAACCTTCACGCTGCCAGCGTTAAACGTGGAACCGGAGGAAATCGTGTCCGTCATCTGGTAATAGTAGGTGTCGTAATATGTCATATCCGGTACGATGCTTACGATGCGGTATGGCACGGCGGTTCCGATGCTGTAGTCCGCGGCGTCGTTCCAGGTGTTTTTGTAGGTGCCGTCGTTGTTTTCCATAACCTTGAGCGCAATGGCCGGTTTGTCGGTCTTTGCGCTGACGGTCACGTTGTCCACGACCTGCAGCAGAAACTTCGTATACGCGTTGTCCGGTGTGGTGCCGAGCGATGCTTCGTTGACGAAGTAGTAGCCGTCCGTCAGATTCGAAATCGTGTAGGTATACGAACCGCTCGGCGTGCCGGAGTCCGTATGCGTCGTCGTCAGGTTCGCTGAAACGAGCTTTGCCAGCGCGTTGGCAAACGCCGTGCTCGCGGGATAGCTCGTGCTGATCACCTGCGCGACATCCGCAGCGGTGGTGCAGCTCGCAAAGCTCGCGCCATAGGTTGCGTCCGCCTTGATCGCGGTCAGCAGGTTTGTTCCGTTTACGCCGCTGCCCCAGGTGATGTTGGTCAGCTTTCCGGTCGTTGACGAGAAAGTTCCCGCAAAGACCTGATAGGCCTGATAGGTATGGCCGCTGGTTTCCGAAGAAATCGTAATTGTGTTGTTGTCTGCAGCCAGCGCCGTCGTCGTTCCGAGGGCGACCAGGAGCGCGACAAGAAGAATGGTGCGCAGCAGTGTTTTCAACGTCTTCATCGTGTTTGCCTTTCTGCTCATTTCATCGATTGAGTCAAGTGGATTCTTGTTCAAAAGTTATATACTTCCATGGCGCATCCGCGCCTTGTCTTTCGGTTTAGAGCGCATCCGCGTCGTATCGTTTTCGTTGGAGCGAGCGGATGCATGCGGCCATCAGGCAGAGCAGCGTTCCCAGCACGACGTATACCCTTGTGCCAATGCCGCCGGTCTTCGGCAACGCGTAGAGGTATAGGTTGGAAACGGTGATCGTTCCGCTCGAGATGCCGGTCTGCGTGGAATACGTCGCGGAATAGCTCGTCGTGACGTCGGTCGAACCCTTCAACACCGTGGTTTCAACGATCGTATACAGGCTGCCGGTCGGCAGTTCCGTCCAGTCGTACGTCCAGCCCGTCGTGGCGTTGAGCGTAACCGGGCTGCCATAGGCCGTTCGGGTCGCACCGCCGTCGGTGGAGCGATAGAGCTGGAACGTCACGCTCGTGTTCGCGGGTGCGCCGGTGCCGTAGTCGGTCCAGACCTTGCTGCCCGTCACCGTGACGCCGTTTGACAGGCTGCCGACAAAGTCGTCCCGGTGGCTCTCGGCGCTGATGGTCACGTTGTTGCCGATGACGGTTCCGTTCAGGTTCTGACCTACGGTAATCGACGCGTCCGGCGCAAGCAGGGAAGCATAGAGCAGCCGCGTGGTCACCGTCGTCGTGCAGTTGACGAGGTTCCAGAGAATGCGCCCGTTGACGAAACTCGTTACCTCCGCAAAGTTCACGGCCGTCGCGGTGCCGCCGCTGCCATAATACATGCGGCACTCCGGAAGCGTGATGTTGCTTGAAACGCCCGCGCAATTGACGTTGATGATCACCGTACCGTCATGGCCGCTTTGGAACCCCTGCACGCCAAAGTACGTATAGCCGCTGAGCGCGGAAGCGGTGATGTTGTAGATGCCGACTTTGTCCGGATCCGTCAAGGTCAGGTAGCTCTCGGTGCAGCTCCCGGCTGAGGTGGACAAATGCGAGGTCACGTTGACCGTGCTCTTACCCGCCAGCGAGGAAGCGATCGACTTTGTGCTTGTTTTGACCGCCGCGAGATCGATGAACGGCAGCGTAGCGGTCGCCTTGTCCTGCCAGAGGTTCTTCGGACGATCCAGCTTGGTTCCGTTGATGCCAAATGCGTTGCCGTTGTCCATGGCGGTGATCGTGTTTGCGTTACCGAGGACGAGCACATGCGCCGTGCTCGCAGCACTGACGCCGTTGACCTGCGTATAGGTTTGAATATAGGAGAGCTCGTCCGTCAGCCCGTTGGTGCCGAAGTTGCTGTTTGCGCTGACTGCCTTTGCCAGAACGTTTCCGTTCGTATGCGCGCCGAGCGTCGCGTTGTTAAACGCCACAATATGGAAGTTACCCGCAATGCCCAGCGGTCTGCCGGAATTGTAGTAACTCGTGTGCGTAAAGGTGTCCGCCTCCGCGGCAATCACCTTGTAGGTCAGGCCGGAGTTGTCCGCGAGCGTCAGCGTTGTTCCGTTCGCCAGCACGATGTAGACCGAGAAACTCTCCGCCGCGAAGCTGACCTCTGTGCCCTCCGCGTCCAGCGTTGCCTGCGCGGGAACCTCCTCCAGCGCCGGTGCCTGCTGATCTTCCTCCACCACGTGGTAGACCAAGGGCTCTTCCACGCTCTGCGGGAACGCGTCGTCACGAATGGAAACGTTCACCACGTCGCCATACGGCTCCACTTCCTGGCCTTCCGCCTGAAAGCGAATGTCGTAGGCAAAGAACTCCATGTCCCCTGCCACGCCGGTTAGCTGCTGCAGTGCGCCGAGGTAGAGCGCGTACTGCTCGGGGTTCGACTCCTTGGTGATGCGCGTTGCGATGAGCTCCGCATTTTCCGGCAATACGTCCGCCGACGCGGGTGAGCCGGTTACGGTAAGCCCGTCCTTTTCGAATACATAGGCGGGCGCAATGGTCGGCTCCGGCGTAGCGCTGGATTCCGGAGCGGGTTCGCCGGAAAGAACGATCACCGCCGGGCAGCTTTGCGCGGCGCAATCCATCGTGCCTACGTCAGCGTCTACAGACAGATCCTTCGCCTCAACAAACGTATCTCCGCCCTCCGGCAGGTAATACACATGAATAGAGTCCGGCGCAAAGGCCGAAAAACAATCTTCGTCGGAAATCCGAATGCTCGCCGGCGTCTGCGGCGGCGGAACAATGGCACCGTCCACCTGGTATTCCAGTGCAAGAATCTGGCAGTTCTGGAGCGCGGTTTCGGAAACCACCCCGCCCAGCAGCGCCAGGTATTGCGAGTATGCCTCTGCGTCGTCGCTTTCGTTCAGTCGATCTATGTTGAGCACGGCCTGTACCGCAATCGCGGAATCCGCGGCGGGGTCTGTCGTCGTTACGCGAATACCGAGTTTGCCCTGCGCTCCCGCGAACTCGTCCGTTCGACCGGGTTCGGGCGTTACGCTCGGTGTGGGCGTGGCTGAGGGTTCCAAGGTGGACGTCGGCTCCGGAGAAGCTGACTGCTCTGGCGTGGCGGTGGGTTCCGCGTCCGGTGAAGGTATCGGTGTAGGCGTATCCAGCGGATTCGGCGTTTCTGCGTCTGGTTCCGTTGTCGCCTCCGACTGCGTTTCTTCCGGCAGCGGACTGACAAACGGCGTTTCTTCTGCCGGTAAAGGCATGCCATCCAGCGCGAAAGCAGGCTGCGAGCAGTAACCAAACGCGAACAGCAGCGCGGCAATCAGAAGCGGCGCAGACCATATCGCGGTTCTGCGCTGATTCGTTCGCTGCGTATTGCGGCGTCTCGCCGGTTTTCTCCGTTTGGGTTCCAAAGCGTGCCTTACTTCCTTGTTTGTTGTTCTCGTGATCGAGCCGTTTAGTCAGGCATTCGCCCGACTTAGGCCATAAAAAATAGTCCGATTGCCTGAAATCGCTGAATATAGGCGATCGGGCTACCCTATGCGCTGCATAATTCGTTTTATACTTACAGTACAATAATACTTTCATTGTGTGTATTATCACAATGTAACATTTCGCATTATAATATAGACACCCGCAAACGTGGTATTCAGAATTTTCGTATTACAATGTAATTTTAGAATTTAGTTCGTATTAAGTGTGGAGTTGCTTAAAAAATGTTGATAAAATAAGAATCATACCTTGGTGTGTTGAGGTTTCCAGATGATTACACTCCTGCCGGAAACGGACCAGCGACGACTCGGCATTCTCCATCTCCTCTCCCGACAGATCGGATGGCTCACGGTAGAAGAGATCGCGTCGCAGATTGGCGCGAGCGAACGAACCGTTCAGTCCGACCTGAATTATATGAAAAAAGAGTGGGGCACCGCGCTGTCCATTGAGGTCTCGCTGAAGAACGGCGTGCGTCTATCCAGCCATAGCTCCGCCGCCATGCAGGCAGTCACCGTCGCCATGTTCAAGCGTTCCGTCGCGGTTCAATTTTTAAAAGAGGTCATTCTATATCCCGATCAGGGGTTGGAGTTCTATCGCAACCTCATGTTCGTAAGTCGTTCGACGCTGATTCGCACTTTGCCAACCATCAACAGCAACTTGGCCGAAACCGGAGGCTGCATTCGGCAGATCGGCACCCGTTTTCGACTGGTCGCCAAAAACGAGCAGACCCTTCGAAAACTTCTCGCTGAGTTTTATCTGGAGTTGAGTCCGGAGATCATGATGCGGCGCAGGAAGGACGGCGATTACTTTCTGCCCGGCGCATCGATGCCAATCGACCGGACTCGTCTGTTCGACTTTGCTCAGCGTTATATTTGGCAAAATGTCCCGAGCGAACGCGCGGATCTGTTTTGTCTGGACGACGCCGTGCTCGCGATGGTCACGTCGTTTGTTTTGATCTCCCTGCTCCGGGAAAATCAGGGATTCCATGCAAAGGATGCCGGTATTCTGCGCGGCAATCTGGACGATCAGGATTTTCGCTATCTGCAACAGGTGTTTCCCGCGATTGAGCGGCAGCACTTGACGCCCGTATTATGTCTTTTAGAGCAGATTCTGCTGGAGCCGGAATCCGCCGAAGAAGCGGAAATGCTTCATCGCGAAGTGGCACGGTTCTATCGGTCGCTGTTTGAACAACTGCATCTGACTTGTGATCCCGAAACGCAGCAGCAGTTGGATCGCGTGCTCGTCATGATGTATTCTTATCGAAAGCTGTTTCCGGTTGCACTATCCAGATTCCCCAGACGCATGCAGTTTCTGGCTTCTACGTTGGAGCAGGATCATCCCGCGCTGCATCAGGCGATCCGAACCGAGCTGCAAGCGTTCTCCGAGCGGACGCGTGTCGATATGAGTCCCATGCTGTCCAACCTGATCGTGAAGGTGTGCTACCGATTCCCGAATATCGCGCGCGCAACCGTTTTGAAGCGAGTGCTCGTCGTCAGCGATTCCGGTCGGATTCATGCGGAGTTTCTCGCCAGCTTTCTGAAATCTCTGTTCAATGGTTCGGACTTTTCCACGATTGAGGTGACGGCCTGTGATCTGGAAGAATATTCCGCGCCATCGTTTCAGTCGTCGGCTCCGCAGTATGATATTCTGCTTACCACGCTGCTTCCGCTGCCCAACCTGCATCTGTTTGAAACGGTCATCCAAATAGAAGACCTTCCGTCGCGAGAGAATCTAAACGTCCTCTCCATCGCCATTTATGGAGGCCCAGCAACGAGCGCAGCAAAACAGCCGGTCGACTGATCGAGCGGCTGCTTTGTGAAAGACTGTTTCGCTTTATTCTTCCGCATTCCATTTCGGAGTGCGGTTTTTTTACTTCGCGGTCGTTCCCGAGCGCATGGGCGCGTTGATTCGGTAGTTTACCGAATCTCCAGCGCGGCGCGCTCCGCGTCCAGCAGTTTGGAGAACCGCGTTCGATACACATCGAACCCCGCCATCTCCGCCGCGCCCGGCACGACGGTTGCGCGCTTGGAATCGGCGAACACTCGCTGCGCCAGATAGTTCGCGAGCGTTTCGCCGCCGCTCTTTTGCGCCATGTATGCCGCCAGCAGCGCCATACCCCAGGGGCCTCCGTCGCCCGCGGTCTCCATTACGGTTACGGGCGTGCGTAGCGCCGCCGCCATGATGCGCTGGCCTGCGCCTTCCACGCGGAAGAATCCACCGTGTCCATTGAGGTTGTCAATCTTCACCGACTCGCCATCCGTGAGGATATCCATGCCGATGCGAAGCGACGCAAACACGCCAAAGAGTTGCGTACGCATGAAGTTCGCGGCGTTCAGCCGCGCGTCCGGCAGGCGGGCAAACAGCGGTCGTCCGCTGGTAAAATCCGTAATATGCTCGCCGGAAAGATAGTTGCAGCCGGTCAGGCCGCCGCAGTCCGCCTCACCTTCCAGCGCGCTGCGAAACAGGCTCTGATACAGCGTCCGTTCGTCCGGCTCCAAGCCGTAGACGCGCATGCAGTCCCGAATCAGATTGATCCAGGCGTCGATATCGCTCGTGCCGTTGTTGCAGTGCACCATTGCGACCGAGTCTCCGGCGGGCGTAGTTACGAGGTCGATTTCGCGATACACGCGCGAGAGCTCCCGCTCGAGAACAATCATGCCAAATACGCTCGTGCCGACGCTGACGTTGCCGGTGCGCGGCAACACGCTGTTTGTCGCGACCATGCCCGTGCCCGCGTCGCCTTCCGGCGGACAGAGCGGAATGCCCGTTTCCAGCGCTCCGCTTGGGTCGAGCAGCAGCGCGCCTTCCCGCGTGAGGGAACCCGCCCGTTCTCCGGCCACGGCGACGCGCGGTAGAATCTGCTCCAGCGTCCAGGGATACATGCGATCCGCAATCAGCCGGCGAAATGCCGCGAGCATGCGCGGATGAAACTGCTTCGTCGACGCGTCAATCGGGAACATGCCGCTCGCCTCGTCCACGCCGAGCACGCGCTCGCCGGTCAGCCGCCAGTGGATGTACCCCGCCAGCGTGGTCAGCAGGTCGATTCTCTCCACGTGCGCCTCACACTGTAGGATGCTGTGATACAGGTGCGCTATGCTCCAGCGCTGCGGAATATTCTGCGAAAACAGCTCCGTCAATCGCTCGGCTGCCTCGCCGGTCATGGTGTTTCGCCAGGTGCGAAACGGCGCGAGCTGTTTTCCGTCGCGATCCAGCGCCAGATAGCCGTGCATCATGCCGGAAATGCCGATGGCGCGGTAGCGGGTCGGCGTGACGTCATAGTTCGCCCGAACCTGCCGCAGTAAGTCCGCATAGCACGCCTGTATTCCAGCAATCGCGTCCTCCAGCCGATAGGTCCAAACACCGTTTTCCAGCCGGTTCTCCCAAGCGAACGAGCCGGAGGCGATTGGCTGGTGCGTTCCGTCAATCAGAGACGCCTTGATGCGCGTGGACCCCAGTTCGATGCCAAGAAACGTATTGCCTGTTTGCAGGTCGATTCGGATTTGCTCCGCAGATTCCATGTTGCTTACTCCTTATTTGAGTGGTAAATACCATCGTTTAAAACGTGAGCGCTACCTTAAAGTCGCCCGCGCGCCCGGTTGCATAGTCAAACGCCGTTTCCCACTGTTCAATCGGGAAGGTTTTACTTACCACGCCGTCGGTCTTGAGCCTGCCGCTCGCGATGTTTTCAATCACGTACGGGAAACAATACGGCGAGAGGTGCGAACCCAGCACGTCCAGCTCCTTGCGGTCGCCAATGATCGACCAGTCGAGCGTCGCGGGCGCGCTGAAGACGGAGAATTCGACGAACCGGCCGAGCTTGCGAATCATCGCCATGCCCTGCGTCACCGAGGATGGATGCCCCGTCGCTTCAATGTAGGTATCGCAGCCGTAGCCGTCCGTCAAGCGGAGCACCTCGGCGACGACGTCCGTCTTTAAGGGATTTAGCACCAGATCCGCGCCGAAGGCCTTCGCCTTCTCCAGCCGCTCATCCTTGATGTCCAGCACGATGAGCTTTTTGGGGTTACGCGAATGCGCGTAGGTGACCATGCCGAGTCCCAGCGTACCCGCGCCGGAGAGCACGACGACGTCCTCGCTGCCAATCTGCGCGCGATCCACGCAGTGCTTGCTGCAGGCGTAGGGCTCGATCAGGAGCGCCTGCTCCAGCGGAAGCGTCTTTGGCACCTGGTGCACCACCGACTTGGCCGGTAGCAGCATATATTCCGCCATACCGCCGCAAACGTCGTTGAAGAAGCCGAAGATTTTATGCGGTTGGCACATCCAGTAGTTGCCGGTTTTGCAGAAACGGCATTCGCCGCAGGGGTAAATCTGATCCGCGGTCAGCCGGTCGCCCAGCGCGACGCCGCGCACGTTTTTGCCAATTTCAACCGCAACGCCAATGAACTCGTGCCCTGGAATAAACGGCGGCTGCACCCAGCTCGGCTGCCCGTTGCCGCCCCAGAACATATCCGCGCCATGCATGCATTTCAGGTCGCCCGCACAGATTCCGCAGCCTTCCACCTTGAGCAGAATATCGTCGTCCCCGCAGGTTGGTACCGGCCAGGCGGTTTCCAGTTTGTAGGTGTCCTTGCTGTACGCAACCAGCGCCTTCATCGTCTTCGGAATGGAACCGTTTCCCATATGCGTTCTCCTTTACTGTTGTTGTTGCAGCGTTTCATTCAGCGCTCGCAGATCGTTCCAGAACGGGTCGAGCGCCTCGATCAATTTACTGTTGTTGGAGCGTTTCGTTCAGCGCCCGCAGATCGTTCCAGAACGGGTCAAGCGCTTCGATCGCTTTTATATAGACCGCGTATTTCGCCTCGTAGATCACGGCGTTCCGCTCGTTTGGCAGGCACGGCGGTGACATGGCACACATCGCCCCTGCCGCTTCCGCCAGCGAAGGGTACGCTCCGCACGCGACCGCGCAGATGACGGCGCAGCCCAGCGCGCCCGTTTCGTTCACGTTGACCGCCTCGACGGGCAGGTTCATCACATCCGCAAACAGCTGCGTCCAGACCGCGCTCTTTGCCGCGCCGCCCGCGAGGCGGATGGCCCGCGTCGGCGTCGTCTTGGACGCGAGCAGCTTTTCCAGATGGTACCGATGCGAAAACGCCACTCCTTCGTAGATGCTGCGGACAAGGTGCTCGCGCGCATGAAAATTGCTCATGCCAAGAAAGCAACCCATCGCATTTGGATGCACGTTACTCGCCATCAGAAACGGTAGAAAGATCGGGCAGGTTGCCTCCGGCGGCGTTTGGGACACCCAACGATCGAGTTGGCTATAGATGGAAGTGCCGTTTTGTTCCGCCGTCGCCCTAAGTTCCGGCAGCAGCGTGGTGATAAACCACTCCAGATTGCCCGCGCTGGTCGGGCTGCATTCCTCCACGAGATAGTATTCCGGTAAAAACGAATAGGAGTTCATCAGCACGCTGCCGTCGGTCACGGGCGCGCGGCAAAGATACTCGTTGATGCTCCAGGTGCCCGCAATCATGCAGATGTTGTCTTCGTTGACCACATTGACGGCAATGGCGCAGGCATCTATGTCAAACGCGCCGCCCGCAACGGGCGTGCCTTCGCATAAGCCTGTGCGTTCCGCCGCCTCGCGGGAAAGAAATCCGGCAATGTCGGTAGAGCGAATCAACGGCGGCAGCTTGGTGAGGCACTCCTCCAGCCCGAAGAGCTCCATCAGCTCCGGCGAATACTCGCCCGTATGCAGATCCAGAAAGTTCGCGCCGGAATAGTCCGTCCGCTCGGCGCAGGCGGTGTTCGTCAGCCGAAAGCGGACGTAATCCTTGCACTCGAAGATGTATTTCGTGCGCTCAATCGCGCCCGGTTCGTTGTCCCGCAACCACGCAAGCAGCGAAACCGGCTGGCTCGCGAGCACATGCTGGCAGGAAAGTGCAAACACGCGATCCGTCACGCCCTGTTGGAGCCAAGTATTCGGATACTCCCAGGCGCGGTTGTCCGTCGAGATGATGCCGGGGCGAACCGGACGGTCGTCCTTGCCCCAGAGATAGAGGCCTTTGCCGTGGCCGCAGCAGGCGATGCACATTACGTCCTGCGGGGCGATGTTCGCCTTTTGCAGCACGTTGCGGAGCACCAAACAGTTCGCGTCCCACATTTCGTCCATGTCCCGTTCGGTGAAGCCCGGTCGCGGAACGAGCATGCGCGTGCCGACCCCGCAGGAGGCGACTTCGCGGCCCGTTTCGTCAAAGACGGCGGCTTTCGTCGTCGTGCCGCCGTTGTCCAACCCGATATAATACTTCATGCGCGAACCCCCTGCTCATACTGTGCCCGTACAAACTCCAGCGCTGAGGAAATCGATCTTCGCGCGTCTTTTCCCGGTTGATGCCACATTTCGATTAAATAGGGGCCTTGGTAGCCGAGCGTTTCCAGCTTGCCGAACGCGGCGGAAAAATCGACGCAGCCCGTTCCGAACGGAACGCACTTGAACTGCCCGGAACATCCGGGCGCTGGCGCAATCGTTTCCTTGATGTGCACGGCGACGATCTCGCGCCTTGCCTGCTCGAGCTGCTCCAATACGTTTTTATTCCAGGCAGAGAGGTTCCCCAAGTCCGGATAGACGTTCAGCCACGGGGAGGGAATCGCCGCCTTAAGCGCCTGATACGCGCCAATGCTGCTGATGTAGTCCGTGTCCATAATCTCGACGGCGAGCATGACCTGCGCGCGCTCCGCCATTTGCGAAAACGCCCGCAGCCCTTCTAGAAAATGCGCGCGGGTTTGCGCGTCGGACGGCTCGTAGTACACGTCGTACCCCGCCACCTGAATCACGCGAATGCCAAACTCAACCGCAAATGAAATCGCCTGCTCGGCGATACGCTTCGCCCGTTCCCGCGTTTCGGCGCTTCGGCTGCCAAAGGGAAAGCGGCGGTGTGCGCTGAGGCACATGCTGTTCAGCCGGACGCCGGTCTCCTCGATTGCCTCGGACAAGGCTCTGCACTGTTCGTGGTTCCAGTTGAGCCGCGCGAGCCGCTCGTCCACCTCGTCAATCGAAATCTCGACAAAGTCAAAGCCCATCTGTTTGGCAGCGGTCAGCCGCTCCCGCCAGGAGAGATCGGCCGGCAGCGCCTTTTCGTAGATACCGAGCAGATGGTTGCCTAACATGTTGCTTCCCTGATTTCCTGTTTCACGTCGAGCTCTTCTTCGGTATTCGCGCTATTTTTGTCCGTAGTAGGCATTCTTGCCGTGCTTGCGCAGAAAGTGCTTGTCCAACAGTTCCTGCGGAATCGGCTGCTGCGCCGGATTGTACAGCAGGTTCTGCCAGGCCATCTTGGCGCACTCCTCCAGCACGACCGCGTGGTAAACCGCGTCATCCGGACTGGTTCCCCAGGCAAACGGGCCGTGGTTACAGACGAGCACGGCGGGAATCTCCATCGGGTTTTTGTCTGCGAACGTCTCTACGATGACCTTGCCGGTTTCGAGCTCATAGCTTCCGCCGATCTCCGGCTTGGTCATCTCGCGGGTGCAGGGAACCTCGCCGTAAAAGTAGTCCGCGTGTGTCGTTCCGAACGCGGGAATGCCCATTCGGCTCTGCGCAAACGTCGTCGCCCATTGGCTATGCGTATGGACGATGCCGCCGATTTCGGGGAATTTACGGTAGAGCTCGAGGTGCGTGTCCGTGTCCGAAGAGGGATGCAGCTTCCCTTCCACCACCTTGCCGGTCGCGAGTTCTACGACGACCATGTGCTCCGGCGAGAGGTCTTCGTATTCCACCCCGCTGGGTTTGATGACCATGAGCCCGCTCGCGCGGTCAACGCCGGAGACGTTGCCCCAGGTGAAGGCCACCAGCCCGTGCTTGGGCAGCTGGCAGTTCGCTTCACAGACCGATTGTTTTAATTTCTCTAGCATTTTCGTTCCCTGAGACTGTCTCAACAGTCAATTCTTCTCGTTTTTAGGACTTCAGTTTCCAGGCGAGATCGTTGAGGAAGAGCTGCTGTTTGAACGCTTCCACCGTCGAATCCTTCGTAATGTGCACCAGCTCGATTTCGTTCATCTCCGCAAAATCGGTCAGCATCTCTGCCGTTGCGTCGTAGGAAAGCACGCTGTGGTGTGCGCCACCCGCGAGAATCCACATCTTCGTGCCCGCATATAGGTCCGGTAGCACCTTCCACATGACGCGCGCCACCGGCAGGTTGCGCATGGCATAGATCGGTTTGACGCACTCGATGTCCTGCAGGATCATCCGCATCCGACCGCCCATGTCGACCAGCGTGACGACAATCGCCTTGCCGGGCTTGCCTTCAAACACGAGCCGCGCGGGCGGTTCCCGGTCGCCAATGCCAAGCGGGTGCACCTCGATGCGCGGGCGCTGTGCCGCAATCCCGGGCCCTACCTCCAGCATATGCGCGCCGAGCGAATATTCGTTGCCCTGCTCCAGATGGTAGGTGTAGTCTTCAATAAACGTGCTACCGCCGTTCATGCCTTCCGTCATTGCGAGAATGACGGCGGTCATGCCGGAGACCTTCCAGTCGCCCTCGCCGCCGTAACCATAGCGATCCGCCATCAGGTTCTGGCTCGCGAGCCCCGGCAGCTGTTTCATGCCATAGAGATCCTGAAAGGTGTTTGAAAACGCTCCTATCTGCTCGCGTTCGAAGATGCGGCGCATCGCGACCTCTTCGAGTGCCTGATAGCAAACGGACGCGAGGTCGTCGGTGGCGATGTCATAGCGCGCGCGGTACTCCGCCAGCTTTGCGTCGATCTCCGCCTCCGTTACCTTCGACATCTCCTCCACGAGTGTTCCAACCGGCCAGGTGTTGACGCTCCAGCCGAGCTTGATCTGCGCCTCTACCTTGTCGCCCTCGGTGACGGCTACGTCGCGCATGTTGTCACCAAAGCGCATGATCTTTAAACTCCGGCTAAAGCTCGTGCCGACCGCGGCGCGCATCCATTCGCCCAGTTCGCGCAGCGGTGCTTCGTCCTGCCAGTATCCCATAATCACCTTGCGCGGCAGGCGCATCCGCGCGGTTAAGAAGCCGTGCTCGCGGTCGCCATGGGCGGACTGGTTGAGGTTCATAAAATCCATGTCGATTTCGTTGTCCGGAATCGTTCGATTGTACTGCGTCGCAAAATGGCAATACGGCTTTTGCAGCAGACGCAGCCCCTCAATCCACATCTTCGAAGGAGAAAATGTATGGCACCAGGCGACAACGCCGCAGCATTCGTCGGCGGCGTTTGCTTCCTTCATGATGCGCGTGGCTTCGTCCGCGTCCTTGACGGTCGTTTTATAGATCAGTTTGCAGGGCAGCGACTTCGACATTTCGCGCGCCATCTCCTGTGCGCGCTGTTCAACGGTGCGAAGCACCGCCTCTCCGTATAGCATCTGCGAACCCACAACAAACCAGAATTCGCGCTCGTTGATTTTTCTCTTGCTGTTGCTCATGTGCGGTTTCACTGTTCAGCGGCTTTCCGCCGATCCCTTCCTGTGTAAATTTCTGTTTATCTGTAAATAATGAATCTTGCTTTGTTCTGCTTGCCGCCTGTCCGGCAGCGGGGCTCTTTATCGTTTCATCGCGCGCGGACAAATGGACGTTTCCTGATTTTGTTACTTTAAATGCTTGTGCCTTTTGTCCGAACGCGCGCTGCTTTCTGCCATTGTCATTTCTTGCTGAGGCGCCAGAGCGCCACTTGGATAGTAAGTTTGGGATGCTACGTGGTTTTGAATTCGTTCGTTTTATAAAAACAGTTTCTCGTTGATTATTCGTGTTTTAAGTGAAAAGGGGAGCCGACCGCGCGGTCGACTCCCCCCTGCGTGCCCAGCCAGGTATG
>CAZDXW010000010.1:41227-50987 GCA_964509485.1 uncultured Christensenella sp.
GAAAAGGGGAGCCGACCGCGCGGTCGACTCCCCCCTGCGTGCCCAGCCAGGTATGATGCGGTTTTGAATCTTACCCGGATTAATAGATGCCCCAGAAGGCGGAGAGTTCGTTCGGGCCCCAGTAAATGAACTGGTGCGAGATATACGAGGAGAGTCTCCAGCCGAGGATGAGCGCAACCATCATGGCGCCGAGCCAGACGTTGCCGGTGAGTTTGTACATCTTGCGATAGATGTAGTTGAGTACCGGCGCGTAGATGATAATCGGCAGCAGCGTGTGGAGGTTGAACAGCACAGCCGCCTGCGGCGTGGAGTAGGTGACGAGGATCGAGATCAGAATCAGGACCTCGGCGCCCAACGAGGTTACGATCACGTTGATGAGCGTATCCTTCGAATCCGACACGTTCTTCAGCGACCACATGTTGTTCAGGGTGCTGATGATGAGCGTGAACGGCAGCATGATCAGGGCGTACTTGAAAACTCTCATAAAGCCGTAGGGCTTCATCATCTCGAAGGTTCCGTCCGCAACGAGGAAGCGGGCGTTAAAGAACTCCTTGATGAACGCGGCGGCAATGTAGAACGTCGAGAACAGGATGAGCGCGAGCAGGCAGGTCTTGAAGAAGGTCTTCCAGCCGCAGCCCACGTGGACATCGGAGATCTTCGCGAGCGTTTCGCTGTTCTTCTTGCGCGTGATGAGGCCGAGCACGAGGAACAGGATGAGGCCCGGAATCGCCGTGCCGATGACCATCATGAAGGTACGCATCTGGCCCGGTTCCCATGGCAGCCACTTGGTGGTTGTCGCGTTCGAGAGCGAGAAGGACAGGTCTGCCATCGAGTTGAACCAGACGCCGAGGAACGCCGCGATGAAGGCGAACACGGCCGCAATGTAGAACCCGGTTTCCTTGGTGGAGAGTTTCGGCGTGTAGGGCGCCAGAACCGTACCGGCAAAGAACTTGGTCTTGAGCAGAATCGAGGTTAGCGCTACGAGAGCGGCAATCATCGAGAGGAACGCCACGGTCGTGAAGCCAAGCGCGATGTAGCTGCTGGAGAGATCCTTGCTGTCAATCGCGGTTGCCGCGTTCTCGCCCATGTTGCCGTTGTTGTAACCGAGCACCTGGGTGTAGAACTCAACCGTCGTGCTGATGGCGCGGCCGTCCCAGAGCATGCCGTTGTGGAACGTCTCGGGGTTGAGGAAGATGCGCGCGGTGCCGTTCTGAATCGCGGTCGCGAGCGCTTCGCTGTTTTCCACGGTGGTGTCAAAGAAGGAGCCGATCGCCGTTGAGGTTGCGGTGGGATCCATGGTGTAATCGGCGATGTTGTACCAGGTGTTGCGCTCCACATTGGCGGTGCCGGTGTGGAAGATGGACTTGTACTGATCGGTTTCGCCGTTGTAATAGGTGCCCTTGTCCTCATGGGAACCGACGGAAACCATGAAGTTGGTCTGCGGGTTGCGGATCACTTCGTGGCCGGCAACGGTCACTTTCGCTTCGGAAAGGAACTCAATGATTCTCGCGCCCTTGACGTAGCCATCCACGATCTTCTGGACTTCTGCCTTGCGGTAGTTATAGACCGCGAGCTGATCGGGGCTGAGCTGGGCGGCGGCGATGTCGTCCGCATTTTCCGTCAGCTGCGCTTCGGTGATCTGTACGCCGAATTCGTCATACAGCACATTGAGCAGGCGATCGTTCAGGGTCAGGCACTCGCCGTCCTGTACGATAGCGGCTGTTTCGCAGATGTAGCCCGCGGAATGGCCCCAGAAGGCGATTCGAGCCGGGTCAACATACGCGATGGAGCGCGCATACTGCAGCGCGTCATACATGCCCTGCGTGCCGCCGCGGAAGTAGTTCTCTTCGTTCGTGCCGCCGTCGTTGATGGCCGGCTGACCGGAGAGGCCGCAGCTGTACATGCTAACGTTCATGACAACGAAGCCGCGCTTGGCAAGTTCCCAGGCGTTCAGGCTGTTTGCAGCGAGGCTCTCCGAGCCGCCGTGCGACAGAATGACGCAGGGGAGTTTCTCCGCGCTGGAGGCGGTCGTCGGCTTGTAGAGCTCAAAGTTCAGCTCCGCGCCGCGAACTTCGTAGTTGACGGTGCTGATCTGAATTTTGTATCCCTGCGTAATGATCAGCTGGGAGACGATGCTGCAAAGCAGCACGATCGCGAGGAACAGCCCTAACAGGCGCCAGCTGCCCTCTGCGGTCTTAAAGGTGAATTTCTTCGTTTCCATGGAATCCTGATTACCCCCTAATTATTTGTGTGTTCCGTTGATTCCTGTGCAAGCAAGGTTTAGTTGCCGACGGTTTCGTGCGAGATGATTTCCCCGGTCTTCGCGTTAATGATGTAGTTCTCATAATACGAATTCATGTTGAGAATGACTTTGTAGGTCATCGGATCGTCGTCCTTGTTGAGAATCGCTTTATTGCTCGCTGTCCCAACGCGGTCAATCCCCAGATCTGCCAACGCAATGCTGATCGCCTTTTCGCCCGAAATGGTGCCGCAGCCGACAACCGCAAACAGCAGAACGAGGACGATGACGCAAATCAACGCTTTTTTCAAGAAGTATCCCTCCTTTCTGAATCTGTTTTTGAATTTTTACCGGTGAATCGAACCAAAAGATGCGGATCGCCTTGTCGAATGACCGTTTCGATGGCTCTTACCCCCGTGAAATCGGGCTGGAAGTACAGTCTGGCGGAAAATGCCGCAAATTGGATATGATTTGTTATTATATTAGCCACAATGTTTTCAATTTGTCAATACTTGTTTAATACATATCGTAATATTTTTGTACTTTTACATGCGTTTCAATACATATTCTGAAGATATTGCCTTATTTGTATTTAATTTCTAGTCAAACCATCTCTTCCGGCGGTAGATTTGTTCAAAATTGTTTGATCGAGTACTCGTTTTGCTTCGAAATACGGACAAGAAAAGTACAATCGCGGCAAGATTGCGCTTGCCGCGATTGCACTCATTCCGGTATGTGTGTGTTACCTGGGGGAGGTATGGAATGCGGATGGAAGCTTAATGGAACATGAAGTCGACGGTGTGGCGCGTGATTGCCACCGCCATCATCGCGACTACGCCGGCGTTAATCATGCCCGCCGCCCAGACGTTGCCGGTCTTTTTATAGATGTAGCGGCTGCTGATTCCAATGAAGATCATCGGAGCAAAGAGGTTGAACGCCATAATGCTCGGATCACCATACGGGAACATCAATACGCCGGTGTTGACGAGGGTTGCATAGTTCACCCAAGTCAGAATGCCGATTGGCAGCAGGTTTGCCAGCACGCAGAACAGCGTGGACGCCCATTCCGGAATGTCCCGGAAGCGCGTGTTTACGTTCAAAATCGCGTTGGGCACCATGAACACGACCCAGATCGGCAAATACCGAAGCAGGATATCCGGCAGCCAGTTTGCGCGCGGCGCGCCGACGACGTAGACCGCTATGCCAAAGTTCATGCCAAAGACGAAATACGCGATGTAGCAGGGAATGTACGCGAGCGCAACGACGGCCGCGGCAAATCCGAGCGTCTTGAGGAAGTGGCCGATTCCATCCAGACGAGCCGGAGCGAACGAACCGGCAATCGCGTCGCCTTTATAGAACGCCTTACGCAGCAGGCTGTTGACCCCGATCATCAGCAGATAGAACAATCCCGCGCAGAGCGTCCACCAGGCAACGCCGTTGACGGTTGGTGCGCCATAGGTCGCGCTGTCAAAGAGTTTGCTTCCGGCGTTGTAGCAGGGGAAGTACGTAAACACCGTAAACAGCATCAGCGGGACAAACGTCAGTACCAGCGGAATCCATTCCTTGCTGCTCTTGAACGCGGGCAGGGATTCTTGCTTCGCGACGCCGCGGTTCAGGTCCTTAAAGAGAGGCGTTTTCAGTAGCAGTCCGGCGAGAACCAGAACCAGTGCGAAGAACGCGACGAGCCCGATGGTCTGGAACACGGCGCCCAACGTCCAAATCTGGTTGTCCGAAGGAATGTAGGTGCTGCCCGTCGGCGTGCCATACGCCGCGTAGAAGAAGTCGATTGAAAGCTTGGTTGCTTCCGTGTGGAACACGCCCTGCGGATGGGTGTATGCGGGATTCCAGATGGCAAACGCATCCGTCACGCCCAGCGCTGCGCCCGGTGCCGGTGTATCCAGCGGGCCGTTCGGTCCATACCACTGCCCTTCCGTCACTTCCGTTCCAGCAAAGGCCGGATACATGCGCTGCACCATGGAGATTGCGCCCGGTGTATCCAGAAAATGACTGGTGCTGAAGAAGATGGTGTCGAGTTCGTCGTATTTACCGGCGGAGAGTCCCCAGATCATGTTCTTCGTGAATTCCGGCGTCAGGAACATGGCACCCAGCGTGCCGGAGGAGCAGAACCACGAAGAGATATGGTTGTTGGAGCCTTCCACGTTGATCAGCTTGATCGTATTGGAGCAGTCGAGATCGCCCGCGCTATGCCCGGTCAGGCCGACCTTGTTGATATCGACAAAATCGAGGCTCATCGCATACTCTACGACCGCCAGCAAGCCTTCCGTATCCTTCGTGTATTGGCTGACCGCTACGTCGGACCGGCCGTGCCCGGCAAGATCCAGCGCAATCACCACAAAGCCGCGGCGGGCAAGCTCGGTGAAATTCGAATACTGCATTTCCTTCGAGTTGTTCCAGCCGTGCGCACAAACGACGCAGGGTGCCGGGGTATCGGCGGTTGCGTTCTTCGGGCGATAGACCGAGAAGCAGATCTGCGCGCTGTCGTTTCCATCGAACAGAACATCTACGGTTCTTCCCGTGGCTTCCGCATTTGCCTTCACCTGATTTGCCAGGTCGCTCAGCGGCTCTGTGTAGGTGGTTACCTGCACCTTGCCAGCGCCGTTGCTCACCAAATTGGTTCCCACCATGCTGACCAGCAGGAATACGGCTACGATCACGAGCCACATGCCGGAGGACAGCTTCTTTTTCTTTTGCGTCTCCATTGCTTACTCCCTCTTTTTATTTGTTTCCTTCGAGTGTGTTTCCTCGAGTGCTCTGGATTGCCCAGACACAGACTTACCCGTCATGCCGAATCCACCCGGTGAATTCTTCGCGTTGGAAGAGCGGCGGGTTTTCTCTTCTCAAACCGAACCTGCTACGACTCCTTCTTCTCCAAATCCTCCTTTTATTGTTGCGATTGCTGTAAAACAGCTTGTGCATCTCAGTTGCTGAAGCAGAATAAACTCACAAATGGTTGCTGCGGATGAACTTGTTCGAACTGTTGTTGTTGATTCTCTTTTGGTCGTGTGAAATTACGCGTGATTTCAGTTTCGATTTTGTATTTCTATTTGTTTGTTTTGAAAGTCAAGAAATGCTTCCGGTCTGGTTGGATTATCGCCGCGATAAGAAGCAATCCGCCCGGCGGCAAGGGCGTAATCGTGGTCTGCACCGTACGACTATGCGCTTTTTGTTGTAATAATAGCAGTGTTAAATTCGTTTTGTCAATACATCTTGCGTACATATCGTAGTTTTTTCGAAGTTTATTCTCTGTCGGAATCGCTTTTGTCAGATTTTTGTTTTTATTTCATCCTGTTTGAAAAAATATGTATTTATGAAACGCACTTGCCTTACACTCGGGATGTATTGTACAATATAGTAAATAAGTTCAGGAGCAAATTTTGTGAGTTCACAGAAGAAGTACCTACAACTTTACGCAACAATCACTGCTGCAATTGGTGACGGCTCCTACACCTCCGGCGACAAACTGCCAACGGAGCTGGAGCTTGCGGAGCAATATGCGGTCAGTCGCCAGACGGTGCGCCAGGCGCTGGAACTGCTGGAGCGAAACGGCCTGATCAGCAAGGTTCAAGGCAGCGGGTCCTATGTATCCAGCCGCGCGCAGCACATGAAAAAGACGATGCGCATCGCGGTTATCACCACCTATATCAGCACCTATATTTTCCCCTACATTCTGCGCGGCATCGAGGAAGCCGCAACGCGAAACGGCTATTCCATTCAGCTCATGGCAACAAACAACAGCATCGCCAAAGAGCGCGATATCCTGCACCATCTCTCCGTAAACACGGTGGACGGCATCATCGTCGAAGGAACGAAGACGGCGCTGCCCAATCCCAACCTGTCATTTTACCGCGACCTTGCCTGCAAGAACACGCCGCTCGTCTTTTTTAACGGGTATTATCCGGAACTCATTACGGAGCCGAAATGCAAGGTCGTAACCGTCGTGACGGACGATTACGGCGGCGCGCGCGAGCTCACCAACGAGCTCATTGCGCGCGGGCACCGCTCGATTGGCGGCATCTTTAAAAGCGACGACCTTCAGGGAATCCGTCGCTTCTCCGGCTACATTGACGCGCTGACCCAAGCCGACCTTCGCGTAGACGACGATTATGTGCTTTGGTTCAGCACCGAGTCCAAGCGTTCGGTCGAGCTCCAGCTCGACGTTACGCGGTTCACCGCGGAATGCACCGCGATTGTTTGCTACAACGACGAAGTCGCTTCGCAATTGCTCGCCTATCTGGAGACGAACCCCGGCAGCGTGACCGCTGTTCGCAGCTTTGACGGAACGATCACCGGAAAGCAGTGTGTCGATTTTCGTTCGCTGGAGCATCCCAAGGAAAAGCTCGGCCAGCAGACCGCCGAGCGGATGATCGCCATACTGAATGGAGACGACGGAGAAAGCCTCGTCATGCCCTGGGAGACAAGCGAAACATAATACGAGTGGACTCTTTCGAAATACTCTTTTGAACGACATGCACAAAAAACCGCCCAAATGGGCGGTTTTCTATTGCAACGTCTTTATCTAGACAAAAGGCGTCGTTCGGCGCCAAAGATTTATTCGCTCAACTCAGCGTCCGCATTGTCCGCCGCTGAGATCGAGCGTCGAGCCGGTCATGTAGGAGGACGCATCCCCCGCGAGAAACGCCACCGCCGCAGCCACCTCGTCGAGCGCCGCGATCCGCCCGATCGGAATCTGCTTACGATAGTGCTCCGCGTCGCGCTCCAGCAATTCCGCCGTCATGTCGGTATACATAATGCCCGGCGCAATGGCGTTGACGCGGATGTTATTGGCCGCGACCTCTTTGGCAAGCGACACGGTGAATGAGATCACCCCGCCCTTGCTCGCGGCGTAGTGCGTTTTGCCGTTCTTGGAGCCGAAATACGCCGTCGCCGAGGCAACGTTGATGATGGACGCAGGTTTTCCCTGCTCAATCGAAAGATTCACCATCTCCCGGCAGCAGAGAAACACGCCGCCCATGTTGACCGCCATGACGCGGTTCCAGGTCTCCAGCGACGTGTCCTTGATGGGCGAGACCGGGCAAATCCCCGCATTGTTGACGAGAACGTCCACCGTTTGGAACCGCTCCTGAGCCGCGCGAAACAGCGCCTGCACATCCGCCTCAACGGATACGTCCGCGCGCAGGCACGCCGCTTGCACGCCGTACTCGCCGGTCAGGCGCTGAACGACGTCCTCGGCCATTGCCGCGTTGGCAGCGTAGGTCAGGAGCACGTCCGCTCCCTCGCGCGCGAGGCGTTCGCAGATGGCGACGCCCAGCCCCCGGCTGCCGCCGGTGACAATCGCATGCTTGCCCTTGAGGTTGAGTTCCATCTTCTGCGTGCCTTATGCGCCTGTTACGATCGCAACCGAGGCGGAGCAGCCAATGCGGTCCGCGCCGGACGCAAGAATTTCGCTCGCGAACGCCGCTGTCTTGATACCGCCGTCAATTTTGATTTTCACCGCGTCGCCAACGATAGCCTTGACGAACGCAACGTCGTCCTTGCAGGCGGCCTTGCCGGTCAGCGCGTTGGATATCTTCACGTAAGCGGGCGCAACGTCCCGAATGATCTCCAGTGTCTTCTTCTTCTCGTCGTCCGTCAGGAGCCCCTGTTCGTAAATTGCCTTGACCTTCACGCCGAAGCCCGCCGCGTCGACCATTGCCTTGAGCTCGCGCTTGACTTCGTCGAACTCGCCGGACTTGATGGCGACGATGTTTAGCTCGACGTCCAGCTCCGTTGCGCCGTTTGCCACGCACTCCTTGATTTCGCAGAGTTTCGCCGCCGTGCTCGCCGCGCCCTGCGGAAAACCGACCGGCGCACAGATGCCGACGTTACAACTCTTGAGCGCCTCCGCCGCCTCGCGGACGAAATACGGCGTCACGCAGACGTTGGCAAACTTGTATTGCTTTGCCAGCGCGCATTCTTTTACGATCTTTTCGCGCGTCATATCGGGGTTTAAAATCGAGTGCTCAATGTGCCCCGCCAGTTCCGGGTTTCCGCCGGACGTCTGCGCCGGCTTTACGCTCGCACCCATCTGTTTATAGACCTCTTCCGTTACCTTTTGTACTACTTCGTTGATGTTCATTTTCCCGTCACCTTCCCGTCGAACGTCCAGTGGTCAATCACGCCGCATGCCGTGTTGTCGGAAATGATCTCCTTATCGTTTAGCAGCATCTTCGCCGCGCCGCCGTCCACATTGACCAGCACAAGATCGCCAACGCCCGCGTCGGCTCCGTCAAACACAATCTGTTCGGTTTCCACGGGGTTTCCCTCGCCGTCGAGATATTGCACGATCAGCAGCTTATAGTTGCTGTGCGTGCGTTCCTTGACGGTGGAAACCACGTTTCCGACGACTCTGGCCAATCGCATACGCTCGCCCTAGTTCTTCGCGGCGGCCTTCTGCGGCGCCTTCGCCTTCGGTTGCTCGCCAAGCAGCTGTTCCACATCCTCATGCGGGCTGGGGATGACGTGCACCGAGTACAGCTCGCCAACGCGCTTTGCCGCGGCCGCGCCCGCCTCGACGCTGGCCTTCACTGCGCCGACGTCCCCGCGCACCATGACGGTGACGAGGCCGGAGCCGATCTTTTCCTTGCCGACGAGCTGCACGTTCGCCGCCTTGACCATGGCGTCCGCCGCTTCAATTGCGCCGACCAAACCTTTTGTTTCTACCATTCCGAGTGCGAGTTTCATGCTTGTTTCTCCTTTTGAATTACTACGTCATAAGTGTCGATAAATCCGGCAATCGCCGCGTCCACCGGAACCAGCTTCTGCCGAAAGAGCAGCGAGGCTTCCTTGGAACCAATCAAGTATACGAAATCGCCAAACCCCGCCTGCCGCGTCGCGTCCGCGGCAACGATGACCTTCGCGGGCTTGCCGTTCTCAATCGTCTCCACCACCAGCAGCTTGATACCGGACAGCGTTTCGTATTTTTTTGTCGCAACCACGGTTCCGATGACCGTTCCGGTATACATAAACCGCCCTCCGTTTCGCTCTTAATAGATGGACTGTCGAACCAGATCCATGTTTGGCGAGGGAATCACAACGGACTGTGAAAGCATGCCCTGCGCGCCCTCCACCTGTTCCGCCGCGCGCACCGCCGCCTCGCAGGCGGAAACATCGCCGGTAAAGACGACAAATGCCTTTCCGCCGAGCCCTCTGCCGAGGCGAATCTCGATGAGCGAGATATCCGCCGCCTTGACCGCCGCATCCGCAACCTTGATGCTCACGCAGAGCGAAAACGACTCCAATATACCCAGCGCGCTCGGCTTTGGCACGTCGCTGCAGGCGACGGTTGCCGCGAGCACCTGCGGATGCACGCTCGGAAGAACGAGGCTGTCAATCAGGCTCGCACCGCAGAGCGCCTTGCCCGCGTCCACGCTGGCGGTGACGGCGGCAACGTCCCCCGAGATCAGCACGATGTATTTTCCCGCGCAGACCGCCTGCGCCGTCAGCAGCGACACCGCCGCCGTCTTGAGCATGGCGTCCGCCGTTTCAATTCCCTTTGGAATA
>CAZDXW010000011.1:0-2581 GCA_964509485.1 uncultured Christensenella sp.
CCGGCAGCATTCTAAAATACGACGGCAGGCAGATTTCTGCCGAGGAGATTGTGAGCAGCGTTCAAAAGGAGGAGCTGAAATGAGCACGGAATCGTTTTGCACCTACGAAACCGCCTGGTGCCCGGGCTGCGGAAATTTTGTGATTCTTGAATGCCTGAAAACCGCTCTGGAGCAGCTGGGCAAGGAACCCGCGAACGTTCTGCTGGCGGCCGGGATTGGGCAGGCGGCAAAAACGCCGCAGTATTTGAGCGCAAATGCGTTTTGCGGACTCCACGGACGCTCGCTTCCGGCTGCGATTGCGGCGAAGATTGCCAACGAAGCGCTCACGGTCATCGTCAATACCGGCGACGGGGACTCCTACGGCGAGGGCGGCAATCACTTTGTGCACAACATCCGCAGAAACGTAGACATTACGCATTTTGTGCACGACAACCAGATCTACGGCCTGACCAAGGGGCAGGCGTCGCCCACCTCGCTCTTTGGCATGGTGACCGGCGTGCAGACCGACGGAAATATCAGCGAGCCGCTGAATCCGGTGCTGCTGGCCATTGCCTGCGGCGCGGGATTTGTCGCGCGGGGTTTTACGGGGCACAAGGCGCAGCTGATTGAACTCATGAAACAGGCGATTTCCTACAAGGGGTATGCGCTGGTCGACATTTTGCAACCCTGCGTCAGCTTTAATAAAATCAACACATTCGGCTGGTACAACGAACGCGTTTATGAGCTGGAGGACGCTTACGACCCGCAGAATAAGGCGGCCGCGATGCAAAAGGCGATGGAGTTCAACAAAAAGATTCCCCTCGGTGTGCTCTATCGCGAGGAGAAGAGCACCTACCACCAGAAGAACGCCGTCCTACAGCAGAGAACGCCCTTGCTGGAAAGAAAGACGGATTCAAACGTGCTGAAAAGGCTCATCGCATCGTATATTTGAGCCGGAGCGGGAAACACAAGCAGTAACGCGTATAGAACAATACGCTGATTGCATACGAGAAACAAACCAAAAGGCCACCAATTGGTGGCCTTTTTGTTTGCTCGTGACACCCCGGCAAAGCTGCCGGGTCGCATCGATTGGGGAAAAATGCTGCGCAATTTGTTAAGTACACCCGGTCGAAAGGAGGAAGAAAGCCAAATCATGCGCATACATCTTGGAATGCAGGTTTTTACGGAACAGCCGGTCTTTCAAACGGCAACGCGCAAAGTTTCGAACATTTGCGGAAACAACCGTTGCTGTGGAAGGCTGCCGCTTCGCTCAGTTGGTATCCGCGCAGAGCGGGCCGGCCAGTTCCTTCATGAAGAACAGCTTGCCCGGCATGGTCGGGATGAAGCTGGAGGTGATACAGGTGGTCGGGCCATAGCGAAGCGTCATCCAGAACGACATGCCCTGCCACTGCATGCCGCGCGCGAACACGCCGTCCGCCCCGCCAATGATGTAGTCGGACTGGAAGATGATGCCCGGGCCAATTGTATTGGCGTAGCAGGGGATCAGCGCGTAGTTGCTGCGGAAGCTCGTCAACGCGTTTTGTTCAATCGTCAGCGGATGCAGGCGCGCGCCTACGCGATGGGTCGCGGCCATCCAGTCGGCCTGGGTTGCATAATCCTTGGCAAAGTGCGGTTCCCAGAACGCGATGTGGCAAACCCGGCCAATGCCGAACACCAGCACCTGCTTGGCGCCCTTTGCTTTGAGCGCGGCAATCTGCTCGGCATAGCGCGGCAGTTCGTCACGCGTGGCAAAGTGACGCTGCGACTCCGGAACGGTCAGCTCGCCAAGCGGCCCGTAGAACGCGCCGAGCATCGCGTTTTGAAACGCGGCGGGATCGTTCGCGGGCAGCGTGTTGCCCTGCTCGTCGGACCACTCGTCCATGTTGAACCCGTGCACGTGCTTGCAGTCCACGTTCCATTCCTTCAGGAAGTACACAGCCCACTTATACATGCCCATCGGCCCGACCGGAAGAATCAGAATCAGATCGTGCTTTGCTTCCTTGGCCAGCCGAATCTGCCAGGCAATCTCGTGTCCCATATACGCGCCGAACTCTTCCAGATTCTCGCAGGATACCGGGCGAAAATCCTTGTTCCAGAACGGCTGGGGCTGCAATACGTCCTCGGGTTTGTTGGAGCAACAGTCGCGAATTCGGGCAATATCCCAACCGGCGGGGAATATCGTTTCGAAGTACGAACCGTGCAGCGTGCTTAACATGTCCATGGCAGAGGCCTCCTCGTTTTTTGAATATTGGATTAAGCGGCGCGAATGTCCGCGTGGGGTTGACGAAACACGAAGAATGGAAGAAATAATAATGTCACTGGAGGAATTAATCGTATTATGAGCGCTAATATCCGGTTTGTCAACGTTTTTTGAAGAGGCAAAAAATGCAACGTCCAACGAACCCGCTCTTGACGGCGCCTATGCCTGCGGTTAGAATGAACACGCACAGAGTCGGTTGGACGTTTAAAAATCCGCATCGGAGGGCAAAATCTGCATGAAGACGAGTTTTCGCTCCATCGTTATCACCGCGCCAATCGGCGTTCCGCTGGCGGGAAACGGGCGGGAGGATTCGCGCTCGCGCGGCGTCCACGACGATCTTTG
>CAZDXW010000011.1:2681-3782 GCA_964509485.1 uncultured Christensenella sp.
TGCGGCGAATATTGCGCCTGGCTGGTGGAACGGATATCCGCCGTGGTGCCGGAGCTGGTGGCCTCGGCGGCGGAGTCCCAACTGGCGATTGGCAGCGACGTGGTGGAGGGGTACTCGTTTAACCGCCGCGTCATTCTGAACGACGGCACGCTCAAGATGGTGTTTGAAGACTACGACCGCGCTCAGATTGCGCGGCTTGCTGGGCCAAACGGTGACCCGGTGATGCATGTATTTGCGTTTGCGGACTTGCAGGATCGGGTGCAGGGCGTGATTGTTCGCTATACCAGCCATCCGGCAATCGTATGCGGCGCGGACTGGCTCTACACGAGGGACTATGTAAACGCGCTCACCGTCGCGCTTCAGCGACGGTATGGGCCGGAGCTGGTCGTGTTGTATGCCAACGGCGCGCAGGGGAATCAGGTTGCGTCCGATCCCTACGGGCCGTTTGTAACGGGCTTTGCCGAGGCGGATCGCGTTGGAAGAGGGCTTGCGCACGGCGCGATTCAAATCATCGACCGACTGCTGCTTCGGCGCGCGTTCCGGCGGGAAGCGGAGCTGTCCGCGGCAACGGCGCGGCTGACATTGCCCATCCGGCGCATTTCGCCGGAGGAACGCGAGCGCGCCTTGGCGGTCATTCGCGACGCGGAGCATGGAACGGGCGCGCAGCTGCACGGTCTGGATCCGCGCGTCGAAGCGGAGAGCATTCTGGAGATGGCAAACAAGGGGCAGGAGAGCGACGAAACGCTGATTCAGGCCATACGGCTTGGCGGCGCGCTGATATTGACGTTTCCGGGCGAGGTGTTTCTGGAGCATGCGCAGAGTGCGCTGCGCGATTTGCCGGTGGAATCTGCCATGGTCTTTGGCCTTGCGAACGACTATGTCGGCTACATTCCAACGCGGGAGGCATTCGCGGAGGGCGGATATGAGGTGAAAACCTCGTTCGTATCCAGTCGGTTCGATCCATCGGCGGGCGAACGACTGGTTTCGGCCTGCCGGGCGCTGGCGACGGAACTGCTGGCGCGTTGATTCGACGAACTTGAAACGAGAGCGACAAAAAGCGAGCAGCCCACTGGGCTGCTCGCTTTGATGTTGGAGTGAATG
>CAZDXW010000011.1:3882-8417 GCA_964509485.1 uncultured Christensenella sp.
TGAATCGAATGCGCTCAGGATTGCTCGTTTTTAAAGATTTCGTCCATGCTCATCATGACGGCGGAACGGCGGAGCGTCTCAAAATCGCCGGAGGACGCTTCAATTGCGACGTCCTGCGCATGAAGCAAGCGGAACTGACTGTGAATCGTCTTTCGCACCATGTCGAGGAAGCCCTCGCCGAGCATGGTGATGGAGCCGCCAATGTGAATCACGTGGACGTCGTAGAGGTTGATCGCGCTGACCAGCCCGCAGCAGAGCGCGTAGACATAGTCGTTCAACACCTCCAGAACCGCCGGTTCGTGCGCGAGGAAGCGCGCGGCCACTTCGCGCATGGCAACTTCGTTGATCTGCGCGGCAAAGCAGTCGTTGTAGGTCAGGTGAAGTCCGGCGCGTTCGTTCAGCGCGCGAAACAGCGCGGCGGTGGAGCAGATGCTCTCGAGACAGCCGCGGTTGGAGCAGCGGCACATCGGCCCGTTTCGGTCTACGATGATATGGCCGATCTCCGGCGAAAAGCACTGCGCGGGGTCCTTGTGCGCGTCGCCCAACACGACGCCGGCGCTGATGCCTTCGTCAATGTTGATGGCGAGCACTCGCTTTTCGGGGGAGTAGTCGTCCGAGCTGTACTCCGTAAACGCGAGCACGCTCGTGTTGTTGCTTATGAGCACGCGCGAATCGGGAAATTTCTCGCGCAGTTGCGCAACCAGATCCGCCTCGGTGAGTTCCTCGGCGGGAATGACGGCGGAAAACTGGATGTAACCGGTTTCCGCGTCGAAGATGCCGGGAAAGATCAAGTGAATTCCGATCAGCCGATACATGGGAATGCGCTTTGCCTTGAGCAGTTTTTTGATCTCCACGGAGATCTGCTCGCTCGTGTGCGTAGCGCCGTGTATGCGAACGCTGCCGAGCTTGCGGAAGCAAATGTCGTAAAGCGAACAGATAAAGCTGTGGCTGATGATTTCTACCGTCGCAATGCAGCCGCCCGCCGCGTTGACCTCGAGCATAATCGGCTTTCGTCCACGCATGGTGGACGCGCCTGCGCCCGTTTCGCGAATCCATTTGTTCTGAATCAGTTCGTCCACGAGCATGGAGACGGTGGTTGGCGAAAGATTGGTTTGGGTTGCCAGCGTCGCGCGCGAAGTAGGCATTGTTTTGCGAATGATATTAAAGAGCAGCATGGTGTTGCTCGCTTTAATCTTTTGCTGCGAGAAGTTCGTCGGTGCTTTATCGGCGACGATTGGATGAATCATAGGAACACCTCATTGCTTTTGCAGAATACAGATTTCTCCATCGCACGAAATAATAATTATGACATATGTTGTTAGTATTCTAGCATCAACAAAGGGCTTCTGGCAAGCGGCGCGTGGAAAAGCTTTTGCCGGGAACCATAGGCATACGTCCTCTTTACTGGCGGATAAAACCGCCAATCGCGCTGCGGGACAGCGCGGATTTCGCATCAAACCGCCGTTATAGCCCAAAACGACGGGAAAATTGGCGTTTCCTGATCAAAATTTGAAATTCGAATGGAAAAAATGCAATAAAAATAATTCAGCGAAAAAAATAAAACAAGTTAAAATGCGAACAAATACAAGAAAAAGTCAGAAAAATAGGGCATAATAATAGTCCACGAGAATTATTAAAAAATGTAAAACAAAAGAAATGCAAAATTTTGTATTGATTTTTGAATATGGGTATTGTATCATGGCATCAATCGAACTGCGATGCAGCACGCAAAGGCGCATGCACGTATCAACAGAAAATATTCTAGGAAATCCTTAAAAAACATTCGGCTTCGAAATCCAATTATCAGCAAACCGCGAAAATCAACGATCCCGCAAGCATTGCCGCGACGAACCGTAACATTGTTGTTACTCGCAATCGTGCAGCAAGTAGTTTTCGTTGCGTTTACGAACCCCCTCAATCGGAAAGCAGTCAAGCGCGAGCCCAAACAAACCGGTGACACAGCATCAATATTGGTATGGTAAAACCGCCATCAAAGGAGTGAAAGCGATGAGTGACCCCTGCGTATCCAAAGTGAGCTATTCCAATTCCGATTTTGCGAAAAAGGTATCCAATTTTACAAAAGAGAATATGGCGATCGTGGCGATTGTTCTCATGAGCGTTGTCTTCTCTTTTACGTCGCCCTATTTCCTCTCCTGGGAAAACTGGAAGAACATCCTGCTTCAAACCTCTACGGTGTCCATTGCGGCCATGGGGCAGGCGATCGTTCTACTCACCGGTAACTTCGACCTGTCGCTCGGGCGCAACGTCGCATTCACCAGTTGCCTGGGCGCGGTTCTGATGAAGGGAATGACCGCTGGCGCGGCGCAGATGAACCCGTGGCTGGCAATCATCATCATGCTGCTGGCCGGAACGGCGATTGGTCTTGCCAACGGCGTGCTCACGGCGTATGCCGGCCTGCCGGCGTTCATCGCCACGCTGGGCTTGCAGAACATCTGCTACGGCATGGCGAAGGTCATTACAAACGCTACGCCGATTGCAACCTTCTCCGATCAGATTGCGTTCTTCGGCCGCGGCTATCTCGGCCCGATTCCGTACTGCGTCATCATCATGATTGTCCTGTATGTCGTAGCACAGTTTCTTTCGACCAAAACCCGGTTGGGCCGGAACATCTACGCGGTTGGCGGAAGCAAGGAAGCCGCGTTCTTCTCCGGCATCGACGTGAAGAAGTATACGTGCCTCGCGTTCGTCATCGCGGGATTGCTCGCTTCGTTCAGCGGCGTGGTGCTGATGAGCCGGTTGAACTCCGTCGCCATTACGAACGGCCAGAACTACGAGTTTGACGCGGTCATTGGTTCCATCATCGGCGGCATCAGCCTCGCGGGCGGCAAGGGCAAGATCATTGGCACCATGTTTGGTTCCATCTTCCTCATTACGCTGTTCAACGGCATGGCACAGATGCACGTAGACCCGTTCGTACAGGACGTTCTCAAGGGCGTTGTACTGCTCGCGGCCATCGGTCTGGACGTGCTGCGTAACCGGAAACGCGCTTAATGGCGACGTTTTCTGAAGATCAAGAAAGGGCTGACAGCACGATGGAGAAAGACTACATCCTGAGTATAGAGGGAACAAGCAAGTGCTTTCCAGGTGTAAAAGCGCTTGACTCGGTATCCTTTCAAATCGAGCGCGGCACCATTCATGCGCTGGTTGGCGAGAATGGAGCCGGAAAGAGCACGCTGATTAAGATTCTGGCGGGCATCTATCATGCGGAGGAGGGGAAAGTTCTCCTCAACGGAAACTGCGTGGAGTTCCGCACGCCCCATGAATCCCGCGCGGCCGGCATCGCGGTTGTCCACCAGGAAGTGAAGCTCGCGGAACCGCTCTCCGTAACCGAGAATCTGTTCGTTGGAAACCTGATTATGCGCGGACGTCTCGTGGACTGGAAAGAGATGCGCCGCCGCGCGCTGGAGACCATTCAGAACCTCGGCGTGGAGATCGATGTCGACGCGCCGGTCGAGACGCTGACCGTTGCGAAGAAGCAGATCGTTGAGATTTGCCGCGCGGTCAACATGAACTGCAAACTACTGATCATGGACGAACCCTCGGCAACGCTGACCGACCGCGAGCTGGACATTATGTTCGGAATCGTAAAGAAGCTCCGCTCGGAAGGTATTACGATCATCTACATTTCGCATCGTCTGGACGAGGTGTTCAATCTGGCGGACAACGTCACCGTCTTGCGCGACGGCAAGCATGTTGCGACACTGCCGGTTGCGGACGTCTCGCGCGAAAAGCTGATCTCGCTGATGGTTGGCCGCGAACTCGGACAGGAGTATCCCAAGATTGCCGCGGCGACCGGCGACGTAATCCTCGACGTGAAGAACCTCTGCCGCAGGGGCGTGCTGCACGACATCAGCTTTTCGGTTCGAAAAGGCGAGGTGCTCGGCATCTCCGGTCTGGTCGGAGCGGGGCGCACCGAACTTGCGCGCGCCATATTGGGCATTGACCGAATCGACTCCGGCGAAATCTTCGTTCGCGGGAAAAAGGTGCATTACCGGTCCTTCCGCGAGGCGATTCACGATGGACTGGGCTTGATTCCGGAGGATCGGAAGCTGCAGGGGCTGGTTCAGATTTTCTCCGTCAAGCGCAACATCTGCATGGTGAGTCTCGACAAGATCATTCGCCGCGGCATCGTCCGCGAGAAGCTCGAGGCAAAATATGCGGAGGAATACGCCCAGAAGCTGCGCGTTGCAACGCCGACGCTGGACACCCAGGTACAGTATCTATCCGGCGGCAACCAGCAGAAGGTCGTTGTTGCGAAGTGGCTGCTCCAGAACAGCGAGATTCTGTTTCTGGATGAGCCGACGCGCGGCATCGACGTTGGCGCGAAGGCGGAGATCTACGGGCTCATCAACGTGCTTGTGGAGCAGGGTAGAACCGTCATCATGATCTCGTCCGAAATGCCGGAGATTCTGGGCATGTGCGATCGCATCGTCGTGCTGCACGAAGGCAAGAAGATGGGCGAACTGATGCGCGAAGAAGCGACGCAGGAAAAGATCATGGCGCTCTGCGTATAA
>CAZDXW010000011.1:8517-12132 GCA_964509485.1 uncultured Christensenella sp.
TACGGATTTAACGGGGAAAGGTGAAAACCAAAACATCAAGGAGGAGTCCCTACCTCCAAAACACACGGATTTAACGGGAAACTGTTAAAAATAAAACATCAAGGAGGAGTCCCTACTATGAAGAAGTTTCTGTCCATGCTGCTGGTAGCGATGCTTGCAATCTCCATTTTCGGTTGCGCGGCACCCGCCGCAGTGGAACCCGCCGCGGAAGAACCCGCCGCCGCCGCAACGGAAGCCCCCGCTGCCGAAGCAGCCACCGAAGCCCCCGCCGCGGATGCGAGCAAACCGCTGGCCGGCCTCAAGATCGGCAATACCATCGTCTACAAGGGTGACGTATGGTGCGCTCTGCTGGCTGAGGAATTCGAAAAGCAGGCTACCGCGCTTGGCGCCGAAATCACCGTGGAAGACGGCGATCTGAACGCAGAGACGCAGTCCAAGCAGATCGAAAACATGATCGCGCGCGACGTGGATGTTATCTTCGCCGATCCCGCGACGTTTGACGGCTGCACCGCGGCCTTCGAAAAGGCAACGGCCGCCGGTATCCCGGTGTTCACCTACGACAGCGCGCCTTCCTACGAAGGCATCATCACCCACACCGGTTGGGACAACGTGGAAACCGGCAAAATGGTTGGCGACTACGTGCTGGAATGGGTCAAGACCAACATGGCGGACAAACTCCCGGCGCGCATCATCCTGCTGGGCAACTATGCCTCCGAGCACTGCATCACGCGTGAAGACGCCTTCATGGAAGTTGTCAACGCCAATCCGGATGCACTGACCGTCATCTCCCGCCAGGATTGCGAAGGCAACCGTGAAAAGGGCGCGAATGCCGTTACCAACATCGTGGAACCGTTTGACATCGTCGTGAGCGTTGTGGACAACGGCGCGTGGGGCGCGGTTTCCGCAATCGAAGCGCGCGGCCTGACCGGCGTCAAAGTGTTCTGCATGGGCGCATACGGCGACGAACCGTTCCGCGCGCTGCGCGACGCACACCCGATCTACGAAGCCTGCCTCATTGTTGATCCGGCCGCGATTGCCCGCATCACGCTGGACAGCTACACGAAGTATGTGCAGGGTCAGACCGAGTTTGAGAAGGTCACGAACATCCCGCTCTACATCTGCAACACCGAGAATATTGCGGACTACTACTCGTTCCCGAACGGCTAAGGTACGCAAGCGATCAAACGAAACATGCCCGCGAAGGAACCGTTTCGGTTCCTTCGCGGGAAACACGAGAGTTCAATCGCATATTATATAATCGCATCTGTTCCCGTGGAGCCGAGTCCGGTTCCCTCGCGACAAACACAAGAACGTAATCATATGTATCAGGGGCTTATTTGCTTTGCGGCCGGCTGCCGCGGGCAAAGACCGTTTCTCTTGCTCCGTCAACGAACGGAGCGCGGGCAGTGAAAGGTATTATTTACTGCATCGCGACACATGAACAAGGAATTACCGATCGATTGCACGATCTTTTGATAAAACAATTCCGAAAAAATCCAGATAAAAAATGCGCATCCTTGTTGACAAAGGGCAGAAAGAATAGTATTAATATATTTAGTCACTGGACTAATTAAAATAACAGGGAGCGAAAACATGAAACAGCCGAACGAGCAATTGGTGATGAATGCCGCGGGCATCCTCGAGCTTGGATTCCCGATGTGGCCGCAGTTTGCGCCGGAAACGCCGCAGGACGTTGCGGATATTCTCAAGAGCGGACTGGTGAACTACTGGACCGGCAAGAAGGGCATGGAGTTTGAAGAACAGTTCCGCGCGTGGTCCGGAGCAAAGATGGCAATTTCCTGCACGAACGGAACGGCGGCGTTGCACATTGGTCTGGCGAGCCTTGGCATTGGGCCAGGGGACGAGGTGCTGGTGCCATCCTACTCGTTTATCGCTTCGTCCTTCTCCATCGTGCAGGCCGGGGCCGTCCCCGTGTTCTGCGACGTGACGGAGGATCACACCGTGGATCCGGACGACATCGAGCGCAAGATTACGCCGCGTACGAAGGGCATCGTCTGCGTTCATCTCTACGGCGTGGTGTGCGATATGGCGCGCATTCTGGACATTGCAAAGCGGCATCATCTGTACGTGATTGAAGACGCGGCGCAGTGCATTGGCGGCAAGTACAACGGCAAGATGGTTGGCACGATCGGCGACGTCGGCTGCTTCAGCTTCTGCCAGTCGAAACACTTCACGACGGGCGGCGAGGGCGGCATGGTGCTGACCAACGACGAGAATGTCGGCTGGGAAGCCCGCTCGTTCCGCGACCACGGCTACGACGTTAAGAAGCGCATGAACATGCTTGCGCTGGAGGAAAAGCTGCCGTACATCCACACTCGCGTGGGCTTTAACTACCGCATGACGGAGATGCAGTCCATGATTGGCATCAACGAGATGAAGCGGTTCGATAGCTGGAACCTGCCGCGCAGACTGCAATACGCAAAGATGTATGACAAAGCGTTTCAGGGGTTAAAGGGCATTGCGAAACTGCCGGTCAACACGGCGGAACGGCAGAATTCCTACTGGTGGTATCCCATCACGCTGAATCTGGACGAGCTGACGACGGATGCGCAGGGTATTTTGCACGCACTGCACGAGGAGAAGATTCCGTGCTACGGAATCCAGTGGCCGGAGGCGTATGAGGAGCGCGCGTACAAGGAGCTGAACGGTTTTGGCACGGCGCAGTTCCCCTTCCACTCGAAGGAGTATACGGCGCAGGGGTTGAGCTACGAACAGGTGCTCTGCCCGGTTGCAAAGTCGCTGCGCGCGAGAACGGTAAACCTCTTCCTGCATCCGACGTGGGACGAAGTACATATCCGCCGGGTGATTGAGGCGTTTACCGCGGTGCTTTCCGCGCATACAAAAGCGTAATTGTTCGGGCGCCGGTCTGCGCACAGGGGATGGACCGGCGCTCTCCTCCCTTTTTTGACGGTTAGGAGTAAACACAATGGCAGAACAGGAAAAAGTACGTTGGGGCGTGATCGGCGCCGGTGGCATTGCAGATCGAAGGACGATTCCCGGCATGATGCTGGCGAACAATGCCGAGCTCGTCGCGGTGATGGAGATTGACCGGCAGCAGGCGAACCGGCTGAAGGAGAAGTACGGCGCAAAGCGCGCCTACGACTCGGAGGCGGAACTGCTCGCGGATTCCGAGGTGGACGCGGTCTACATTGCGTCTCCGGTGGTACTGCACGCCAAGCAGGCGAAGATGGCCGCGGACGCAGGCAAGCATATTTTGATTGAGAAACCGCTCGCCATGACCAGCGCGGAAGGACAGGAAGTGCTGGATTACTGCAACGCGCGTGGCATTCTGATTGCGGCGGGGCTGATGATGCGCTTTGGCGCGAACGTGATGGCGATGCGCGAGGCGGTTCAGGCGGGACAAATTGGCGCGGTCGTTTCCGGCTTTGCGCAGTTCACCTGCTGGTATCCGGATATCCCCGGCAACTGGCGCCAGCAAAAGAGCACCGCGGGCGGCGGGTCACTGATGGACATGGGCGTGCACTGCATCGACCTGATTCAGTACGTCACCGGCAGCAAGGTCAAGCAGGTTGCGGGATTTCACGATACGCTGACGTTTGGCTACGAGGTGGAGGATTCCTCCAGCGTGCTGCT